>NZ_JBJURH010000002.1:0-525813 GCF_046098215.1 Streptomyces sp. Da 82-17
CTCGAACTCTAGTGGATTTCCCTCGGCCGTTCAAAATCGGGCCGCGAATTCAATTCCGGGCATGCCGAAATTGACCCCGTTGAGGGAAGTTGCATAGAGAGAGTGGGTTGGCCTCTTCCGGCTGCTGTCGAAGGCAGTACCCGGTTCAAGAGGCTCGGGCTACATTACGGACCTGCCGGGCCGCCGTCAAGTCCTCCGGCGTCGGGGCTTGTGGGCGCGGTACGGGCTCACCGTCGGGTCGTCGGCGATCCAGAAGCGCCAGGGGTGAACGCCTCCCTCACCCGAGACTCCCGTACGCGGACCGTTGCGCACCTGGCCGGAGGAGACCGGCGTCCCGCCGAGGACTGTCAGCGGCGAGAGCGGGCCGGCGCAGACGTCCGTGCCGTCGAGGGCGCGGTCGATGTCCAGGGCCGTGGCCAGACGGGCGGGGCCTTTGGCGAGTTCCTTGTCGTTGCGGGCCGAATGGCGCCGGTGCCTGGTGAGCTCCGCGCCCTCGGTGATCTCGCCGGCGCGCAGCAGCACCGCACTGGCGAGGCCGTCCGGGCCGCACACCAGATTCATGCAGTGCCACATTCCGTAGGTGAAGTAGACGTACGCATGTCCGGGCGGGCCGAACATCACCGCGTTGCGGGCGGTGCGGCCGCGGTAGGCGTGGGAGCCCGGGTCCTTGTGGCCGTCGTAGGCCTCCACCTCGGTGAGACGCAGGTGGATCGGGCCGTCCGGGGTGCTGCGGACCAGGGTGCGGCCGAGCAGGTCGGGGGCGACTTCGAGGACGGGTCGGTCGAAGAAGTTCCTGGGCAGGGGCGTACGGTCAGGGGCCGCGATCATGCCGTACGAGCGTAGTGCAAGGGATGTGCACGCGCGGGTGGTCAGGGGAGGCGGCCCTTGTCAGGGTGAGGGGGCGGAACCGGCCACGGCTGGATTGCGTTTGTAGGGGTCGTAGGACCGTGGAGAACAGAGTTCACGTCCGCTGGGACGAGAGTGCGGGGAGAAGTCATGGCGTTCAAGAAGCTGCTGGCGAGCCTGGGTGCTGGTGGGGCTTCCGTGGAGACGGTGCTCACCGAGGTCAATGTGGTGCCCGGTGGTGTCGTGCAGGGTGAGGTGCGGATCCAGGGCGGGTCCGTGGAGCAGGAGATCGAGGGTCTTTCGGTCGGCCTGCAGGCGCGGGTCGAGGTCGAGGGCGGTGACCAGGAGACCAAGCAGGACATCGAGTTCACTCGGCAGCAGCTCGGCGGCGCGTTCCAGCTGCAGGCGAACCAGGTGTACTCGGTGCCGTTCGGGCTCGACATTCCGTGGGAGACGCCGGTCACGATGATCGACGGCACGGCGCTGCGCGGCATGAACATCGGTGTGACCACCGAGCTGGCGATCGCGCGTGCGGTGGACTCCGGCGACCTCGACCCGGTCAACGTGCACCCGCTGCCGGCGCAGCAGGCCATTCTCGACGCCTTCATCCGGCTCGGGTTCCGCTTCAAGAGCGCGGACATGGAGAAGGGGCACATTCGCGGTACGCGGCAGAAGCTGCCCTTCTACCAGGAGATCGAATTCCTGCCGCCGCAGCAGTACCGGGGCATCAACCAGGTCGAGTTGAGCTTCGTCGCCGACGACCGCGAGATGGACGTCGTCCTGGAGATGGACAAGAAGCCGGGGCTGTTCACCTCGGGCAGTGACTCGTACCGCGCGTTCAAGGTGGGTCTTGCGGACTTCCAGGGGACCGACTGGGCGGCGTACCTCAATCAGTGGCTGTCGGAGGTCGGAAGCAAGCGCAACTGGGCCTAGGGCCTAGGCTTTTGCGCAGCAGGCTCTACCGCTGGACCGGAGGTTTGACGTGACTGACAAGAGGCCGCCGCTTCCCCATGACTTCCTGCCGCAGGTGCCGTCGTTCACCGTGGTGAGCGATGACGTGGCGGCGGGTGAGGCGCTCGGGGACGGCCAGGTGCTGTCGGGTGGCAATGTCTCGCCGCAACTGCGGTGGGAGGGCTTCCCGGAGGGGACCAAGAGCTTCGCCGTGACGTGTTTCGACCCGGACGCGCCCACGGGGAGCGGGTTCTGGCACTGGGTGCTGTTCGACCTTCCGGTCACGGTCACGGAGCTTCCCGCCGGTGCGGGCAGCGGCAAGTTCGAGGGTCTTCCCGAGGGCGCCGTGCACGCGCGCAACGACTACGGGTCGAAGGAGTTCGGCGGCGCCGCTCCCCCGCCCGGGGACGGTTCGCACCGTTATGTGTTCACCGTGTACGCGGTGGACCAGGAGAAGTTGGGGCCGGACGCGGACGCCTCGCCGGCCGTCGTCGGTTTCAATCTGCGGTTCCACACGCTGGCCCGCGCGCAGCTCATCGGTGAGTACGAGGCGCCTGCCGAAGGCTGAGCGCGGAGGTCGCCTTACGGCGATTTCCGGCCGAAAGTCGATCGTTCACCGGCTGTTTGCCCGTCCTTGGTCATGGAAGTGATCAGGGGCGGGCATTTTTTATTCCGTTGTCCCATGCGGCGCACCCGGCCAGAGTTGATCCAAGTCCGCCGTGGGGTGGGCAGGTGCAACACGGGAGGGTGGGCGAAAAATGCGGGACACGCTGGTGCTGAACGCGAGCTTCGAGCCGCTGTCGACGGTGTCGCTGAACCGTGCCGTCGTGCTGGTGCTGCAGGACAAGGCCGTCGTCGAAGCCTCCCACCCCGAGCTGCGGATGCGTGCCGCCGCGGTGGACCTTCCGGTGCCCCGGGTGATCCGGCTGCTGAGGTTCGTACGGGTGCCGTTCCGAAGACAGGCCCCGTGGTCGAGGCGGGGTGTGCTGGTCCGGGACCGGCACAAGTGCGCGTACTGCGGACGTCGGGCGACGACGGTGGACCATGTCGTGCCGAAGTCGCAGGGCGGCGGCGACACGTGGCTGAACACGGTCGCCTCGTGCGCGCCGGACAACCACCGCAAGGCGAATCGCACGCCGGAGGAGGCCGGGATGCCGCTGCTCTTCGAGCCGTACGTCCCGACGCCCACGGACGCGATGCTGCTCGCGCTCGGCGCGGAGGGCCGGGCCGGGCTGCCGGAGTGGCTGCCGGAGCCCGCCGCGGCGTGAGCGTCGTACGTGATCCGCGTACTGCGAGCGTGGTCCGTGTATGCGGAAGGCCCGCCTCCTTCATCGGGAGGCGGGCCCTCGTACGTACAACTGTCAGTCGAGCGGGGGCTGTTCGCGGCGCTCGGGGCTGAGGGACTTGGCCGGGGCGGGGACGGTCGGGGTGCTCGAACCGCCGCCCATGGCACCGAAGTTGCCCATGGCGCCGGAGAGGCCCTTGAGGGCGTCGCCGATCTCGCTGGGGACGATCCAGAGCTTGTTGGCGTCGCCTTCGGCGATCTTCGGGAGCATCTGGAGGTACTGGTACGAGAGCAGCTTCTGGTCCGGGTCGCCGGCGTGGATCGCCTCGAAGACCGTGCGGACGGCCTGGGCCTCGCCCTCCGCGCGCAGGGCGGCGGCCTTGGCCTCACCTTCGGCCTTGAGGATCGCGGACTGCTTCTCGCCCTCCGCGGTGAGGATCGCGGACTGGCGGATGCCCTCCGCGGTGAGGATCGCGGCGCGCTTGTCGCGGTCGGCGCGCATCTGCTTCTCCATCGAGTCCTGGATGGAGGTCGGCGGCTCGATCGCCTTGAGCTCGACGCGGTTGACGCGGATGCCCCACTTGCCGGTGGCCTCGTCGAGGACTCCGCGGAGCGCGGCGTTGATCTCCTCGCGGGAGGTGAGGGTCCGCTCGAGGTCCATGCCGCCGATGATGTTGCGCAGGGTGGTGACGGTGAGCTGCTCGATCGCCTGGATGTAGCTGGCCACTTCGTACGTCGCGGCGCGGGCGTCGGTCACCTGGTAGTAGATGACCGTGTCGATGTTGACGACCAGGTTGTCCTGGGTGATCACCGGCTGCGGCGGGAACGGGACGACCTGTTCGCGGAGGTCGATGCGGTTGCGGACCGAGTCGATGAACGGGACGACAATGTTGAGTCCCGCGTTGAGCGTGCGGGTGTAGCGCCCGAAGCGTTCGACGATGGCGGCGCTCGCCTGCGGAATCACCTGGATCGTCTTGATCAGGGCGATGAAGACGAGCACCACCAGGATGACGAGGACGATGATGATCGGTTCCATCGGTGTTCCCCCGAGCCCTTCTTGCCGGCGTGACAATCGGAAAGATCTTGGTGGTCGAGTCTGTCAGACCGCTGCGGTGCGCGGGGGACGTTCGCTCAGTTCGCGCCAATCAACGGCGCCGATGTCCGCCGCGTCGCCGTCGGTTGACGGCCCGTCGGCCCCGTCACATCACGATCGCCGTCGCTCCGTCGATCTCGACGACGTCGACCTGCTGCCCGGCCTCGAAGGACTGCGTGGAGTCGAGGGCGCGGGCCGACCAGACCTCGCCGGCGAGTTTGATGCGGCCGCCGCGGGCGTCGACCCGCTCCAGGACCTCGGCCTGCCTGCCCTTCAACGCCTCGACTCCGGAGGCGACTTGGGGCTGCTGCGAGCGGTGCCGGGCGGCGATGGGGCGTACGACCGCGATGAGGGCGACCGACACGACGACGAAGACCACCACCTGCAGGACGATGCCGCCGCCGAGGGCGGCCGTCACGGCGCCGGCGACGGCGCCCACCGCGAACATCCCGAACTCCGGCATGGCCGTCAGAACGAGAGGAATACCGAGGCCGACCGCCGCGATCAGCCACCACACCCATGCGTCGATGTCCACGTGGTCATCGTAGGCGCGGAGGTGGGCTCGGGGACAGGGTGCCTTCGGCCCCTCGCCCGCGTACGAAACGGCACGGCCGAAGCAGTGCCGTGCCGTGCCGCCGTGCCGCCGCGCTCCGGGTCAGCTGAGCGGGAGGCCCTGGGCCGTCCAGCGGTCGCCGTTCTGCTCGACGACCAGGGGCAGGCCGAAGCAGCGGGAGAGGTTGCGGGAGGTGAGCTCGAGCTCGATGGGGCCGGCGGCGAGGACCTTGCCCTGGCGGATCATCAGGACGTGGGTGAAGCCGGGGGCGATCTCCTCGACGTGGTGCGTGACCATCAGCATCGAGGGGGCGATCGGGTCGCGGGCGAGGCGGCCGAGGCGGCGAACGAGGTCCTCGCGGCCGCCGAGGTCGAGGCCCGCGGCGGGCTCGTCGAGCAGGAGGAGCTCGGGGTCGGCCATGAGGGCGCGGGCGATGAGGGTGCGCTTGCGCTCGCCCTCGGAGAGGGTGCCGAAGTTCCGGTCGACGTAGTCCGTCATGCCGAGGCGGTCGAGGAAGGCGCGGGCGCGCTGCTCGTCCACTTCCTCGTAGTCCTCGTTCCAGGTGGCGGTCATGCCGTACGCCGCGGTGAGGACGGTCTGCAGGACGGTCTGGCGCTTCGGGAGCTTGTCGGCGAGCGCGATGCCGGCGACGCCGATGCGCGGGCGGAGCTCGAACACGTCCGTGCCGGGCTTGCCGAGGGTCTCGCCGAGGACGGTGGCGGTGCCCGTCGTCGGGAAGAGGTAGCTGGACGCGACGTTCAACAGCGTTGTCTTGCCCGCGCCGTTGGGGCCGAGGATGACCCAGCGCTCGCCTTCCTTGACGGACCAGGAGACCTGGTCCACCAGGGCCCGGCCCTCGCGGACCACGGATACGTCCACCAGCTCCAGAACATCGCTCATGAGCGCGTTGTCTCCCATTGCAGTCTCGTCTCGCTTGCGTCTGTGGACGCAGCCCCCGGCATAAAACCTACGCCACCGGTCGGACACTCCCGTCGCCAGTGGGGTCCTTAGGCTGGTGTCCATGCTCACGGAACCACGCTCGGGCCTGCTGGCCTCTTGGGGAAATGCCCTTATTGCGGGACTTGTCTCGCCGGACGAGGCGGTGCTCGCCGTCGTCGGGGAGGACGCGGTGCACCGGGTGGAGGGGCTGCCGGGCGAGTCCGCGCCGGTCGGCCTGACCCTCGCGCTCGGCCGGCTGCGCGCGCTCGGGGCAACGGGGCTGCGGGTGGCGCTGCCCGCGCCGGGGCATCCGCTCGGGCTCAGCGGCCCGCCGGAGTTCAACGCGCGCGCCCTGGAGGCGGAGGAGGCGGTCGTCTGCCACGGGGTCGCGCTGGGGCTCGTCCCCGAGGTGTACAAGGCGGGGCCCGAAGGTGACGTGCACGTCGAGGTGGTGTGGCACTGCCTGCCGGTGCGCGAGGCGCCGCCGGCCGACGTGCCGTCGCTCGGCGAGGCGGAGCGGGAGCTGGCGGAGGCGCTGCGGGAGGCGACGCAGATCCTGTCGCGCCTGGACGTCGCCGGCTCGGGCCCGGTCGCCGAGGCGGCGGTCGACGCGTACCGGGCGCGCGCCGAACGCGGCCGCGAGGTCCTGGCCCCGGGCTATCCGCCGCGTGCGGTACGGGTGTTGGAGCTGGCCCAGCGGGTGGCGCTGCTGATCTCGGTGGCGTACGAGAACGGGCACGGCGGGGCGGTGAGCGCCTCGGAGATGGCGGCGCGGCACGAGGCGCTGCGCCCGGTGGAGCGGACCGCGCGGCGCGCGCAGGTGGCGGCGTACAACGCGTTCGTGGAGGAGCGGGAGCGCGGGGTGCGTTGAGCCCTTGCGGGCGCGCGGAGTCGAGGGAGGGGCGCACGGGTGTGCGGTCGGGCGGGCGTGCGCTCGCGCGGGCGTCCGGTCGGACGCGCGTGCCGACGGATGCGTCCCGTCGGTCGGTGCGCCGGCCGGTTGCCGCAGTCGGGGCCGCACGAGATCGCGTACGGGCGTACGCATGCCTACGGCCCTCCAGGCGGGCGTGCCTGGAGGGCCGTGAGACGGCAACTGCCCTGGGGCGTACGTCAGTTGTTGACGGCGACGTTCCCGAAGGCCGGGTTGAGCAGGCCGATGACGTTCACGGTGTTGCCCGAGACGTTCACCGGGACGTGGACCGGGACCTGGACCACGTTGCCGGAGCCGACGCCCGGGGAGTTCACGGCCGCGCCCGAGGCGTCCGCGCCGGTGGTGGCGGAGGCCATGCCGGTGGAGACGGCGAGCAGGCCGCCGGCCATCATCGTCACGGCAGCGGCCTTCTTGAGGTTCTTCACTTCTGGGACCTTTCCTGCGGAAGCTGCGGCCAGCCGCCGCAGCACGCACTGGTGAACGTCCGAGCCCGCGCGAGGTTGCGCCGTTCGGGCGACAAACACCCGACGGTATGAATCTCGGACCGGAACGCGACGCTCCTGGACGGGAGTTGACGCGCCGTCTGGCCGGTCGCTCAGCCGTTCACCCCGTGCCGTACCGCCCAGAGGGCAGCCTGGGTGCGGTCCGCGAGGTCGAGCTTCATCAGGATGTTGGAGACGTGCGTCTTGACGGTCTTCTCGGACAGCACGAGGGCGCGGGCGATCTCGCGGTTGGAGCGGCCGTCGGCGATCAGGGCGAGGACCTCCCGCTCGCGTTCGGTGAGCGTGCCGCCTCTGCCCTGCGCGCCGCCCGACTCGTCCTGGGAGAGCAGGGCGCCGGCCACCTCGGGCTGCAGCAGGACATGGCCCGCGTGCACGGAACGGATGGCTCCGGCTAGGGCGTCGGGGTCCACGTCCTTGTAGACGTAACCGGCGGCTCCCGCGCGGAGGGCCGGGACGACCGTGCGCTGCTCGGTGAAGCTGGTGACGATCAACACCTTGGCGGGGTTGGCCAGTTCACGGAGTTTGCGCAGCGCCTCGACGCCGTCCATGCCGGGCATCTTCACGTCCATCAGGACGACGTCCGGACGCAGCTCTTCCGTACGGGCCACGCCCTCGGCGCCGTCGGAGGCCTCGCCGACCACCTCGATGTCGTCCTGGACCTCCAGGAACGTGCGCAGGCCGCGGCGGACCACCTGGTGGTCGTCGACCAGGAGCACTCTGATGGTGCGGCCGCCCGACGCCGACGCGCGCGCCTCGGAGCGTTGTTCTTCAGCCACCGGGGACCTCCATAGTGATCGTGGTGCCCTTGCCGGGCGCCGATTCCACGGTCAGGCGGCCGCCCACACCGCTCGCCCGGTGCTTCATGGAGACCAGGCCGAGGTGGCGTCCCGCGTGCCGCACCGCGCGGGTGTCGAATCCGCTGCCGTCGTCGGTGATGCTCAACTCGGCGCCCTGGCCGCGCTTTTCGAGGACGACCGTCACACGCGCGGCGCCGGAGTGGCGCAGTGCATTGTGCAGCGCCTCCTGGGCGACGCGCAGCATCGCCTCCTCCTGTGCGGCGGGCAGGGCGCGCACTCCGGCGCAGTCGAAGGTGACGTGCGCGGAGTGGGCGCGGTCCAGGACCTGGATCTGCGTACGCAGCGTGGCGACGAGGCCGTCCTCGTCGAGGGCCGCGGGGCGCAACTCCACGACCGCGGCGCGCAGTTCGTCGGCCGCCTCCGCGGCGAGCGCGGCCACCTGCTGCAGTTCGCCCTTGGCGCGGCCGGGGTCGCGGTCGACGAGGGCGGCGGCGGCCTGTGCGGTGAGGCGCAGCGAGAACAGCTTCTGGCTCACGGCGTCGTGCAGTTCGTGGGCTAGGCGGGAGCGCTCCTCGGCGATGGTCAGCTCGCGGCTGCGTTCGTAGAGGCGGGCGTTGGTCAGGGCGAGCGCGGCGTGCTGGGCGAAGATGCCGAGGAGTTGCTCGTCCTCCTCCGTGAATCCGCAACTGCCCTGCGGTTTGGGGCACTTCTTGTTGGCGAGGAAGAGGGCGCCCAGGACTTCGTCGCCGTCCCGGATGGGCAGGCCCAGGAAGTCGGACATCTCGGGGTGGGCGGTCGGCCAGCCCTCGAAGCGGGGGTCGTCGCGGACGTCGGCCAGGCGCTCCGCGTGGGCGCCGTGCAGCATCGAGGCGAGGATGCCGTGCTGGCGCGGCAGCGGACCGATGGCCTTCCACTGCTCCTCGCTGACGCCGTCGACGACGAACTGGGCGAAGCCGCCGTGGTCGTCGGGCACGCCGAGCGCCGCGTACTCCGCGTTCAGGAGTTCGCGGGCGGAGACGACGATCGTCTTGAGGACGTCGCGCACTTCGAGGTGCCTGCTCATGGCGAGGAGCGCGGAGCTCACCGCGAGCAGGCCTGATCGGGGACCGTCGGTCATGGCCTCACCGTACCGGCGGGCTCTGACAGGCGGATCGGCCGCGCGACGGCGCGGACCTGCGACCCGAGGCCTAGGCCGAAGGCCCCTTGGGCCCGGGGCCTAGTCCGAAGGCCCCGGCGCAGAGCGGTCCGGCGGCTCAGGCCCGGGGGCGGGCGGATTCCTAGGTTGAGATTCCGGAGCCGCCCGGCCGGGGCGGCCGGATCCGAGGGGATGGGCGAGATGCCGGTAGCGATCGTGACAGGGGCTTCGAAGGGGTTGGGGCGTGCGCTGGCCACGGCGTTGGCGGCCCGCGGCTGGGACCTCGTCCTCGACGCGCGGTCCGCGGGGCCGCTGGCGGACACCGCGCGTGAGCTGGAAAAGGGGCCCGCGGAGCAGGAGCTCCCGGAGCAGGAGCGCCCGGAGCAGGAGCGCCCGGAGAGCGGGCACGCGAAGAAGCGGCACGCGCGCGTGCGGGCGGTTTCCGGGGACGTGACGGACGCCGCGCACCGCTCCGCGCTGGTGGCGGCGGCGCGGGACCTCGGCGGGCTCGACCTGCTGGTGCACAACGCGAGCGCGCTGGGCGCCGAACCGCTCGTACGCCTGGAGGAGTTGCCGCTCGACGGGCTGCGGCAGGCGCTGGAGACGAATGTGGTGGCGGCGCTGGGGCTGGTCCGGGAGGCGCTGCCGCTGCTGCGGGAGTCGGCGGGCGCGGTGCTCGCGGTGAGCTCGGACGCGGCGGTCGAGGCGTACGAGACGTGGGGCGGGTACGGCGCTTCCAAGGCGGCGCTCGACCATCTGTCCGCGGTGCTCGCGGTCGAGGAGCCGGGGCTGCGGGTGTGGGCCGTCGATCCGGGCGACATGCGGACGGAGCTCTACCGGGCGGCGGTGCCGTCCGACGACGACTCCGGGCGGCCGCTGCCCGAGTCGGTGGTCCCGGCGTTCCTGCGGCTCCTCGACGAGCGGCCGGCGAGCGGGCGGTACGTGGCTTCGGAGCTGGGCGCGGAACAGGGGGCGGAGCTGTGAGGGACGTGCGGGACGGGCAGGAGGTGCGGGGCGTACCGGGCGTGCCGGGTACGGGCGGCGGGCTCGCTCCGGTCGTCGAAGGGCTGCGGGTGCCGGAGGAGCTGTCCGCGCGGGTGCCGGTGGAGCAGCGGCGGCCGGGCGCGGGGCGGGACGGGGTGCGGCTGCTCGTCTCGTACGGGCGGGCCGTGTCGCACCACGCGTTCGTCGATCTGCCGAAGCTGCTGCGGGCCGGGGACCTGCTCGTCGTCAACACCTCGCCGACGCTGCCGGCCGCCGTGGACGGAACGCTCACCGCGGACGGCACGGAGAACGACCGGCACGCGCGCGTAGTGGTGCATTTCTCGACGCGGGGCGACGACGGGCGCTGGGCCGTCGAGCTGCGCGACCCCGACGGATCGGGCACCACGCGCGCGCGTGCGGGCGGACCAAGTGGGGCGCGGGTGGTGCTCCCCGGCGGCTGGTCCCTCGTACTGGAGGAGCCGCTGAGCGGGCGGAGTGCGCGGCTCTGGTGGGCGCGGGTGCACGCGCCTGCGCCGGACCGGAGGCGGACGCCCGGGCCTGTGCCCGATCCGGGGTGGGCGTTTGGGCCTGTGCCGGAGCTGTTGCGGGCGCACGGGCGGCCCATCCGTTACGCCTACACGGAGCGGGATCAGCCGCTGTCCGCGTACCAGACGGTGTTCGCGCTGCCGTCGCCCGGCGGGGCGGGGTCGGCGGAGATGCCGAGTGCGGGGCGGCCGTTCACGGACCGGCTGGTGGCGGAGGCGGTGAGCCGGGGCGTGCAGTTCGCGCCGGTCACGCTGCACACCGGGGTCGCGTCGGCGGAGGCGCACGAGCCGCCGTACCCGGAGCGCTTCGCCGTGCCGGCGGCCTCGGCGCGGCTGATCAACGCGGCGCGGGCCGGGGGCGGCCGGGTCGTCGCGGTCGGTACGACGGCGGTGCGGGCCGTCGAGTCGGCGGCGGACGCGGCGGGCGTGGTGCGGGCGGCGGCCGGGTGGACGGATCTCGTGGTCACGCCGGAGCGCGGGGTGCGGGTGGTCGACGGGGTGCTCACCGGCCTGCACGAGCCGACGGCCTCCCATCTCTCGATGCTGGCGGCGATCGCCGGAAAAGACGCTGTGGCCAGCGGTTATACGGAAGCCGTAGATCGTCTCTACCTGTGGCACGAGTTCGGGGACAGTCATCTGCTACTCAAGAACGAGAACAGTCACCGTATGAATTGCTACGGCAACGACGGGTGAGACTGTTACAGGGCCGATGTGAGGCCGCGCATAGGGCGCACGTCACGTACGAAGCGCCCTAGTTGTCCGATTGGACGCCTCACATCCGGGAAGAAACGGGCACGACAGGCATGTCGGAGGACCCTGATCCACTAAGCGGGATCGTACGTCACACCTTTGCTTCGAAATTTTGCGGCCGCTAAGAATTGCTCTCGTCGCTCGGCGCCGTGGGCTTACGAACCACGGCGTTTTTGCCGGAGTCCCTGTCACCGGCGTCGGAAAAGCGAGCGATCTCCGCTATTTCGAAGAGGTCCTTTCGCATGTCCCAGCAGAACACCCTTGGCCTTTCCCTGACCAAGCGCCAGAAGATCACGATCGCCGGTGTCGCCACGCTCGGCGCCGCTGCCCTCGCGTTCTCGTTCGTGCCGGGCAACGACCAGAGCGCCCAGGCCGCCGAGGTCCCCGCCGCCGCCCCGGTCGCCTTCCACGCGAACACCAAGACGATCCAGGAAGGCGTCGCCAAGCAGCAGACCGCCTACGCGGGCATCGCCAAGGCCGCCGAGACCGCCGCGCAGCAGAAGGCCGCCGCCGAGGCCAAGGCCAAGGCCGACGAGAAGGCCAAGCAGGAGCGTGAGGCCAAGGCCCGCGCCGCCCGCGACGCCGCTCGCAAGCCGGTCTACGCCAACAACCTGGACGGCTGGATCAAGGAGTCCCTCGCCATCATGAAGAAGGAAGGGATCCCGGGCACCTACGAAGGCCTGCACCGCAACATCATGCGTGAGTCTTCCGGCAACCCGCGCGCCATCAACAACTGGGACATCAACGCCCAGAACGGCGTCCCCTCCAAGGGCCTGCTCCAGGTCATCAAGCCCACCTTCGACGCGTACCACGTCAAGGGCACCAAGCACGACCAGTACGACCCCGTCGCCAACATCGTCGCCGCGGCCAACTACGCCGCCGACCGTTACGGCTCGATGGACAACGTCAACAGCGCCTACTGAGCAGCTGCGGACCACCGATAGCGCAAAGGGCGGCACCCCCACGGGGTGCCGCCCTTCGGCGTGCGTACGGGCTGCGTACGCGAAGTGCTACTTGCGCATGACCTCCGGCTCGTGGCGGCGCAGGAAGCGGGCCACGAGGAAGCCGCAGAGGACGCCGAGCGCGATCAGCGCGCCCATGTCGAGGAGCCAGGAGGCGACCTCGTGGTCCCAGAGGGGGTCCGTGCTGGACGGGTCGTCGGTGTTCGGGTTGATGTTGTTGAAGTCCAGGGTCGCGCCGGCGGCGGCGACGGCCCAGCGGGACGGCATCAGGTACGAGAACTGGTTGACGCCGACCGTGCCGTGCAGGATGAACAGGCAGCCGGTGAAGACGACCTGGACGATCGCGAACATCACGAGCAGCGGCATGGTCTTCTCGGCGGTCTTCACCAGCGAGGAGATGACCAGGCCGAACATCATCGCGGTGAAGCCGAGCGCCATGATCGGCAGCGACAGCTCCAGGAGCACGGAGCCGCCGAGGATCAGGCCCTCCTCGGGCAGCTCACGGCTGGCGAAGCCGATCGCGCCGACCATCAGGCCCTGCAGCACGGTGATGGTGCCGAGCACGATGACCTTCGACATCAGGTACGCCGAGCGGGACAGGCCGGTGGCGCGCTCCCGTTCGTAGATGACGCGTTCCTTGATCAGCTCGCGGACCGAGTTGGCGGCGCCCGCGAAGCACGCGCCGACCGCGAGGATCAGCAGGACCGTGGTGGCCGTGCCGTTCGGGACGTGCATGCCTGTCACCGGGTTCACCTTCTCGTTGACGAGAAGGCCCTTGTCCGGGTCGATCAGGAGGCTGACCGCGCCGAGCACGGCCGGCAGGATCACCGTCAGCGCCAGGAAGCCCTTGTCGGACGCGATGACGGAGACGTACCGCCGGATCAGGGTGAAGAGCTGTGAGCCCCAGCCCTGCGGTTTCGGCGGGCGCATCATCGCCTGCGGCTGCTGCATGTACTGCTGCTGGGGCTGCTGCGGGGCGGCGGCGTCGATGTCCGCGGCGTACATCTGGTAGTGCTGCGAGCCCTTCCAGCGGCCCGCCCAGTCGTAGTCGCGGTAGTTCTCGAACGCGGAGAAGACGTCGGCCCACGTGCTGTAGCCGAAGAAGTTCAGCGCCTCGTCCGGCGGGCCGAAGTACGCCACCGAGCCGCCGGGCGCCATCACCAGGAGCTTGTCGCAGATCGCCAGCTCGGCCACGGAGTGGGTGACGACGAGGACCGTGCGGCCGTCGTCGGCGAGGCCGCGGAGCAGCTGCATGACGTCCCGGTCCATGCCCGGGTCGAGGCCCGACGTGGGCTCGTCCAGGAAGATCAGGGACGGCTTGGTGAGCAGCTCGAGGGCGACCGAGACGCGCTTGCGCTGACCGCCCGACAGGGACGTGACCTTCTTGTCCTTGTGGATGTCGAGCTTCAGCTCGCGCAGGACCTCGTCGATGCGCTGCTCGCGCTCCTGCTCGCTGGTGTCCGCGGGGAAGCGGAGCTTGGCGGCGTACTTGAGGGCCTTCTTGACGGACAGCTCCTTGTGCAGGATGTCGTCCTGCGGAACGAGTCCGATGCGCTGCCGCAGCTCGGCGAACTGCTTGTAGAGGTTCCGGTTGTCGTAGAGGACCTCGCCCTGGTTGGCGGGGCGGTAGCCGGTGAGCGCCTTGAGGAGCGTCGACTTTCCGGAGCCGGAGGGGCCGATGACGGCGATCAGGGACTTCTCCGGTACGCCGAAGGAGACGTCCTTGAGGATCTGCTTGCCGCCGTCGACGGTGACCGTGAGGTGGCGGGCCGAGAAGGAGACCTCGCCGGTGTCGACGAACTCCTCCAGGCGCCCGTCGACCAGGCGGAACGTGGAGTGGCCGACGCCGACGATGTCGTTCGGCCCGATCTGCGCGGAGCCGGACTTCGGCAGCGGCTGGCCGTTGACGTACGTGCCGTTGTGCGAGCCGAGGTCGCGGATCTCGAAGCGGCCGTCGGGCGTCGCGTGGAACTCGGCGTGGTGGCGGGAGACCTGCAGGTCGGAGACGACCAGCTCGTTCTCCAGGGCGCGGCCGATGCGCATGACGTGGCCGAGCGCCACCTGGTGGAACGAGGTGGGGCTGCGGTCGCCGCCGTGCGCCGAGGGTGCGCCCGCGCCGGCGGGGGGCTGCTGCGCGAACTGCTGGCCGGGGGCCTGCTGACCGGGGCCCTGCTGCGGCGGCACCTGCGCCTGCCCGGCGCCGGGCTGCTGCGGCCAGGCCTGCTGCTGGGCCTGCGGGGCCTGCGCCTGCGGGGCCTGCGCCTGCGGGGCCTGCGCCTGCGGGGCCTGCTGCCAGCCGGGGCCGCCGTGGTCGAACGCCGGGCCGGGCGGCGCCTGGGCCGGGTACCCGTGCTGGGGCTGCTGCTGCGCGGGAACGGCCTGCTGGGCGGCCGGAGCGGAGGCGGCCGTGAGGTTCAGGCACGGTCCGTCGGTCGCGTTGCCGAGGTGGACGGCGGTGCCGGGGCCGATCTCGAGGTGCTGGATCCGGTGCCCCTGCACGAACGTGCCGTTGGTGCTGCCGTGGTCCTCGATGACCCAGTTCCGGCCACCCCAGCTGATGGTGGCGTGCCGCCAGGAGACCCGGGCGTCGTCGATCACCACGTCGCCGCCCGGATCGCGTCCGACGGCGTACGACCTGGACACATCAAGCGTCCAGGTCTGTCCATTCAATTCCAGTACGAGTTCCGGCACTCCAGCCCCACTACGTAGTCCCCCGAGCTAGCCCCCGTCTTGGGGAGTCTAGGGATGTCGAACATCGTGGGGAACTATTCCAGGCTCGGCCCGCTGACCGAAAGTCGGGCCTGTGGATAGCCGCCCACGCCCCTTGCGGCGCCCGGCCGTTGAGGTCCGCAAACCCTGCCATACAGCGAGAATCAGCCACCAGTACGTATGGATCGTGAGGGATCAGGACATACGCGTACGGCTCGGAAAACCTCCCGTGTCACGGGCGCCCGCGCAGGCCGTCGGGGCCCGCGGCGTTGTCCGTAAGCCGGGACGGCCGGGCACGTGGCACCCGGTGCCGGATACCGTGGGAGCACCATGAGCGCATCGCAGCCACCCCACACCGCCGACGTCCCCACCCTCCTCGTCAAGATCTTCGGCAAGGACCGGCCGGGCATCACCGCCGGGCTCTTCGACACCCTCGCCGCCTTCTCCGTAGACGTGATCGACCTGGAGCAGGTCGTCACGCGTGGCCGGATCGTGCTGTGCGCGCTGGTCACCGCTCCGGCTCCCGGGATGGAGGGCGAGCTGCGGTCCACGGTGCACAGCTGGGCCGACTCCCTGAAGATGCAGGCCGAGATCATCTCCGGCATCGGCGACAACCGGCCGCGCGGCGAGGGCCGTTCGCATGTGACGGTGCTCGGGCACCCGCTGACCGCGGAGTCGACGGCGGCCATAGCGGCCACGATCACGGACACCGGCGGCAACATCGACCGCATCTTCCGGCTCGCGAAGTACCCGGTCACGGCGGTGGAGTTCGCGGTGTCCGGCACGGAGACCGAACCGCTGCGGACGGCCCTCGCCATAGAGGCCGCCAAGCAGGGCGTGGACGTCGCGGTGGTCTCGGCGGGCCTGCACCGCAGGGCGCAGCGCCTGGTCGTGATGGACGTCGACTCGACGCTCATCCAGGACGAGGTCATCGAGCTGTTCGCGGCGCACGCGGGCTGTGAGGACAAGGTCGCCGAGGTGACGGCGGCGGCGATGCGCGGCGAGCTGGACTTCGAGCAGTCGCTGCACGCGCGCGTGGCGCTGCTCGAAGGGCTCGACGCGTCGGTGGTGGACAAGGTGCGTACGGAGGTCAGGCTGACGCCCGGCGCCCGCACCCTGATCCGTACGCTGAAGCGCCTCGGCTTCCAAGTGGGCGTCGTCTCGGGCGGGTTCACGCAGGTCACGGACGATCTGAAGGAGCGGCTCGGGCTCGACTTCGCGCAGGCCAACACGCTGGAGATCGTCGACGGCAAGCTGACCGGCAGGGTCACCGGGGAGATCGTGGACCGCGCGGGCAAGGCGCGGCTGCTGCGCCGGTTCGCTGCGGAGGCCGGCGTCCCGCTGGAGCAGACGGTGGCGATCGGCGACGGCGCGAACGACCTGGACATGCTGAACGCGGCGGGCCTCGGCGTCGCCTTCAACGCGAAGCCGGTGGTGCGCGAGGCGGCGCACACGGCGGTGAACGTGCCGTTCCTGGACACCGTCCTGTATCTGCTCGGCGTGCCCCGCGAAGAGGTCGAGCTGGCGGACACGCACGCGGAGGACTGACCTCGCTCCTGCTGCGGGTGGGAGCACGGCGGAAGGGCCCGGCACGGGGTGCGTGCCGGGCCCTTCCTTCCTTCGCTTCCCCTGTGCCTGCTTCGGCCTGAACGGGCCGTGTGCGGGCGGGAGTTACTCGTGCGGCGTCCAGTAGTCGATCAGCGTCGCCACGCCGGGCTCCAGGCCCTTCCAGGATCCGGAGTACGACAGCGTGGCCATCGCGGAGGTCGGGAAGCCGCGCCGGGACATGCGCGCCAGGGCGTCGCCCTCGGACGAGCCGGCGAGCACCTCGGCGAGGCCCTGCACTCCGGGGTTGTGGCCGATCAGGATGATGTCGGAGTAGTCGTCCTGCACTTCGTTCAGCACGGCGATGAGCTCACCGGGCGAGGCTTCGTACACGCGCTCTTCGTAGACGGTCTTCGGGCGGCGCGGCAGCTCCTGGACGGCGAGCTTCCAGGTCTCGCGAGTCCGGGTGGCGGTCGAGCAGACGGCCAGGTCGAAGTCGATGCCGGACTCGGCCAGCCTGCGGCCGACCACCGGGGCGTCCGTGCGGCCGCGATCGGCGAGCGGCCGCTCGTGGTCGGACACCTGGGGCCAGTCGGCCTTCGCATGCCGGAGGAGGACAATCCTGCGGGGTGTATCGACGCTCATGCGTCCCAGCTTCGCACGAAACGCGCCGTCGGGCGCAGGTAGTTGACATGCTCCGCACGCACGGGTGACCGGGGGCTGAAGGGGAGCGGAACATCGCCGGTCGCCTCGGTTCGGACCCTCCGGTCAGAACGGCAGCGCCTGTCTCAGCTGTGCCAGTACGTGCAGGAAGCCCGGGCCCGCGCCGTCGGTCGCGGCGTGGGCGTCGGCGGGGTCGAGCGCGAGGCAGAACAGGACGGCGAACGCGAGGGCGGGGAGCACGAGCGCCCACCACGGCAGCGCGGACGCGCTCCGGCCACGTCGCCGCGGGGTGACTCGGGTGTGCGTACGGGCCGACATGGTGCTCGCCTCCGCGGTTCGGGTGCTGTGCGCCGCTCCTTCGCGGCACACCCATGAACCTACGGACTCGGACAGGCCCGGCCCATCAGGTGATCCACCCACTTACCCCTGATACCCGTCCCCTAGGGGACGCGGGACCACCCCAGGGCGCCGCCCGCGGCACCGCGCTCAGGGTGAGGCGATGGAGGCGACGACGCCGATGACGACGGTGATGGCCAGCATCGCGCCGAGCACGATGAGCAACTTCTTCTGGCCGTTCTGCGGGTTCGGTTCCAGGACGGGCATGCCGCCAAGTCTCGCACCCTTTGCCCGGTCTGCTCACGGCGGGGGCGGTGAGCTGCGCCGCACCGGGCACGGCTCGGGCACGCAGACGATCAGGCGCTCTTCGCCGCGGAACCCTCGGAACCCGCGGAACCCCCCGCACCCGCCCGCTCGGCCAGCTCCGCCTCGACCGTGCGGTTGCGGCCCGCGAGGATGCCGACGGCGATCTGCGGGACCATCAGGCCCGCCATGAGTCCGATCGGCAGGCCCCAGCCGCCGCTGTGCTGGTAGAGCACGCCGACGAGCAGCGGTCCCGGGATGGACAGCAGGTAGCCGGTGCTCTGCGCGAACGCCGACAGTTTCGCGACGCCCGCACCCGTGCCCGCACGCATGCCGACCATGGTGAGCGCCAGCGGGAACGAGCAGTTGGAGACGCCGAGCAGCAGCGCCCACGCCCACGCGCCGGCGGCCGGGGCGAGGAACAGGCCCGCGTACCCGACGAGTCCGCAGGCGCCGAGGGCGACCGCGATCGGGCCCTGGTTGCGCAGCCGCCCGGCCACGCGCGGGATCACGAAGGCGAGCGGAACGCCCATCGCCATGGTCACGGCGAGCAGCACGCCCGCGGTGGAGGCCGGAACGCCCGCGTCCCGGAAGATCTGCGGCATCCAGCCCATCGTGATGTACGCGCCGGTGGCCTGGAGCCCGAAGTAGACGGCGAGCGCCCAGGCGGTACGGCTGCGGGTGATGGGCAGCGCCGGGGCCGTCTTGCCCTGCTCCGCGGCGGCAGCGGCCTCGGCCTGGGCCCCGGCGGACTCCCCCGCCGGCTTGGCCGCGCCCCGTTCCCGTACGCGGCAGCCAGGGCAGGACGGCAGCGGCGGCGACCACGGCCCAGAGACCGAGCCCGGTCTGCCACTCGCCGCCGAGCGCGCTGGTCAGCGGGACGGTGGCGGCGGCCGCGAGGGACGTGCCGAGGGAGAGGGCCATCGAGTACAGGCCGGTCATGGTGGCGACCCGGTCCGGGAACCAGCGCTTCACGATGACCGGCATCAGGATGTTGCTGACCGCGATGCCCATCAGGGCGAGGGCGCTGGCGGCGAGGAAGCCGGGCGTGCCGCCCGCGAAGGGGCGGACGGCGAGGCCGAGCGCGATCGCGGCCATACCGGCGCAGACCACGGCGGCCGGGCCGAAGCGGCGGGCGAGCTTCGGAGCCATCACGCCGAACACGGCGAAGCACAGCGGCGGCACGGAGGTCAGCACGCCGGCGACGCTGCCGCTCATGCCGAGGCCGTCCCGCACCTCTTCGAGGAGGGCGCCGAGGCTGGTGATCGCGGGGCGCAGGTTGAGCGCCGCGAGGACCAGGCCGACGGCGACCAGCCGCAGGGTCCACGCGCGCGTGGCGGGCGGTTCGGTCGCGGTGCGCGGGTCCGCCGTACGCGGTGGGGCCTGGGTCGTCGTCTGGGTTTCCTCACGTGGCATGAGAGCCATCATAGAATGATGGGATGAATGCTCGCTGCACCCCCTCCCGGTTCCGGGTCCGGGACGCCGCGCCCCTTAAGATCCCGGCGACGCCCGCCGAGCTCCCGGCGCTGCCCGCCCGCCTTCCGAAGGAAGCACCATGCCCCTGACGTCACCCCGGCGCTCCGCACTGGCCGACCAGGTCATCACCGAGCTGCGGAACCAGATCACGTCGGGCGAGTGGCCGGTGGGCAGCCGGATCCCCACCGAGCCCGAGCTGGTCGAGCAGCTCGGCGTCGCCCGCAACACGGTCCGCGAGGCCGTACGGGCGCTCGCGCACAACGGTCTGCTCGACATCCGGCAGGGCTCCGGCACCTATGTGGCCGCCACCAGTGAGCTGGCCGGAGTGATGCACCGCAGGTTCGCCGACGCCGACCCGAAGCACATCGCCGAGCTGCGCTCCACGCTCGAGTCGACCGCCGCGAAGCTCGCTGCCGAGCGCCGCACGGAACGCGAGCTCAAGCAGCTGGACGCCCTCCTGGAGCGCCGCGAGCAGGCCTGGCAGGAGCGGGACCGGGACGCGTTCATCGAGGCGGACGCGACGTTCCACCTGGCCGTCGTCTCGGCCGGGCACAACGAGGTCCTGACCGAGCTGTACGCGGACCTCGGTGAGGTGCTGCGCGCCTGGCTGCGGGACGACGTGGGCGAGCAGCTGACCCCCGAGAACAACATGGACCACGTACGGCTCGTCGACGCGATCCGCGCGGGCGACGCCGAGACGGCCGCCGCCGAGGCCGCGGGCTACCCGTTCCTGTGCCGCACGGACAAGTTCAGCGGCGATCCGGACCAGGACGGGAACGGGGACAGGAAGGCAACCGGCAGCACGCGCGCGTAGAGCCGGTTTTCACGGCCCGGGTCCGCAGCGGGTCGAGTCCGCAGCGGCCCGCGTCCGCAGCGCGGCGGGTCCGCGGCGGGGCGGCGCCGGTCAGCGCACATGGCTGACCCACACCGCGTCGATCTCCTTCCAGCACCGCCCCGCGAGCCGCACCGTCATCGCCGGTCCGGCCGTCACACGCGCGGTGTCGGTGTCGATGTCCCACCAGCGGCGGCACTCGATGTGCAGGGCGACCCGGTCGGCCTCGGGGTACGGGTTGTGGCAGTACGCGACCACCTGCGAGCCGGACCGCTGCGTACGGCACTTGGCGCCGAACGGCCGCTGCGGCTGCGCCGACGGGCCGGAAGCCGAAGCTGAAGCGGGTCGTGACGCGGGCTGCGAGACCGCCTCCGTCGGGAGCGCCACCGGCAGGGAGACCAGAAGGGCGAGACCTGCGAGCGCCGAGGGGAAGGGGCGGGGTCTGCGCACCGGAAGGACCTCCTCGGCCGTACTACGACAAGTCACTCGGGCTGCCGTGGCTGCACCACAAGGGGGAGAGCGGTCACGAGTCCCGGCCGGGTCGCGGTCCGCGAACTCGACTTCCAGAGTGCGCACTTCGGGCCGTCGGCGCCCGGCCGGCGGGGCCGAACGGGCGACGCCCCGCCTCCCGCACGGGGCGGGGGGCGGGGCGTCGTCCTCGTACGAACCGGCGAACGAACCGGTCGTACGGAAGGAGTGCGGGAGGGATCAGGCGCCGATGGCGTGCAGGCCGCCGTCGACGTGGACGATCTCGCCGGTGGTCTTCGGGAACCAGTCCGAGAGCAGGGCGACGATGGCCTTGCCGGTCGGCTCCGGGTCGGTGAGCTCCCAGTTCAGCGGGGAGCGGGTGTCCCAGACCGAGGCCAGGTCGGAGAAGCCCGGGATGGACTTCGCGGCCATCGAGCCGAGCGGGCCCGCCGAGACCAGGTTGCAGCGGATGTTCTCGGGGCCGAGGTAGCGCGCCATGTAGCGGTTGGTCGCTTCCAGGGCGGCCTTGGCCGGGCCCATCCAGTCGTACTGCGGCCAGGCGAACTGCGCGTCGAAGGTCAGGCCGACCACCGAGCCGCCGTCGGTCATCAGCGGCTTCAGGGCCATGGTCAGCGACTTCAGCGAGTACGCCGAGACGTGCATGGCCGTCGACACCGACTCGAAGGGGGTGTCGAGGAAGTTGCCGCCCAGGGCGTCCTGCGGGGCGAAGCCGATGGAGTGCACGATGCCGTCGAGGCCGCCCAGCTCGGCGCGGACCTTGTCGGCGAGACCGGCCATGTGCTCGTCGTTGGTGACGTCGAGCTCGATGACCGTCGTCGGCTTCGGGAGCTTCTTCGCGATGCGCTCGGTCAGCGTCGGCCGGGGCCAGGCGGTGAGGATGATCTCCGCGCCCTGCTCCTGGGCCAGCCTCGCGGCGTGGAAGGCGATGGAGGACTCCATCAGCACACCGGTGATGAGGATGCGCTTGCCCTCGAGGATTCCGCCAGTGTTAGTCATCGGTGTCAGTGCCCCATGCCCAATCCGCCGTCAACGGGGATGACGGCTCCAGTGATGTACGAAGCGTCGTCCGAGGCGAGGAACCGCACCGTCGCGGCGATCTCCTCGGGCTGCGCGTAACGGCCGAGCGGCACCTGGCCGACGATGTTCTGCCGCTGGTCGTCGGTGAGCGCCTTCGTCATGTCGGTGTCGACGAAGCCGGGCGCGACGACGTTGAAGGTGATGTTGCGCGAGCCGAGCTCACGGGCCAGGGAGCGCGCCATGCCGACGAGACCGGCCTTGGACGCCGCGTAGTTGGCCTGGCCGGCCGAGCCGAGCAGGCCGACCACCGAGGAGATCAGCACGACGCGGCCCTTCTTGGCGCGCAGCATGCCGCGGTTGGCCCGCTTGACGACACGGAAGGTGCCGGTGAGGTTGGTGTCGAGGACAGACGTGAAGTCCTCCTCGGACATGCGCATGAGGAGCTGGTCCTTGGTCACGCCGGCGTTGGCGACGAGGACCTCGACGGGACCGTGCTTCTCCTCGATCTCCTTGTAGGCCTGCTCCACCTGCTCGGCGTCGGTGATGTCGCACCGGACGGCCAGGAAGCCCTCCGGCGGCTCACCCGAGCGGTATGTGATCGCGACCTTGTCGCCGGCGTCGGCGAAAGCGCGGGCGATGGCGAGGCCGATGCCCCGGTTGCCTCCGGTGACGAGAACCGAGCGGCTCAACGGATCACCCTTTCCCTAGCAGTCTGGTACCCCAGCAAACTATCGGTAGCTTCCGCGATACGGAGAATCGAGCCCCGACAGCCCCTCGGATCACTGACTGTCGGGTCTCTACAGAACGACCTGGCGACCGTACGGGCCGCCGCGCCATGATCGGACACGTCCGGCCGCTGACCGGACACCCGACAGCAGCCGACAGGAGACATTCGTGGACCGTTCCATCGATGCAGCGTTCACGGCGCTGCCGCTGCGGGCGCTCGCCGACGCGGCGCTCGCCCGCGCCCGCGCCCTGGGCGCCGAGCACGCGGACTTCCGGCTCGAACGGGTGCGCAGCGCCGCCTGGCGGCTGCGCGACGCCAGACCGTCCGGCTCGTCGGACACCACGGACCTCGGGTACGCGGTGCGGGTCGTGCACGGCGGCAGCTGGGGTTTCGCCTCCGGCGTGGACCTGACGATGGACGCGGCGGCGAAGGTCGCGTCCCAGGCCGTGGCGATGGCGAAGCTCTCCGCGCGGGTGATCGCCGCCGCGGGCTCCGACGAGCGCGTGGAGCTGGCCGACGAGCCGGTGCACGCCGACAAGACGTGGATCTCGGCGTACGAGATCAACCCCTTCGACGTAGCGGCCGAGGAGAAGTCCGGGCTGCTCGCCGACTGGAGTGCGCGGCTGCTCGCGGCGGACGGGGTGGCGCATGTGGACGCCTCGCTGCTCACGGTGCAGGAGAACAAGTTCTACGCGGACACGGCCGGCACCGTCACCACCCAGCAGCGGGTCCGGCTGCACCCGGAGTTCACCGCGGTCGCCGTGGACGAGCGGAGCGGCGAGTTCGACTCGATGCGCACGATCGCCCCGCCGGTCGGACGCGGCTGGGAGTACCTGACGGGCGACGTGTGGGACTGGGACGCGGAGCTGGCGCAGATCCCGGGCTTCCTCGCCGAGAAGATGCGCGCGCCGAGCGTCGAGCCGGGGTCGTACGACCTGGTGGTGGACCCGTCCAACCTGTGGCTGACGATCCACGAATCGATCGGCCACGCAACGGAGTTGGACCGCGCGCTCGGCTACGAGGCGGCGTACGCGGGCACCTCGTTCGCGACGTTCGACCAGCTCGGCAAGCTCAAGTACGGCTCCGAGATCATGAACGTCACGGGCGACCGCACCGCCGAGCACGGGCTCGCGACGATCGGGTACGACGACGAGGGCGTGGCCGGGCAGTCCTGGGACCTGGTCAAGGAGGGCACGCTCGTCGGGTACCAGCTGGACCGGCGGATCGCGAAGCTCACCGGCTTCGAGCGGTCCAACGGCTGCGCGTACGCGGACTCCCCCGCGCATGTGCCCGTGCAGCGGATGGCGAACGTGTCGCTGCAGCCGGCGCCCGAGGGGCCGTCCACGGACGAGCTGATCGCCGGGGTCGACCGCGGGATCTACGTCATCGGCGACCGCTCGTGGTCCATCGACATGCAGCGGTACAACTTCCAGTTCACCGGCCAGCGCTTCTTCAAGATCGAGAACGGTCGCCTCGCGGGCCAGCTCCGCGACGTCGCGTACCAGGCGACAACCACCGACTTCTGGGGGTCGATGGCCGCGGTCGGCGGCCCCGAGACGTATGTGCTCGGCGGCGCCTTCAACTGCGGCAAGGCCCAGCCGGGCCAGGTCGCCGCGGTCTCCCACGGCTGCCCTTCGGCCCTCTTCCAGGGCGTCAACATCCTCAACACGACGCAGGAGGCGGGCCAGTGAGCTCCCGTACGAACCACTCCCGTACGCACTCGAACAAGCCGCACGAGATCGTCGAGCGCGCCCTCGAACTCTCCCGGGCCGACGGCTGTGTGGTGATCGCCGACGAGGAGTCGACGGCCAACCTCCGCTGGGCGGGCAACGCGCTGACCACGAACGGCGTGACCCGCGGCCGCACCCTCACCGTGATCGCCACGGTCGACGGCAAGGAGGGCACCGCGTCCGGGGTCGTCTCGCGCAGCGCGGTCACCGCGGGCGAGCTGGAGGAGATCGTGCGGGCCGCGGAGCAGGCGGCGCGCTCGGCCGGGCCCGCCGAGGACGCGCAGCCGCTGGTCTCCGGGGGCGCCGCCTCCGCCGACTTCACGGAGCCGCCCGCCGAAACCACCTCCGAGGTGTTCGCCGACTTCGCGCCCGCCCTCGGCGAGGCCTTCGCACGCGCGCGTGCGGGCGGACGCGAGCTGTACGGCTTCGCCAACCACGAGCTGACGTCCAGCTATCTCGGCACGTCGACGGGGCTGCGGCTGCGGCACGACCAGCCGAACGGCACGCTGGAGCTGAACGCCAAGTCCCCCGACCGCACCCGCTCGGCCTGGGCGGGCCGCTCGACCCGCGACTTCAAGGACGTCGACCCGGCGGCCCTGGACGCCGAGCTCGCCACCCGCCTCGGCTGGGCGGAACGCCGCGTCGAGCTGCCCGCGGGGCGGTACGAGACGCTGCTGCCGCCGAGCGCCGTGGCGGACCTGCTGATCTACCAGTACTGGTCGTCGGGCGCGCGGGACGCCGCCGAGGGGCGGACCGTCTTCTCCACGCCGGGCGGTGGCACCCGGATCGGCGAGAAACTGTCCGAGCTGCCGCTGACGCTGCGCAGCGACCCGGCCGAACCCGGCCTGGAATCCGCCCCGTTCGTGCTCGCGCACGCCTCCGGCGACGACGCGTCGGTGTTCGACAACGGGCTGCCGCTCGGCCCCACGGACTGGCTGCGCGACGGCGAGCTGACGCATCTGCTGAGCACCCGGCACAGCGCGGGCCTCACCGGCCTGCCGCTCGCGCCCGGCGTCGACAACCTGATCCTGGAGGGCGGCGGCGAGAAGTCCCTGGACGAGATGGTCGCGGCCACCGAACGCGGACTGCTCCTGACCTGCCTCTGGTACATCCGCGAGGTCGACCCGGCCACGCTTCTCCTGACCGGCCTCACCCGCGACGGCGTGTACCTGGTGGAGAACGGCGAGGTCGTCGGCGAGGTCAACAACTTCCGCTTCAACGAGTCCCCGGTCGGCGTCCTCGGCCGCGTCTCGGAGGCGGGGCGTACGGAGAAGACGCTGCCGCGCGAGTGGGGCGACTGGTTCACGCGGGCCGCGATGCCGGCGCTGCGGGTGCCGGACTTCAACATGAGCTCGGTCAGCAAGGGCGTGTGAGCCGCGCGGGCCGTCGGGCGGTGGGCGGTCGGGCCGAGGGCGGTCGGGCCGAGGGCAGTCGGGCCGACGGGGAGGGCGTGCTCGTCGCGGAGTGCGCCCTCCCCGCTCCCCCTGTCTTCCTCTGCCACGGGCAGAATCCGGTTCGGGGCGGTCGTACGGCCCCCATAGACTGGGTCCAGCGGCCCACTCTGCGGCCGACCTTTCGTTTCGAGGAGACACGGGATCGTGACGGACATCGTCGACGAGCTTCAGTGGCGCGGACTTTTCGCGCAGTCCACTGACGAGGACGCACTGCGCAAGGCGCTCGCGGACGGCCCGATCACCTTCTATTGCGGCTTCGACCCGACCGCGCCGAGCCTGCACGTCGGCCACCTCGTGCAGGTCCTCACCATGCGCCGGCTGCAGCAGGCCGGGCACCGCCCGCTCGCCCTGGTCGGCGGCGCCACGGGCCAGATCGGCGACCCGAAGCCGACGGCGGAGCGCACGCTGAACTCCCCGGAGACGGTCGCGCTGTGGGTCGAGCGGGTGCGCTCGCAGATCCAGCCCTTCCTGGACTTCGAGGGCGAGAACGCGGCCACGATGGTCAACAACCTGGACTGGACGGGCGGCATGTCCGCCATCGAGTTCCTGCGGGACATCGGCAAGCACTTCCGGGTCAACAAGATGCTGACGAAGGACTCGGTGGCCCGCCGCCTGGAGTCCGACCAGGGCATCAGCTACACCGAGTTCAGCTACCAGCTCCTCCAGGGCATGGACTTCCTGGAGCTGTACCGCCGCTACGGCTGCGTGCTCCAGTCCGGCGGCTCCGACCAGTGGGGCAACCTGACGGCGGGCCTCGACCTGATCCACCGCCTGGAGCCGGGCGCCCAGGCGCACGCCCTGGCCACGCCGCTGATGACGAAGGCCGACGGCACCAAGTTCGGCAAGACGGAGGGCGGCGCGGTCTGGCTCGACCCCGAGATGACCACGCCGTACGCCTTCTACCAGTTCTGGCTGAACGTCGACGACCGCGACATCTCGACGTACATGCGCATCCTCAGCTTCAAGTCGCGGACCGAGCTGGAGGAGCTGGAGCAGGTCACGCAGGAGCGGCCGCAGGCACGCACCGCGCAGCGCGCGCTCGCGGAGGAGCTGACCACGCTGGTGCACGGCGCGGACCAGTGCGCCGCCGTGATCGCCGCGTCCAAGGCGCTCTTCGGCCAGGGCGAGCTCGGCGACCTCGACGAGGCCACGCTCAGCGCCGCGCTCTCCGAGCTGCCGCACGCCAAGGTGACCGAACTCGGCCCGGTCGTCGACCTGTTCGCCGAGGTCGGCCTGGTCGCCAGCAAGTCCGCCGCGCGCCGCACGGTCAAGGAGGGCGGTGCGTACGTGAACAACGTGAAGGTCGCCGCCGAGGACGCGGTCGTCGAGCGCGAGCAGCTGCTGCACGGCCGCTGGCTGGTGCTGCGCCGCGGCAAGAAGAACCTCGCGGCGGTCGAGTTCGTCGGCGCCTGAGCAGTCAGGCTTCGCCGGCGCCTGAGCCCGGCGGCGCACGACGAAGGGGCCGGTCCCGTGCGGACCGGCCCCTTTCGCGTACGGGAGATCAGGTGACCTGTTTGCCGCGCACCGACTTGTAGGCCATCTCGCCGAGGAAGACCAGGACCACCGCGGCCGCGACCTGCAGGGCGTGCCGGCCCCAGTCGATGCCCCGTGTCTCGGCGATGCCGAACGCCGCCGCCAGGGAGTTGCCGACGACGCCGCCGATGATGCCGAGCACGGTCGCCAGCCACAGCGGCATGTGCTGCTTGCCGGGAAGAATGGCCTTGGCGAGAAGCCCCAGCACGAATCCCACAATGATCGCCCACAACCAGCCCATGGTTGCCTCCTCGTACGGCTCGGTGAGCAGTTGGGACCAGTCTCGGGGCAAGCGGCATACCGCGCATTTCGGAGATCGTCGCGGGGCCCGTTCCGGGACCGTTCCCGCTGGTCGGTGGCGGGCCCCGGTCTCGTCGGCCGGAGGGGGCGGGCGTAACGTGGAGGGTGTTCGGACCGGGACGAGCCGGTACAACGGGCGGGGTGGTGGACGTCATGCGGAAACACAACAACGTCGAGGTGTTCCGGATCACCGGGGCCAGGCAGGGCCTCGCCGACGACGTCCGCGGCCGGCAGCGCCGCTATGTGATCTCGATGTCCGTGCGCACGCTGTCGGTGATCCTCGCGGCGGTGCTGTGGAACGTCGAGCGGCACGTCGCGATCGTCGCGCTCGTGCTCGGCCTGCTGCTCCCCTACATCGCGGTGGTCATCGCCAACGCCGGTCGGGAGAACGCTCCTTCGCTGCCGTCCACGTTCGTGCCCACCCCGTCCCGCCCCATGCTCGACGCCCCCTCGCACACCGACGCGCGCACCACCACGCACACCGGCTCGCCCGCCGACGAGCAGCGGCAGCCGGGCCCGGCAGACGCGGCGGACGCGGCCCGCTCGGAGGCGGAGAACGGCGGCGCCGCGCGGGAACGCGCCCGCGAGCAAGGCTGAGCCGAGCGACGGCCGAGCAACGGGTGGGACGTGAGTGACGGCGTGCGTCGAGACCGCGCGGCAAAGCTCAAATAAAGCTCAGATCAATCATGTTGTTCCGGTGCACCGCACCGGGTCCCCCATGACATACTTCCTACGCGCTCCGCATCCCCCGTCGGAGCGACAGACCGACGCCGGGCAGCTCCCCCCGTGGCTGCTCGGCGTCGCCTTTTCCCCGTTGTTTAGGGTTGGGGCGTGAATCTTCCCGGTCTCCCCGGCCTTCCCGGCACGCCTTCCGAGTCCCCCGCCACCCCGCAGTGCTCCGCAAAGGGCTGTCGCGCCGACGCGGTGTGGGTGCTCGCGTGGAACAACCCGAAGCTGCACACGCCCGAGCGCCGCAAGACCTGGCTCGCCTGCGAGGAGCACCGCGAGCACCTCTCCCAGTTCCTCGGCGTACGCGGATTCCTCAAGGACGTCGTACGCCTGGAGGACTGGGAGGAAGCGGCCGGAGCCGAATAGGACCGGGGGCGGGAGGCCGGGCGCTCAGCCGCCGATCGCGGACATCGGGCGGGCCGGCTGCAGGAACGACGGGTCGTCCAGGCCGGAGCCGGCCTTCTTGCCCCACATGGCCTGCTTCCAGATCCGGGCGATCGTCTCGTCCGAGCCGTCCTCGCCGTCCGTGCGGAGGGCGGCGCGCAGGTCGGTCTCCTCGGTGGCGAAGAGGCAGGTGCGGACCTGGCCGTCGGCGGTGAGGCGGGTGCGGTCGCAGGCGGCGCAGAAGGGGCGGGTCACGGAGGCGATCACGCCGACCGTGTGCGGGCCGCCGTCGACGATCCAGCGCTCGGCGGGGGCGGAGCCGCGCTCCTCCTGGCCCTCTTCGGTGAGCGTGAAGCGCGTTCGCAGCGACTCCAGGATGTCGCCCGCGGTGATCATGCCGTCGCGCTTCCAGCCGTGCTGGGCGTCGAGGGGCATCTGCTCGATGAAGCGGAGCTCGTAGTCGTTCTCCACGGCCCAGGCCAGCAGGTCCGGGGCCTCGTCGTCGTTGAGGCCCGGCATCAGGACCGAGTTGACCTTGACCGGGGTGAGGCCGGCGTCGCGGGCGGCGGCCATGCCCTCCAGGACGTCCCGGTGGCGGTCGCGGCGGGTCAGGGTCTTGAAGACGTCCGGCCTGAGCGTGTCCAGGGAGACGTTGACGCGGTCCAGGCCGGCGGCCTTGAGGGCCGTGGCCGTGCGCTTGAGGCCGATGCCGTTGGTGGTCAGGGACATCTTGGGGCGCGGCTGAAGGGCGGCGCAGCGCTCGACGATGCCGACGAGGCCGGGGCGGAGCAGGGGCTCGCCGCCGGTGAAGCGGACCTCGGTGATGCCGAGCTGGGTGACGGCGATGCGGATGAGGCGGACGATCTCGTCGTCGGTCAGCAGGTCCGGCTTGGCCAGCCACTGCAGGCCCTCTTCGGGCATGCAGTACGTACACCTCAGATTGCACCGGTCGGTCAGTGAGACCCGCAGGTCGGTGGCCACTCTGCCGAAGGTGTCGATGAGCACGTCGGCCCCCTCCCGTTCCGGTTCCGGTAGTCCCCGAGCCTACGTGACGGGGCCGACAAGAACACGGGGCCCGATCCCACGAGACGCGACACGGCCACGTCGTAGGGATCTACGACGTGGCCGTGCATCGGGCCGCCGCTACGGGCCCGGTGGGCGGTACGGGCTCAGTGGGCGCCGGTGCCGGTGAGGGAGCGGACCTCGAGCTCCGCGTACTTGCCCTCGTCCGGCTCCTCCTTGGAGAGGATCGTGCCGAGCCAGCCGAGCAGGAAGCCCAGCGGGATGGAGATCAGGCCCGGGTTCTCCAGCGGGAACCAGTGGAAGTCGACCTTCGGGAACATGGAGGTCTCCTTGCCCGAGACCACCGGCGAGAACAGCACGAGCAGCACGGACGAGGCGAGGCCGCCGTAGATCGACCAGAGCGCGCCCTGGGTGGTGAAGCGCTTCCAGAACAGGCTGTAGAGGATCGTCGGCAGGTTGGCCGAGGCGGCGACCGCGAAGGCGAGGGCGACGAGGCCGGCGACGTTGAGGTCGCGGGCCAGGGCGCCGAGGGCGATGGAGACGATGCCGATGAAGACCGTCGCCCAGCGGGCCGCGCGGACCTCCTCCTTCTCCGTGGCCTGGCCCTTGCGGATGACGTTGGCGTAGATGTCGTGCGCGAACGACGACGAGGACGCCAGGGTCAGTCCGGCGACCACCGCGAGGATGGTGGCGAACGCGACGGCCGAGATCACGGCGAGCAGGATCGCGCCGCCCGCCGAGTCGCCGCCGCCGCCGATCTCCAGGGCTGCGAGCGGTGCGGCCGTGTTGCCCGCCTTGTTGGAGGAGGTGATCTCCTCCGGCGAGAGCAGGGCCGCGGCGCCGAAGCCGAGGACGATCGTCATCAGGTAGAAGGCGCCGATGATGCCGATCGCCCAGTTCACGGACTTACGGGCGGCCTTCGCGGTGGGCACGGTGTAGAAGCGGATCAGGATGTGTGGCAGACCGGCGGTGCCGAGGACCAGGGCGATGCCGAGGGAGATGAAGTCCAGCTTCGAGGTCGGCGTGAGGCCGTACTTGAGGCCGGGCTCCAGGAACGCCGCGCCCTTGCCGCTGTTCTCGGCGGCCGAGCCCAGCAGGTCGGAGACGTTGAAGCCGAACTTCAGCAGGATCAGGAAGGTGATCAGGACGGTGCCGCCGATGAGCAGCACGGCCTTGACCATCTGCACCCAGGTGGTGCCCTTCATGCCGCCGATGGTGACGTACACGATCATCAGGACGCCGACGAGGGCGACGATGCCGATCTTGCCCGCGTCGGTGGTGATGCCGAGCAGCAGGGCGACGAGGACGCCGGCACCGGCCATCTGCGCGAGCAGGTAGAAGATCGAGACGACGATGGTGGAGGCGCCCGCGGCGGTGCGGACGGGACGCTGCCGCATCCGGTACGCGAGCACGTCGCCCATCGTGAACCGGCCCGAGTTGCGCAGTGGTTCGGCGACCAGGAGCAGCGCGACGAGCCAGGCGACGAGGAAGCCGATGGAGTAGAGGAAGCCGTCGTACCCGAACAGGGCGATGGCGCCCGCGATGCCGAGGAACGAGGCGGCGGACATGTAGTCGCCGGAGATGGCGAGGCCGTTCTGGAAGCCGGTGAACTGGCGGCCGCCCGCGTAGAAGTCGGCGGCGTCCTTGGTCTGCTTTCCGGCCCAGACGGTGATGACGAGGGTCGCGACGACGAAGAGGCCGAACAGCGTGATGATGAGCGGCTGGTGCTCGCTCACCTCGGACGACGCCGCGAGAACGACGTGCTGGCTCATGCTCCGGCCTCCATACGGGACTTGATCGCCTCGGCCTTGGGGTCGAGCTTGGCCGCGGCGTGCCGCGAGTACAGCCAGGCGATCGCGAACGTGCTGACGAACTGCAGGATCCCGAAGACGAGGGCGACGTTGATGTTGCCGAAGACCTTGGTGCCCATGAAGCCGCCCGCGTAGTTCGAGAGCAGCACGTACAGCAGGTACCAGGCGATGAACGCGATCGTCAGCGGGAAGGCGAAGGAACGGTGGGAACGGCGCAGTTCGCCGAACTCCGCACCCTTCTGCACCTCGACGAACGCCTCCGTCGTGGGCGTCGCCGGACTGTTCTCTGAACCGCCCTTCGACGGCGGTGGTGCATCGGTGGCCACGGATTCTCCTAGCGACACGGGTGCGTTGACGTCGGGCATGCGACCTCGCGGTGATCACTGTCGGGGTGGAACAAGTGAGCAGGATCACTCGGGCCGGATGGCGATGCTAGGCCCATCGACACGTGATCCAACAGGGGGTAGATGCTTGCGTCACCCAACCGCAACCGCACGGCGGCGCGCCTGTTGCTCTCCAACTCCCCATCTTTCTGCGGCAAGTCGTTGCCGGTCACGGACTCGCGGCGCTAGGTTCAGGCCTTGGCTTCGCGCCAAGTGACGCCCGGGCACGGCTGGTGTTCGGGCTTTTTGTTTACGGATGAAGTGGAGACCCCATGACTCATCTGCGCTCCAGACGCCGTCGCCTCCTCGCGCCGGTCGGTCTGGCCGTCGCACTCTCGACGGCGACGCTCGGGCTGCTCCCGGGCTCCGCCTCGGCGACGGCGTCCCAGGGCGAGCAGACCCAAGTGGCCGCGGACGCCCCGAAGTTGGCCTATGTGGTGAACACCAAGGCCGACAAGGACACGATCGCCTCGGTGAAGAAGGCGATAGCCGCGGCCGACGGCACCGTCGTCGTCACGTACGACCGCATAGGCGTCATCGTCGTGCACTCGGCGAACCCGGACTTCGGCAAGCAGATACGCAAGGCCCGCGGCGTGCAGTCCGCGGGCGCGACGCGTACGGCTCCGCTGTCGGCCGCCGGCACGACGGAGGAAGGCGCTCCGCAGTACGTGGAGGCGCCCGCGACCAGCACCAAGGCGGCGGCCTCGGACGCCGAGCCGATGGAAGCGGACCAGTGGGACCTGCGGGCGATCGGCGCCGACAAGGCGGCCGAGATCAACCCGGGCAGCGACAAGGTGACGGTCGGCGTCATCGACACCGGCGTGGACGACACCCACCCGGACCTCGCCCCCAACTTCTCGGCCTCGCAGTCCGCGAACTGCGTCGGCGGCAAGGCGGACACGTCGGAGGGCGCCTGGCGTCCGTACACCGCCGAGGACTACCACGGCACTCACGTGGCCGGTGAGATCGCGGCCGCGCGCAACGGCATCGGCGTCGCCGGTGTCGCGCCCGGCGTGAAGGTCGCGGGCATCAAGGTGAGCGACCCGGACAACGGCCTGTTCTACCCGGAGAGCGTCGTCTGCGCCTTCGTGTTCGCGGCCGACAAGGGCATCGAGATCACCAACAACAGCTACTACGTGGACCCGTGGCTGTACAACTGCATGGACGACCCGGACCAGAAGGCCATCGTCGACGCGGTCAACCGGGCCCAGCTGTACGCCCAGCGCAAGGGCACGCTGCACCTCGCCTCGGCCGGCAACTCCAACCACGACCTGGCCTCGGACGCCATCGTGGACGACTCGTCGCCGGACGACTCGACGCCGGTGGAGCGGACCATCGACCCGAGCGAGTGCTTCGACGTCCCGACGCAGCTGCCGGGCGTCGTGACGGTCTCCGCGACGGGCGTGAAGGACCTCAAGTCGTACTACTCCACGTACGGCGAGGGCGTGGTCGACGTTGCCGCGCCGGGCGGTGACAAGTACCAGATCCCGGACACCCCGGAGAAGAACGGCCGCATCCTGTCGACCATGCCGGAGGGCAAGTACGGCTGGCTGCAGGGCACGTCGATGGCGTCGCCGCACGCCGCCGGTGTGGCCGCGCTCCTGAAGTCCACCCACCCGGACGCGGGCCCGGTCGAGCTGCAGCGCCTCCTCAAGGTGCAGGCGGACAACCCGGGTTGCCCGACCGAGCCGTACGACCCGGACGGTGACGGCGACGTCGACGCCCAGTGCGAGGGCGGCGAGAAGGTGAACGGCTTCTACGGCTTCGGCATCGTGGACGCGCTGGACGCGGTCCGCAAGTAGCGGCTTCCGCACGCACGCGGGGTACGGGCCGTCCGGTCAACGGGCGGCCCGTTTCCGTGCGTTGTGTGCTGTGATGGGGCCATGTCCTGCGAGTCCTCCGCTCACGGTCCGCATCCCGCCGCTGTCGCCGAGGCCTGGTCCGCGCTCGGCGGGCGGCCGTCCCTGCTGTCGTCGGTCTCGTACGTACGGCGTGCCGGGGTGTTGCCGTCCCGGCTTCCGGTGCTCGACGCGGCGCGGGCGTGCGTCGCGGTGTGCTCCCTCGCGGCGGCCGAGTACGCGGCCGGGGGCGGGGCGGTGCCGCGCGTGCGGGTGGACGACGGGGCGGTGGCGACGGCGTTCGTCAGCGAGCGGCACCTGCGGGTGGCCGGCCGCGCCCCGGACACGTTCGCGCCGCTGTCCCGGTTCTGGCGCACGGCGGACGGCTGGGTGCGTACGCACGCCAACTACCCGCACCACAAGGCCGCGTTGCTGGACGCGCTCGGGCTGCACGCCGATGCGGTCGAGCAGGTCGAGCGGGCGCTCGCGGGACTGCGGGCGGACGAGGTGGAGGAGCGCGTGTACGCGGCGGGCGGCCTGGCCGTGGCGCTGCGTACGCGCGACCAGTGGGCCGCTCATGCGCAGGGCGCCGCGGTGGCGGCCGAGCCGTTGGTGCACCGGGAGGCCCTCGGGGGGCGGGCGGGGGCGGCACGCGCGCGTGGTGCGGGTTTCGGCGGCGGGACGGCGGCACGCGCGCGTGGTGGCGGTTTTCGGGTGCTCGATCTGACCCGGGTCATCGCGGGCCCGGTCGCGACCCGCACGCTCGGCCTGCTCGGCGCGGACGTGCTGCGGGTCGACGCGCCCGGTCTGCCCGAACTGCCGGACCAGCACGCCGACACGGGCTTCGGCAAGCGTTCGACGCTGCTCGACCTGGCGCGGCCGACGGACCGTACGACGTTCGACGAGCTGCTGGCCGAGGCGGACGTGGTGGTCACCGGGTACCGTCCCGGCGCCCTCGACCGGCTCGGCCTCGCACCGCAGGCGCTGGCGGAACGCCGTCCCGGCCTGGTCGTGGCGCAGCTGTCGGCGTGGGGCGCGGGCGGGCCGTGGGCGGGGCGGCGCGGGTTCGACAGCCTGGTCCAGGTGGCGACGGGCGTCGCGGACGCGGAACGCCTCGCTCCGTCGGATCCGCCGGGGGCGCTTCCCGCGCAGGCTCTCGACCACGGTACGGGCTATCTGCTGGCGGCGGCCGTGCTCCGCGCCCTCGCCGAGCCGACGCCCGAGGCCCGCCTCGTCCGCCTCTCCCTGGCCCGCACGGCCCACTGGCTCCTGCACCTCCCACCCGCCCCGGCGCCGAGCGGGACGCTCCTCCCGTACACCCCCGAGGCCCACCTGACGGAAACGCCCGGCCCTCTCGGCCTCCTCCGCCACGCGCTTCCCCCGATCACGTACGAAGGCGCCCCCACCAACTGGACCCGCCCGCCGGGCGTTTGGGGCTCTTCGGAGGCGCGCTGGGAGATCTGAGAGGGCCACCGTCCACGGTGGCTCCGCCCCCGGACCCCTGCTCCTCAAACGCCGGAGGGGCTCCTCGGGGCCGTCGTGCGACTTCCCCGCCGTGGTGGGGCTGTGCCCACCCGTTCCGCCCTGCGGAACGCCTGCCCACAGCGGGATGGGGGTAGAACCACGTGCCCCGACAGGGGCGCGGGGAACTGCGCGACCAGCCACGACGAAAGCCGCAGCCGAACGAACAGCGCCGAAGGCTTTCGGGAAGGGGCGGGGTGGGGAACCTGCACGCCTCGCCCCAACCCCGCAGCACCCGAAGGGGGACAGAGGGGCACAGGGGGCTCAGGGGGCACAGGACCCCCACCGGACCCGCGCGCTTGCCCAACCCCCCGGCACCGGTGACGATCACCCCGTGAGCATGTCCAGATCAGCCGTAGCCGCGCAGGACAGCCCCGGCCCGGACGCGCAGGCCCGGGCCGACCGGGCGCGGGCACGGCGCGCCCTCGCCGTACTCGTGCTCGTCGGCGCCGCCGCCCTCGTCCCCCTGCTCGGCCCCCCGCTCGCCCTCGACGGCACCGGCGAGGCGCGACCGCCCGGCGTCGGCGTCGTCACGTTGCTGCGGATCACGATGTTCGGCGCGCTGTGCGTGCTCGTCGGGGAGTCGGCGGCCGCGTGGCTGGCGCGGCGCGTTCCGGACGCGCCGGAGCGCACGGCGCGCAGCTGGGCGCTGGTCGCGGCCTTCGTCGGCGCCGCGTCCGCCGTCGGCCTCGCGCTGATCGTGGCGAACGGCAACCTCGTACCCACGTCGCTCGCCGAACTGCACCCCGGGAGCCTGTACGACACGACGGACGGGCGGCTCGCGCTGCTCGAGGTCAACGCCTTCGTCGCGGCCGGGTTCTGCGCCCAGTCGCGGCGTCCCGGCACCGCGACCGTGCCGCTCGCCGCGGCGATCGTCGCGGAGGCGCTGCGCGCGCACCCGGATCTCGGCCGGGAGGACGACCCGCTGCTCGGCAGCGCCCTCACCCTGGTCCACCTGACCTGCGCCGCGCTCTGGGCGGGCGGGCTGCTGCAGGTGCTGCGCACGATGCGGGCCTGGCGTGCGCGGCCCACGGCGGGGGCCGCGCTGCTCGGGCTGTACGCGCGCGTGGCGGCGGTTCTGTTCGCCGGGGTCACGGCGACCGGGATCTGCTCGACGCTCCGCAAGCTGCCCCTGGAGTCGGTGTTCACGACCGCCTACGGCCGGGTCCTGATCGCCAAGCTGCTGCTGGTCGTCGCCGTCGCCGCGCTGGCCGTGGCCGCCCGCGTCCGGCTGCGCCGCTCCCCCGACCCGTACGCGGCGATCGCGCCCGCGCGGGCCGAGGTCCTGGTGCTCGCGGTGGTCGTGGCGGTCTCGGCGCTGCTGACGGCCGTGCCCGCACCGGTGTGGTGGGAGCGCCCTCTCTGGGGCTGAGCCGAACCGTCCACCCCCCTGAACTCCCGTGCGTCAGGCGGCCGTACGGGCCTCCGGCTCCCGCTCGGCCTCCGGCGCGGGCCGGGCGGCGAGCACGCCCCGGGTCAGCAGGAACTGGGCCGCCGCGTACGTGAGCATGATCCAGAAGTCCGGCCGGGGCAATTGCGGCCACTCGGCGATCCCGGTGGCGATCAGGGTGTCGGACAGCAGGAACAGCGCCCCGCCGAGGCCCGCCGCGAGCCCCAGCCGGCCGGCCCGGAACGCCATCGCGGTGAGCAGCAGGCTGTACCCGGCGACCGGAATCCGCAGCTCCGCCGGCAGGTCGGCCCACAGCAGCGCGACCGTGCCGGCCAGCGCCGCCCCGTAGCCGAGGCCGAGCACCAAGGCGTACGGCCGTGCGGTCCCGTACCGCTGGAACAGCAGCAGGTAGCAGACGTGGCCGGCGGCGAAGGAGGCCATGCCGCCGAGGAAGGCGGGCTCGGCGTCCAGGAGCAGCAGCGCGTCGCCGCCGAGGCCGAAGAGCAGCGCGGCGACGAGCAGCGGCGGCACCCGGCCCGCGTCCGGCCCGGAAGCGGCGCGCCAGACGCACACCGCGTACGCGGCGAGCAGCGGCATCAGCAGCGGCTTGCACACCACGTGGCCCGGGGTAAAGCCGGCGAGCAGCGAGCCGAGGTCCCCGGCGAGGGCGAGCCCGAAGGCGGCGAGCAGCAGCCGTTCGCGGGTCACGCGGCGCCCTCCGCCACCGGCTTCTGCCGCTGCGCCTCGCCCTGCGGCGCGGGCGCCCAGCCGGGCCCGCGGAACACCCGCCCGGCCCGCTCGCGCCAACTCGCCGCCGCCTTCAGGTCCTTGGCGATGGAGACGTACTCGTGGGTGGCGACCTTGAGCGGGTTGTACGTGTCGATGTTCTTGGTGAGGCCGAAGACGGGGCGGTCGGTCTCGGGCACGAACGAGCCGAAGAGGCGGTCCCAGACGATGAGGATGCCGCCGAAGTTGCGGTCCAGGTAGCTGCCCTGGGAGGCGTGGTGGACGCGGTGGTGGGAGGGCGTGTTGAAGACGAACTCGATGGGGCGGGGCAGCTTTCCGATGCGCTCGGTGTGGATCCAGAACTGGTAGACGAGGTTCACGGACGAGCAGAAGGCGAGCGCCGCCGGGTGCACGCCGAGCGCGATCATCGGCAGGTAGAACGGCCACACGGTGAGCGTCGTCCAGGGCTGGCGCAGCGCGGTCGACAGGTTGAACTTGCGGCTGGAGTGGTGCACCACGTGGCAGGCCCACAGGATGCGGATGACGTGGTGGCCCCGGTGCGACCAGTAGTAGAAGAAGTCCTGCGCGAGCAGCATCAGGAGCACCGTCCACCACAGCACGGGCACCTTCAGCGGCGTGAGTTCGTACACCGCGGTGTAGACGGCGACGATGGGGATCTTCCACAGGAAGTCGAAGACGAGGCTGCCGAGCCCCATGCCGATGCTGGTGGCCGCGTCCTTGGTCTCGTAGCCGGCGGCCTCCTCGTCGGGATGCAGGCGGTAGCTGACGATCTCGACGACCGTGAGCAGCACGAACGCCGGTATGGACCAGAGCACGACATCGGGCAGGTTCGGGGACATGCGTGCACCGTAAGGGCGGTCGGGGCGCCCCGACTAGAGGCGGTTACCGACAAGTATTACTTCCGGTAAGGCGTTGTTCGCTGTCGCCCTTCCACACATCCCCTGCGCCGCGGCCGTGCTCGGCCCGTCACCACACCCGTACCGACCCCCCGCGGGCGAAGACCGGTGAAGTGGCGTCCGGGGGCGGGCTGTCGAGCGGCTCGGCCAGCTCCGCGACCGTCGGGCCGACCTTCGCGGCGAGCGCGTCCAGGCGGTCGAGGTCGAAGCCATAGACGCGGGCCGCGTTGCCGCCGACCATCGCCGCGACCTCTGCGGGCGGCAGCCCGGCGTAGGCGGCCCTGAGGCCCTCGCGGGTGTACGGGTACGTGCCCTCGTCGTGCGGGTAGTCGCTGCCCCACATGATCTTGTCGAGGCCGATCCGCGCGCGCAGCGGCACCTCGTGCGGGCGCATGAAGCTGGCCCCGACGTAGCAGTTCTCCGCCCACACCTGCGACGGCCCGGCGCCCATCGAACTCGCAAGCCCGGCACCGAACTTGGCCTCGGCCGTGCCCGCCCGCGCGGAGGCCGCGGCGAGCCGCCCGTGGTAGTAGTCCAGCATGTCGAGCACGCCGGGGATCCAGCCGGAGCCCTGCTCGGTGAGGACGAGCCGCAGGCCGGGGTGGCGGCGGAACGCGCCGCCGAAGATCAGGTGCCACAGCGCGCGGTGGGAGAACCACGTCGTCTCCACCATGAACACGGCCCGCGCGGCCGGTTCGTCGCCGAGCGGCGGCGAGGCCGAGCCCGCATGGTGGTTGACCGGCACGCCCAGCTCCGCGCAGACCGCCCAGATCGGGTCGTACGTCGCCGAGTGCAGCTCCGGCAGGCCCGAGCCGGGCGGCGTGCCGGGGAGCAGCAGGCCGCCGGTCAGGCCCGCGGCGTGGCAGCGGCGGATCTCGCGCACCGCCTGGTCCACGTCGTTCAGGAGGATCTGGAAGACGCCCGCCCGGCGGCCCGGCGCGGCCGCGCAGAAGTCGGCCAGCCACCGGTTGTGGGCGCGCAGCCCCGCCCAGCGCTGCTCGAACTCGGCGCGGCCGGGCGCCGGGGCCATCAGGGACGCGGACGGGAAGAACGGCGGGATGGTGTTGGGGAACACGACCTCCGCGACGATCCCGTCCGCCTCCAGCTCGGCGATCCGCCGCTCGGAGTTCCAGTTCCGGTCGGCGGTGTCGGCGAGCAGGTCCGCGTACGGATTGACGTACGTGGCCGCCCAGGCGTCGAAGGCGTCGTGGTGGGCGGAGTCCAAGTACGGCTTGTAGTCGAGGAGATCGGCGCCCGCGTGGCAGTCGGCGGAGATGACGGTGTAGCGGTCGTCGGGCCGCATCAGTTCACCCCCAGGGCCGGGAAGTCGTGGTCGGTGAGCCAGTGCCGGCCGACCTCGCGGGAGCGCGCCCAGGAGGCCTCGACGGCGCCCTGGTCCGGGTCCTGGCCGAGGTCGGCGGGGGTCGGGCCGATGCGGGCCGCTATGGGGGCGAGTTTCCCGGTGTCGAAGCCGAAGACCTCGGCGGCGGCCAGGCCCAGCATGCGGCGGGTCTCGGCGACCGGGATGTCGTGGAACGTCTTCCGCAGCCACGCGCGCGTGTCGGGCCAGGTGCCCTCGGGGTGCGGGAAGTCGGAGCCCCAGAGGATGTTGTCGACGCCGATCTCGTACCGCTGCGCGAGCTCGCGGCGCTTGGTGTTGGTGGCGCAGACGAACACCTGCCGGTCCAGGTACTCGTGCGGCGGCCGTTTCAGCTCGGCGAACGGGGAGAGCTTCTTGCCGCCGTGCGCGCCGAGGTAGAGCCGGTCCATGAACCACAGCAGGTTCGGCAGCCACCAGCAACCCGACTCCGCCACCCCGAACTTGAGGCCCGGGTGCCGTTCGAAGACGCCGGACCAGAGCAGGAACCACAGCGGCCGCGCGGGCCACCAGGTGACCTCGCTGACGTAGATGCCGAGGTGGTCGCCGTACTCGTGCCGGGGCGCGGCGCCGGAGTGCGTGACCAGCGGCATGCCGGTCTCGGCGGCGGCCGCCCACACCGGGTCGTAACGCCGGTCGTGGTAGGGCGCCTTGTCGACCCACATCGACGGGATCATCAGCGCGCCGAGCCCGGACTCCTTGGCCCGGTGCACCTCGGCCACGACCCGGTCCACCTCGCCGGTGACCGGCAACAGGGCGACGCCGCAGTGCCGTTCGGGGTGCGTGGACACGAACTCGGCGAGCCACCGGTTGTGCGCCTGCGCCCCGGCCATGCCGAGCTCGGGGTCCTGGTCGCCGGAGAGGCCGAGGCCGACGCCGAACGGTGCCGCGGTCCGGCTGTCGACGGCGTCCGCGTCGGGGAAGACGACCTCGGCGGCCACGCCGTCGCCGTCGAGCTCCTTGATGCGCTGCTCCGGGTCCCAACCGCCCTTCAGGCCCTGCTCGTTGTCGGCGAACCACCGGTCGGCGAAGGCCTCGTTGCGCACGCCGAGCCGCGTCATCTCCTCCCGGCGGCGCTCCCGCCCGGCCAGGAAGTCGTCGAAGTCGCGGTGGAAGCGGGAGTCGAGATACGGCCGGTACTCCTCGGTGGGCAGCCCGGCGTGGCAGTCGGAGGAGACGATCAGATACGGGTCCTGGGCGTTCATCGGCACTCCCCTTCAGTCCAGGATGAAGCGTTCGAGGTACGCGGGCTCCGCCCGGTCGAGCATGGACTGCGAGCGGGCCCGGATCTGCCGGTCGCTGTGCTCGCTCCGAGGGAGCAGCCAGAACCGGCCCTCTCTGATGCCGTCCGCGACGAAGTCCGCGACCTCCTCCACGGGCGTGAACCGCACCTCCTGCCCGGCCGCCCGCATCGCCGCCTCCCACTGGTCGAGGCTGCGGTACGGGGTGCGGCGCGGGCGCTGCTTCGCGTACCGCTCGGGCCGGTTGCGGTGGGACTCCCACAGGCCGGTGCGCAGCATGTGCGGTCCGGGGAAGAGCACGGACGCCCCCACGCGCGCGTGCTCGGCCTTCAGGTGCGCGTACAGCGACTCGGTGAGCGTGACGACGGCGGCCTTGGTGACGGCGTACACGGACGCGGTCGGCAGCGGGGCGATCCCGCCGTCCCCCGACGAGGTGTTGACGACATGGCCCGGTTCGCCGCCGGCCAGCATCCGCGGCAGAAAGGCCTGGACGCCGTGGAACACGCCCCACACGTTGACGGCGAACGCCCACTTCCAGTCGTTCGGCTCGTGCTCCCACATCCGGCCCTCGGCGCCCGACCCGACCCCGGCGTTGTTGCACAGCACGTGCACGGCGCCGTAGGTGTCGTACGCCGCGTCCGCGAGTTCCGTTACCGAGTCACGTTCGGAAACGTCCACCACGCGCGCGTGCACGTCGGCGCCGGTGGCGCGCAGTTCGGCGGCGGCCTTGTCCAGGGCCGCCGTCTCCACGTCGGCGAGGACCACCTTCAGGCCGTCGGCGGCGAACCTGCGGGCCAGCGCCAGGCCGATACCGCTCGCGGCGCCGGTGACGACGGCGACCTGTCCGGGCTGCAGCTCCATCAGACGCTCCCCTCCGGCGGCCCGTCGCTGATCTGCCGCGGGTCGTCGTACCGCTGGTGGATGTACGGCAACAGGGCCTCGGCGGGGACCCGTTCGGCGACCCGGCCGCGCTGGTCGGTGGTCTTCTCGCCGAGGGTCAGCTCGACCAGGGACAGCACCGGGAGGTCCGCCACCGGGTCGTACATCGACTCCCGCAGCACCACGTCCCCGGTGACCCGGTGCAGCCGCCGCACCCTCTCCTCGCGTACGCAGTGCACGAGCGCCGCGTCGTCCTCCAGGCCCGAACCGTCCACCGCGGGAAGGAACTTGAAGTAGAAGTCGGTCCGCCGGGCCGGCTCCGGCGGCGGCAGCTCCTCGCCGACCGCGCCGCGCACCTCCACGAACGCGATCCCGTGCCGCGCGAGCGCCGCCCGTACGACGAGTCCGTCGCGCTCGACCGTCACCTCGCCCAGCTTCTTCGGCTCGCCGAACACCTCACGGCCGCCGGTCAGGGCCCGTTCGTGGGTCATCGGCATCACCAGCGGGTACCAGCCGGAGACGCCGCCGTGCTCCGCGGCGACCGCGACCGAGCCCGCGCCGAGCGGATAGCCCGGCAGGTCGACCTTGCTGACGGTGGCCCGCACCAGGGGCCGGCCGGTGGGTTTCAGCGGCGGCGGGAGGACCGCGGCGACCGCGTCCGGGTCGGTCTCCCACAGGGCGACGACTCCCGTGGACCAGATGTCGGGGAGTCTCGCGCTCGCCTCGCGCGCCGCCCGGATCTCCGCCTCGGAGCGCGCGCCGTACCGGATCCGTGCCATTGCCGTACCGCCCTTCGCAGTCGTGCGGGTGCCTGCCTCGACGTACTCTCCCGGGGGTCTGTAACACAGTTACACCGTGCGCGATGAAGGGTAAAGAGGCGTGCGGGCAACGGAGTTGGGGGTCAGGTGTCAGGCAGATCAGGTCCCGTGCGGCCGTCGCTGACCCGCGAGCAGGTGCTCGCGGCGGCCGCCGCGCTGGTCAGGCAGCAGGGGCCCGGCGCCCTCACGATGCGCAAGCTGGCCGCCGAGCTCGGCACGGCGGTCACGTCCATCTACTGGCACGTCGGCAATCGCGAGTCCCTCCTCGACGCCCTCGTCGAGCGGACCGTCGCGGAGCTCGGCGCGCTCACCCCGCGCGGCCGCACCCCGTCCGCGCGCCTGGTCTCCGTGGCCCGCGCGCTGCGCCGGCGGCTGCTCGACCACCCGCACCTGATCGCGATGGTGCACGAACGCGGCCTCACCGAGCGGATGTTCCAGCCCGCCGCCCGCGCCCTGGTGCACGAGGTGCACGCGGCGGGCCTGCGCGGTGCCCCGGCCGCGGAGGCGGTGCGCGCGGTCCTCTTCCACACCGTCGGCTTCGTCCTGGTCGAGCGGAACCGCGCCCGCGCGCCCGTGCAGCGGCCCGGCGAGCAGGAGCTGTGGGACGTGCCGGCGGCCGAGCACGACCCGGCGCTCGCCCGCGCCCTGGCCCGCGGCCCGCAGCCGGAGAGGCTGTTCGCGGCCTCGGTCCGGGCGCTGGTCGACGGCCTCCTCGCAAGCGCGCCGGGCGCTCCGGAGACCGGCCCCGACGTGGACTCCCTTACGTCCGGCGGGAGTTGACGGAGGCGCTCGCGGGCGGCGGACCGCGTGTCCGCGCTGTCAGTGCCGGGCCGTATCCTCAGGGACCATGCTCGAAGACCGCACGACAGCAGCGCCATGGCCGGCCGCGTACCCGTCGGGGTACGCGGTCGTCGACGTGGAGACCACCGGCCTCGCCAGGGACGACCGGATAGTGTCGGCTGCCGTCTACCAGCTCGACGCCCACGGCGACGTCGAGGACCACTGGTACACGCTGGTCAACCCGGAGCGCGACCCGGGCCCCGTCTGGATCCACGGCCTGACGAGTGACGTCCTCGAAGGCGCCCCGCTCTTCCCTCAGATCGCCGAGGAGTTCTCCGCCCGCCTCGAAGGCCGCGTCCTCGTCGCGCACAACGCCGTCTTCGACTGGTCGATGATCGCCCGGGAGTACGCGCGGGCGCGCCTCACCGCCCCGGTCCGCCAGCGCCTGTGCACGATCGCGCTCGCCAAGGAGCTGCGCCTGCCGCTGCCCAACCACAAGCTGGAGTCGCTCGCCGCGCACTTCGGCGTCGTGCAGCAGCGCGCCCACCACGCCCTGGACGACGCGCGGGTGCTCGCCGAGGCGTTCCGGCCGAGCCTGCACGCGGCCGCGGGGGACGGAGTGCGGCTCCCGCTCCTGGAGTGCCGCCCCCTGACCGAGTGGCAGGACTCCCCCGCCACGCCGCACATCGGCCGCCAGAGTTCGTACCGACCGGGCGGCTGGCGCCCCAACCGCAAGCGCCCGGCGTGCCCGTACCCGAACCCGGGGCGGTACGAAGAGGGCAAACCACTCAAGCAGGGCATGCGGGTGGCGTTCTCCGGCGACACGTCGGTCGAGCGCGAACTCCTGGAGGACCGCGCCGTCGAGGCCGGGCTGCACGTCGCGACGAGCGTGTCCCGCCTCACCAGCCTCCTCGTCACCAACGACCCGGACGCGGGCACGTCGAAGGTCGTCAAGGCCAAGTCGTACGGGACGCCGGTGCTCGACGAGGCCGCCTTCGGGCAGCTGCTGCGGGACGTCGAGCCCGCCTGAACCGCCGCGGCCCGAGCCCACGGACCGTCAGACGGGTGAGCGGCGGGGCCGCGACCGAGTGATTGTCGGCGCCCCGCCCCGCACGCCTGACGCGCCCGCGCGGACCCGCGTCCCACCCTGTGGCGCATGGCACGTTGCGAGGTCTGCGGAAACGACTACGGCATGTCCTTCGAGGTGCACGCGCAGGGCGCGGTGCACGTCTTCGACTGCTTCTCCTGCGCCATCCACCGCATGGCGCCGATCTGCGAGCACTGCCGGTGCCGGATCATCGGCCAGGGCGTCGAGGTCGAGGGGCACTGGTACTGCGGGGCGCACTGCTCCCGCGCCGAGGGGAAGGTGGGCATCGTCGACAAGGTGTGAACAGCGAGCAGGTGCTCCGGCCCCCGACGGGACCCCACCCGTCGGGGGCCGTCACGTGCGGGGTACCGTCGACGTCGTGTACCGCTTCCTGTTGTCCCGGCAGTGGGTTCTGACCACCCTCCTCGCCCTCGTCCTCATCCCCGTGATGGTCGAGCTGGGCTTCTGGCAGCTGCACCGGCACGAGCACCGCGTCGCGCAGAACGCGCTGATCGCCGGCAACCTGGCGGCCGACCCCACGCCCGTCGAGGACCTCACGTCCCCGGGCCACACCGTCCCGCGCAAGGACTACTGGCGGCAGGTCAGCGCCACCGGCACCTTCGACACCGAGCACGAGGTCGTCGTCCGCCGCCGCACCAACGCCGACGACAAGGTCGGCTTCCACGTACTGACGCCGCTCGAACTGCGCGACGGCAAGGTGCTGCTCGTCAACCGGGGCTGGGTGCCCGCGGCCGCCGACGAGAAGACGTTCCCGAAGGTGCCCGCGCCGCCCGCCGGTGAGGTCACCGTCGTCGGCCGGCTGATGGCCGACGAGACGACGAGCGGCAGCGGCATCAAGGACCTGAAGGGCCTGCCGCCACGCCAGACCATGCTGATCGACAGCAAGGAGCAGGCGAAGGCGCTGGGCGCGCAGGTCCTCGGCGGGTACGTCGAACTGGCCACGCCCGAGCCGAAGAACGGCTCCCCCGAGCTGATCGGCTCCCCCGACCACGACTCGATCGGGCCGCACATGGCGTACGCGGTCCAGTGGTGGCTGTTCGCCGCGGGCGTCCCCGTCGGCTGGTGGGTCATGGTCCGCCGCGAACGCCGGGACCGGGAGAGCGCGGAGCGGGACGCGGCGGCCGAGGACGTGCCCGCGCCCGCGTGACCGCTCCCGCCGCGTGACCGTTTCCCGCGACGGCTCCCGTCCGACGCCCCCGTGTGACCGCTTCGTGGACCGGCCTCGCCCCCGCCCCCGGGCACCCGGCAGGATAGGGCCATGGATCTTGGACTGAAGGACCGTGTCTACGTAGTCACCGGCGCCACCCGCGGCCTCGGCCACGCCACCGCGCAGGCCCTGGTCGCCGACGGCGCGAAGGTCGTCGTCACCGGCCGGGAGGAGAAGTCGGTCGCCGAGGCCGCGGCGGCGCTCGGCGAGAACGCGGTGGGCGTCGCCGCGGACAACGCCGACCCGGCCGCCGCCGCCCGCCTGATCGCCACCGCCCGCGAGCGGTTCGGGCGCTTCGACGGCGTGCTCGTCAGCGTCGGCGGCCCCGCCCCCGGCAGCGCCGCGAGCAACACCGACGAGCAGTGGCAGTCGGCCTTCGAGTCGGTGTTCCTCGGCGCGGTCCGCCTCGCCCGCACGGCCGCGGCGGAGCTCTCCGAGGGCGGCGTGATCGGGTTCGTGCTCTCCGGTTCGGTGTACGAGCCGATCGCCGGCCTGACCATCTCCAACGGCCTGCGCCCCGGCCTCGCCGGCTTCGCCAAGTCCCTCGCGGACGAGGTCGGCCCGCGCGGCATCCGCATCGTCGGCGTCCTGCCGGGGCGGATCGCCACGGACCGGATGAAGCAGCTCGACGGCCTCGCCCCCGACCCGGAGGCGGCCCGCGCCGCGAACGAGTCGAAGATCCCCCTCGGCCGCTACGGCACCCCCGAGGAGTTCGGCCGCACCGCCGCGTTCCTCCTCTCCCCGGCGGCGTCGTACGTCACGGGCGTGATGGTTCCGGTGGACGGGGGTGCGCTGCGGGGGTTCTGAACCCCGCTCGTTCGTCTGCCGCGCCGTCGGGGCTGGTCGCGCCCCGCGGCGAAGCCGCTGATGTCACAGCCCCGCGCCCCTTCGGGGCACGCCTCAACTGACCCGCCGCGCCCGGTGTTTGACCGCCCGCATGCGGACCTCCGCCGGGAGGTGGTCGAGGCCGGCCGACGTACGGGCGCCGTGCAGGGAGTCCGCCGTCAGCAGATGCAGCGCCGCCGCCGGCTCCGCGTACGGCGTGAGCAGCATCCGCACCCGGGCCTGCGGGGTCGTGCGGCGGCCGGTGAGGCGTACGCGGACCTGCTCCACCCCGTCGAGCACCTCCGTCTCCCGGGCGAGGACGTCCTCGAGGGCGCGACCGCGCAGCAGCGCGCCCTCCCCGTCCCCGCTGTCGACGAGCACCTCCGCGAGCCGCCCGCGCCGCGTCTGCGCGACCAGCCACCACAGCGCGAGCAGCACGAGCACGGCGAGCACCGCGATCACGACCGGCCAGAACCACGCCTCGTCCCGCCACCTGGTCCGGTCCGCGTCGCTGAGCAGCACGTCGTCCCGCCCGTCGTACACCCACCAGGACGGCATCGGCGCCCCCAGCCCCGTGGCCAGGACCGTGCCGCCGAGCAGCAGCAGGACCAGGCCCGTCAGGGCGAGCAGGACGCGGTTGACGGTCCGCAGCATGGTTCAGCCCCGCTTTCCCGGCCGCTCGACGCGCACCTTCAGGCTCGGCGCGCGGGACAGTCCGAGCGCGGCGATGCCGTCGCCGAGCGCGGTGTCCAAGTCGGCCCGTACGTCGTCGAGTTCACGGAAGTGCGCGACCGCCCGTACGTCGACCTTCGCGCGCCGCACCCGGACCCGCACCGAGCGGACGCCGGGCACCTCCATGGCGCGGTCGCGCAGCACGAGCGCGGCGGCCTCCGCGTCGAGCCAGGCGCGGACGTCCTCGTGGCCGCTGTTCATCGCGAGCGTCGAACGGTGGCCGGGCGTGAGGGCGAGCACCAGCAGCCACAGGCCGAGCAACGCCGCCACGCCCGCCCCGGCCAGCACCCACACGTCGTCGAGGGGCCGCTCCGCGAGCTGCTCGCCGAGCACACGCCGCCAGCGCATGGCGGGCCGGTCGGCGCGCACCGCGGCCACGTCGTACAGCAGCAGCCCGGCCGCGCCGAGCCCGAGCAGGCCGACCAGGACGGCGGGCAGCCTGCGCGCAGACCACCTCCGCCGGTGCTCGCCGCCCTCGGGCGGGGTGAGGACCGGGGTGTACGCGGCGGCGGAGGCGGACTGGTCGAGCCCGCCGGGGCCCTGCTTCTCCAGGGTGGGCAGCCGCCGGGTGCCGTCGGCCGGTTCGTCGTCGGGCTCGCTCACCGTGTCCTCCCCTGCGCCGCGGCCCGGGCGCGCGCCGAGTGCAACCGCTCCACCTGGACGCTCACCTCGGGCACGTGCATTCCCGCCAACTCCTCTACCCGCCTGGTGACTTGACGACGCACGGCGCCGCACTGGCCGCCGATGTCGCAGGGGTGGTCGAGTTCGAGGCTGATCCGGATGCGGGCGCTGCTCCGTCCGCCGCCGCGGTGCACGGTGACGGTCGCGCTGGGCGCGGCGCCGTCCTCCGGTACGCCGCCGCGCAGCGCCTCGCGGGCGGCGCGGGCGGCGATCTTCGCGACGACCCGGTCGGCGATCCGGGTCGCCCCGCGCTCGCCCGGCTCGATCGCCGCGACCGTCATCAGCGCCGCCGCTCGCCGCGCGCCTCGCCCCGGCCGCGGAACAGGTCGCCGGGCTCCAGGTCACCGTCGGCGAACCGGCCCACGAGGAAGCCGACGGCCCCGAGGGCGGCCACCAGCAGAAAGGCGCCGAAGCCGCCGAAGTACGCGGCGAAGCCGAGTCCCATGCCGGCCAGCAGGCCGACCAACGCCAAGCTCATCGCACACTCCTCGTAGCCCGCACCGGGCCGTCGGTCTCGGCGCTCATCGGAGTCCGGGTGTTCATTGGATCCGGGTCTCCTGCTCGTCCTCTTCCTCGTCGGGCAGCTTCACGTCGCCGACGGCGATGTTGACCTCCACGACCTCGAGGCCCGTCATCCGCTCGACGGCGGCGATCACGTTCTCCCGTACGCCGCGGGCCACATCGGCGATGGCCACGCCGTACTCGACGACGATGTCCAGGTCAAGCGCCGTCTGCACCTCGCCGACCTCGGCCTTCACGCCGCGGGTGACGGCCTTGGCGCCGCCGGGCACCTTGTCCCGGACGGCGCCGAAGGTACGGGAGATTCCGGTGCCCATGGCGTGCACGCCGGGCACTTCGCGGGCGGCGAGCCCGGCGATCTTCTCGACGACGCCGTCGGCGATGGTGGTCCGTCCGCGGCTGCCCGGGTCACCTCCGCCTCGTCTGGACTGGGCTCCGCTCTCCGTCGCCCGTACGGCCCCCGGCCTGCCTCGCTCTTCGGTGTCGGTCATCGCTCGGTCCCAATCGAAGGGGGTGTTGCGCTCCTTTTGCCCACATTAAGTGCGGTTGGCCGACTCCGCGCCAGGGGATGCGGCAGGCTGGTGCAATGACGGCTGACCGGTCGACGGACGACAAGGCACACCTGGCCGCCGCGCAGGCGCGCGCGGTGCGCGAGCAGCTACGGCTCGGGCGGCTGCTGCCGCTCGGCGGCCCGGCGGACGGCGCGTGGATCGCGGAACGCGCGGCCGCCCAGCTCCTCCGCCCGGCCGCGGCGGGCATCGCGGGCGTACGGGTGGACGGGCTGCGGCTCGCGCTCGCCGCGCCGGACGAGGCGGCCGATCCGGTGGTCCCGGCCCCGCCGAGCGCGCTGCCGCCGGGGCCGCTGCGGATCGAGGTCGAGCTGGCGGTGACGGCCGACGAGCCGCTGCCGTCGACGGCGGCGCGGGTGCGGGCGGCGCTGTCGACGGCGGCTGCGGGGCGGATCGGCCTGGTGGTGGCGGAGGTCGACGTCCGCATCACGGAACTCCTCGACGCCCCGCCTTCCCGGCCTGCCCCGGAGCCCGCCCCGCCTGCTGAACTCCCGCCCACGGAGGACCCGATCACGGCGGCGGTACGAGCGGTGCCGGGGGTGACGGCCGTACGAGCGCTCCGGGAGGCCCGCCTCCCCGCACCCCACGTCAGGCTGGAACTCACGGTGTCGCCCGACCACCGCACCCTGGACACGACCCAGGCAGCCCGGACGGCGGCCCGAGCAGCGGCTCCGCCGGAGGAACGGCCGACGGTCGCGGTGGTCGTGACGGGCGCCGACTAGGCGCGCCTTTCGACTTCGGCTGCCCCGCCGTCGTGGGCTGTGCCCCGATAGGGGCGCGGGGAGCTGCGCGAGCAACCACGACGGCGGGAACGCCGAACGAACACCCCAGGGGGCAGCCCCCTACTCCCCCAGCCCAGCCAGATCCCGCAGCCGCCGCCCCTGCGCAGCCCGCTCGGCGACGCGCTGGTCCTCGTACGAGCGGTGCAGCGCACCCTGCAGCAACGCCTTGGTCTCGATGACCGCGTCCCGCGGAGCGGCCAGCAGGGCCGCCGCCAAGTCCTGTGCCGCTGCGGCGAGTTCGGCGCCGGGCACGACGAGGTTGGCGAGGCCGATGCGCTCGGCCTCGTCGGCGTGCACGAAGCGTCCGGTGGCGCAGATCTCCAGCGCACGCGCGTACCCGACGAGGGACACCAGCGGGTGCGTGCCCGTGAGGTCGGGCACGAGGCCGAGGCTGGTCTCCCGCATCGCGAACTGCACGTCGTCCGCGACGATCCGCAGGTCGCAGGCGAGGGCGAGCTGGAAGCCCGCGCCGATCGCATGCCCCTGCACGGCGGCGACGGTGATGAGGTCGCTGCGCCGCCACCAGGTGAACGCGTCCTGGTACTCGGCGATGGTCGCGTCGAGTTGAGCGTCGTCGCCGCGCGCCATGTCGAGGAACGACGGCTCGCCGTCGAAGCCCTCGGGCGTGAACGCCTGCCGGTCGAGCCCGGCGGAGAACGACTTGCCCTCGCCGGAGAGCACCACCACCCGCACGTTGCCGGGCAGCGCACGGCCGGCCTCCGTCAACGCCCGCCACAGCGCGGGGCTCTGGGCGTTGCGCTTGGCCGGGTTGACGAGGGTGACCGTGGCGGTGTCGCCGTCGACGGCGAGTCGGACACCGTCCTTGACGAAGACCTCGGTCGCGTGCGCGTGCTGGGGTTCGGGCGAAGCCATGGGTGCCTCCGATGGGCAGCAGTCGGCATTAAGTGACTGCACAGTAACCACCCGGCCGATCACTGGATCGACCGGGTGGCCACCATCGAAGTCGGTGGACCGCCCGATACTCGGCTCGGCGGCTTCCCGGCCGGGCGGCGGCTTCTCAGCCCGCGGCGGCCTTCTTGCCGCGCGTCGCGCCGCCGCGTCCCCGCAGCGTCACGCCGGATTCGCTGAGCATCCGGTGCACGAAGCCATAGGAACGGCCCGTCTCTTCGGCGAGTGCCCGGATGCTCGCACCGCCGTCGTACTTCTTCTTCAGGTCTGCCGCGAGCTTGTCGCGCGCGGCGCCGGTCACCCGGCTGCCCTTCTTCAGAGTCTCGGCCACCCGTGCCTCCTCATGGGAAGTGCGCTCTGGACTTCTCATGATCACCCCTCCCGGGCGTCCTGGCCACCCATTCGGCAAGGTCCGTGTGACGAGGTTCATGGCGTACGCGGTGGACGCCACCGGCGGAATCAAGCCCTCCGCCGGGCGCGCGACCGTACCGCCGAACGGGTGCACCGGTGAAGCGCCAGGTCAGCGGCGTGCGACGGCGGGCGGCACGGGAGGCGGCGAAATCCGTGTACGACACACCTCGGTACGAGGCGGTCTCACACAGATGAAGGATCACGCGTCCGGCGAATGATCCATACGGAGTTGATCAGGCCGGGACGATCACGTCTGCCCGGCCCGACCTGCGCCCGGGTCCGGTCGGTCCGGCGCCCGGGTCCGGGCCCAGGCGCCCGGGCCCGGGTCAGGCGAGCGCGACCAGGTCCGCGTAGTCCGCGCCCCACAGGTCCTCGACGCCGTCCGGGAGCAGGATGATGCGCTCCGGCTGGAGTGCCTCGACTGCGCCCTCGTCGTGCGTGACCAGGACGACCGCGCCCTTGTACGTGCGCAGCGCGCCGAGGATCTCCTCGCGGCTGGCGGGGTCGAGGTTGTTGGTGGGCTCGTCGAGGAGCAGCACGTTCGCGGAGGAGACCACGAGCGTGGCGAGCGCGAGGCGGGTCTTCTCGCCGCCGGAGAGGACACCGGCCGGCTTGTCCACGTCGTCCCCGGAGAAGAGGAACGAGCCGAGCGTCTTGCGGACGTCGACGAGGTCCAGGTCGGGGGCGGCCGAGCGCATGTTCTCCAGGACGGTGCGGTCCGGGTCGAGCGTCTCGTGCTCCTGCGCGTAGTAGCCGAGCTTGAGGCCGTGACCCTCGATGACCTGGCCGGTGTCGGGCTTCTCGACGCCGCCGAGGAGCCGCAGGAGCGTGGTCTTGCCGGCGCCGTTGAGGCCGAGGATGACGACGCGGGAGCCCTTGTCGATGGCCAGGTCGACGTCGGTGAAGATCTCCAGGGATCCGTACGACTTCGACAGGCCCTCGGCGGTCAGCGGGGTCTTGCCGCAGGGCGCGGGCTCGGGGAAGCGGAGCTTGGCGACCTTGTCGGCCTGGCGCACCTCTTCGAGGCCGGAGAGCAGCCGCTCGGCGCGGCGGGCCATGTTCTGCGCGGCGACGGTCTTGGTGGCCTTGGCGCGCATCTTGTCGGCCTGCGAGTTGAGGGCGGCGGCCTTCTTCTCGGCGTTCTGCCGCTCGCGCTTGCGGCGCTTCTCGTCGGCCTCGCGCTGCTGCTGGTAGAGCTTCCAGCCCATGTTGTAGACGTCGATCTGGGAGCGGTTGGCGTCCAGGTAGAAGACCTTGTTGACGACCGTCTCGACCAGGTCGACGTCGTGGGAGATGACGATGAAGCCGCCGCGGTACGTCTTGAGGTAGTCCCGCAGCCAGGCGATGGAGTCGGCGTCGAGGTGGTTGGTCGGCTCGTCGAGCAGCAGGGTGTCGGCGTCCGAGAAGAGGATGCGGGCGAGCTCGACGCGGCGGCGCTGACCGCCGGAGAGGGTGTGCAGCGGCTGGCCGAGCACGCGGTCGGGCAGGCCGAGCGCGGCGGCGATGGTGGCGGCCTCGGCCTCGGCGGCGTACCCGCCCTTGGTGAGGAACTCGGTCTCCTGGCGCTCGTACTGCTTGAGGGCCTTCTCGCGGGTGTTGCCCTTGCCGTTCGCGATGCGCTCCTCGTTCTCCCGCATCTTGCGGATGAGGGTGTCGAGGCCGCGGGCGGAGAGGACGCGGTCGCGGGCCAGCACGTCGAGGTCGCCGGTGCGCGGGTCCTGCGGGAGGTAGCCGACCTCGCCGGAGCGGCTGATGGTGCCGCCCGCGGGCTGGCCCTCGCCGGCCAGGCACTTGGTGAGCGTGGTCTTGCCGGCGCCGTTGCGGCCGACCAGGCCGATGCGGTCGCCCTTGGCGATGCGGAAGGAAGCGTTCTCGATCAGGACTCGGGCGCCGGCGCGCAGCTCGATGCCGGTGGCGGTGATCACGGACAGACTCCAGGCGGGGAAGGAAGGGACGGCGGACGGGGCTCGGGCGCGCGGTCTACGCCGTCTAATGCGCAAGGAGAATGGCCATACGGCAATTCTAACGGGGGTGTGCAACCACTTTTTCCGGCGCCTTTTCCGTGGCCCTCCCGGTGCCCGGCACGCGCCCCGCGCCGCCGGGCAGCGCGTTGCCGAGCGGCTTGCGGTCGGGGACGACGCGGCCGAGCCCGTCGACTGCCACGACCTGCTCGGACCAGGGTCTTTCCGGGTCGGTGCAGGGCTGGGCGACGAGCAGGGCGGCGCCGTGGCGGAGGGCCCGGTGCGGTCGGAAGGCGCAGCCGGAGCGGGCGGGCAGCACCCAGCGCAGGTCGCCGTCGGCGGTGCGGTACGCGGTGATGCGCTGCGGGGTGATCACGGCGAGCATGCCGGGTGCGCGTGCGGAGCCGGGTTCGGGTTCGAGGCCGTGCCCGTGTCCGGGTCCCGTCGCCGGGGCGTCCAGCACCCGGAGGACTCCCGCCCCGGCGCGCGCGCCCGGTGTGCGCAGCCAGTCGGCGACCGCGGGGAGGGCGCGGTGCCAGCGCACGGCGGTTCCGGCGCGGCGTTCCGTGTCGGTGACCAGTCCGTCGTCCCAGAGCGTGAAGGCGTGGCCGGGCGCGGGCAGCACGGCGAGGGGCGTTCGGCCGTCGCGGGTGTGCGTCCAGCGGGGCCGGCCGGTGGTCCTGTCGTACGCGACGACGGCTCGGCCCTTCTTCCGCAGCGCGGGTTCGCCGCCCGCCGGGCCGGGGTGGACGGTGAGGCGGTCGCCGTACGGGGCGGGGCGCAGGTGGTGGGCGGCGGCGAGCAGGGCGAGGGCGGTGAGAAGGGCGGCGGCCGCGGTGGCGAGTGCCGGGAGGGGTCGGCGGGGCCGCCGGGGCGGCGGGGCGTCGGGGCGGGGTCCGGCCGTTCGGGTGGTCGTCTCCGGCGCCGCAGTGGTCACGGCTCCCCCGTTCTGTCCCGGCTCGGTGCTGCGTCCGCGCCGCTCGCCCGCGGATCAGGCGCAGAGCGTAGCGGCGGGATCCGGGGCGGGCGGGGGCGGTCGCGCCGACACGGCGGGCGTACGGGGCGCCGTCCCTCGTTCGGCCCCGCGCACCGGCCGAGGGGCAGAGCGGGATGAACTGCCAGATACTCGGCGCAGGCGGCGGGCTGCGGCGCCCCCGGCGAGGAGCAGAGGGTGGTGCCCGGATGCAGTTCGACGACGATGCGCGGCTCGACACGTCGGAGGTCCAGGACGTGCGCGGCAGCCGGATCCCCGGTGGCCGGGCGACGATCGGCGGCGGCCTCGCCGGGGTGATCGCGCTGCTGCTCGGCCTGTTCTTCGGGGTGGGCCCGGACAACCTGGGGCTCACCACGGGCGACGAGGAGCCGTCGGTGTCGGCGTCGAGCGCGTCGCAGGTGCAGCAGTCGTGCCGGACCGGGGCGGACGCCGACCGGGAGGAGGACTGCCGGACGGTGGCGGTGGTCAACAGCGTGCAGGACTTCTGGGACCAGGAGTTCCAGCGCCGCCAGGCCCGCTACTCCGGTGCGCCGACCGTGCTGTTCAGCGGGCGGGTGGGGACGGCCTGCGGCGGCGCGACGTCGGCCGTCGGGCCGTTCTACTGCCCCGGCGACCGCAAGGTCTATCTCGACCTCGGCTTCTTCCAGGAGCTGCGCGACAAGTTCGGCGCCGGCGGCGGCCCGTTCGCGCAGGCGTACGTGGTGGCGCACGAGTACGGGCACCACGTGCAGAACCTGATGGGCACGCTGCGGCGCGCGCAGGACGGGCGTACGGGCGCGAACAGCAACGCGGTAAGGGTCGAGCTGCAGGCGGACTGCTACGCGGGGGTGTGGGCGCGGCAGGCGACGCGGACCGCGGACCCGCGGACGGGGCGGCCGTTGATCACGCAGCTGACGGACGCGGACATCCGGGACGGCCTGGACGCGGCGGCGGCGGTGGGCGACGACCGCATCCAGGAGAAGTTCCAGGGCCGCGTCACCCCCGAGTCCTGGACGCATGGCTCGGCCGAGCAGCGGCAGCAGTGGTTCTACGAGGGCTTCCGCTCGGGCGACATGGCCCGCTGCAACACGTTCCGCTGAGGCCGCCGGGCCTCGTGGCGTGCGCCCGCCGAGGGGCTACGCCCCGCCGGTGTGGACCTGGAACGCCGCCCGGCGGACCGCCTTCGACAGGGCCGGGTCCGGGTGGGCCGCGGCCAGGGCGACCAGGACCTGGACGGTGCGGGGGTGGCCGACGGCGCGTACCTCCTGGAGGAGCGCCGGGACCGTGGGCTGCACAGCCGACTCCAGGTGGCGCACGAGGAGTTCGGACTCGCCGTGGTCGGCGACGGCGGCGGCCGTGTCCACCCAGAGCCAGGTCGACTCCTCGCGGGTGAGCGCGGTGTGCACGTCCTCCGGGTCGGCGCCCTCCTGCTCGGCGAGCCACATCAACGCGTAGGGACGCAGGGACGGTTCGGCGGCGGCAGCCCGTACGTCGGCCTCGGCGGGCGGGCCGACGACGCGCAGGGCCTCGAAGGCCAGGCCGCGCAGCAGGGCGTCGTCGCCGCGGGCGGCGTCGAGGAGTTCGGTGACGGCGCTGCCGACGGGGCGGGCGGCGAGCCAGGCGCGGTACTCGGCGCGGGCCGCGTTCGGGCGCAGGCGGGCGCAGCCGCGGAGCATCTCCTCGGCGGCGTGCTCGATGTTCCCGGCCGGGCTCTGCGCGGCGACGATGATCTGCTCCAGCTTGACCCAGACCGCCCAACTCCCCAGCGGCGTAAGGGTCGCGTGCCCGTCGTCGAGGGTGAGGGCGCCGACGAGCGCGAGGCCGCTCAGGGCCCAGTCGAGCAGCGGGGGCAGCGGGGTGTCGCCGGTGGGCACGGGTTCGGGCTGCGGTCCGAAGGGGATCTCGCAGCGCTCGTCGCGGAGTTCGGTGACGCGCTGCTCCAGGAGGTCGAGCAGCTGCGGCACGGGCACCGGCCCGGCGGAGAGCTGCAGCAGCGAGAGGACCTGCGGCATGGCCTCGACGACCTCTGCGACGGCGGCCGCCTCGTGCTCGTCCGGCGCGGGCCGCACCAGGGACCAGGCGTCGAAGAGGGCGACCCAGCCGCGCAGTACGGCGGAGTCGTCGCGGTCCCAGGCGCGCAGCCGCCAGCCGGGGCGGGCGTCGCCGCCGTGCACCTCGACGAGTCCGGCGAGGCGGGCCGCGTCCCAGTCGGCGCGGGCCTGGCGGGGCGTCAGGTCGAGGTCGGCGGCGGCCCGTTCGGCGGCGGAGTCGCTGAGGGTGCCCGCACAGCCGGGGCGCAGGCCGGAGTCGCGGCCGGGCGCGCTGTCGGCCCAGCGGGCGATCCGGGCGGCGCCCGCGAGCTCGGCGCGCGCCATCCGGGCGAGCTCGGCGGGGGCCGGTGTGCCCTCGGGTGGGCGCGGCGCGGCGCGCCGTGTGCGCCGCTCGGCCACGGCCCGTGGGGCGGTGGCGAGCGTGCGGGGGCCGACGAGTCTGAGCCTGGAGTCGCGCGGGGTACGGGACGTCACGGGGGCAGTCTTCCCGCTCGGGGCTCGAAAGCCCAAACGGGACCCCGAGTTGGCGTCCGTTGGCGGCGGTTGTGCCCGCTATGGCCGGGCTCGCTCCGAGGGCGGGAAGCACCCCACAACCACCCGTACCGGCTCAAAAGCCACAGCCCCTGCCACCTCGGCTACGTCAGCGGCTACATCAGCGGCGTGAGGAAGCGCCGCAGCGTCTCCTCGTACCCCTTCGGGTCGGCGTTCCACATCGCGGCGTGCGGGGCGTCGGGGACGGTGTAGAGGGTGACCAAGTCCGGGCGCCGGGCGGCGAGTTCGCGGGAGCGGCGCCAGGGGGCGAGGGTGTCGTCGGGGCCGTGCACGAGGAGGGTGGGGATGCGCAGGGCGGCGGCGTCGGCGGCCTCGGTGATGCGGTCGCCGCTGAGGCCGGTGCGCCCCTGGGCGGCGCGGACGGCGAGCGGGAGGAGCGGGGGCGGGGTGCGGCGGGCCTTGGCGAGGGCGCGCAGGGTGAGCTCCCAGTCGAGGACCGGGGAGTCGAGGACGAGGCCGGTGATCCGGTCGCGGAGCGCGGAGTGGGCGGCGGCGCGCAGGGCCATGGTGGCGCCGGTCGACCAGCCGTGCAGGACGACGCGTTCGGCGCCGTAGCGCACGGCGTAGCGGATGGCGGCGTCTAGGTCGCGCCACTCGCTGTCGCCGAGGTGGGCGAGGCCGTCGGGCTGGCGCGGGGCGCCGACGTCGCCCCGGTAGGCGAGGTCGAGGACGGGCAGGCGCAGCCGGTGCAGCAGGTCCATGACGACCATCGGGTGCTCGCGGGTGGTGCCGAGCCCGTGCACGGTGATCACCCAGGTGTCGCGGCCGCCGGGCACGAACCAGGCGGGCAGCCCGCCGAGCTCGCCGGGCACGTCGACGTCGGCGTGCTCCAGGCCGAGGGCGTCGCGCGGGTTGCCGATGTGCACCTGCGGGGTGAGCCGCACCTTGGCGCCGGGTTCGAGCCGCCCGTGGGTGACGCGGACGAGGCGGCGCACGACGGCGTCGGCGGCCTCGGCCTGCCCTTCGAGGACGGGGCCGACGATCGCGTGGCAGCCGTCGCCGTCGAGTCCGTACGTGCCGGGGCGCAGGGCGGCGAGGGAGCGGGTGAGGGTGATCCGGTCGCCGTCGGCCTCGTGCACGGTGAGCCGGGGGTCGCCGGGCAGGGGACGGCCCGGGCGCGCCTTGAGCGCGGCGTCGCTGGCGTACCGCCCGGCCGCGACGGCGGCCGCGCCGGCACCGATGGCGGCGGTGAGGGCCGCGGCGGCGGCCGATACGGGGCGCATGCGCTCCAGTGTCGACGGGGACCGGGGCCGGGGCCACTCGGCGTCGGCCGCTCGCGGGCGGCGCCGCGCCCGAGCGGTCAGCCCTGCCCGTACCCCTTCAGCTGCTGCCGGGCCGCCGCGAGGTCGGCGGGGCCGAGGAGGCTCGGGGTGAGGCCGGGGACGGAGCGGGCGGTGAGCCAGAGGCGGCTCATCCACTCCAGCTGGGCGGTGCGGTCGTAGGCCTGGTCGAGGGTGGCGCCGTAGGTGACGGCGCCGTGGTTGCGGAGCAGGCAGGCGGTGCGGTCGCGGAGCGCGTCCAGCATGTGCGCGGCGAGCTCCTCGGTGCCGTACAACGCGTACGGGGCGACGCGGACCGGGCCGCCGAGCTCGGCCGTCATGTAGTGGACGGGCGGCAGCTCGTCGACGAGCGTGGAGACGGCGGTGGCGTGCAGGGCGTGCGTGTGGACGACGGCGCGGGCGGTCGTGGAGCGGTACACGGCGAGGTGCAGCGGGAGTTCGCTGGTCGGCCTGAGCGTGCCGGCGACCTGGCGGCCGTCGAGGTCCACGGCGACGGTGTCGTCCGCGCCGAGCCGGTCGTACGGGACGCCGCTCGGCGTGATCAGGATCAGCTCGCCGACGCGTACGGAGACGTTGCCGGAGGTGCCGACGACGAGGCCGGTGTCGGCGGTGCGGCGGGCGGTGGCCACGAGCGCGGCCCAGGCGGCCGCCAACTGCCCGGCGCCGTCCGCCGTTTCCGTGCTGTGCGTCATGGGGTCCGTGCGCTCCGTCATGGAGGCGATCCTGCCAGGCTCGGAGGGGGCCTGCGCAGGGTCCGTACGGGGTGCGTGATCAGGATCTCTTCCGGCGGCGCGGAGGGGTTTCGGCGGGGGTCCTGCGATCGCCCGGGAAGCGGTCCGGGCGGGGGTGCGCGAGGCTGGTGGAGGCTGCAATTCCGGGCCTGGGGGCGGGTCGGTCGAACAGCCGGAGGAGCAAGGGGAATCCATGCCGCCGGATGTGTGCCCACAAGCAGCCCACCCGGGACACCGCGAGGCCCGCCCCAGTTCACTTTCCGTTCACTCAGGTTGCCTACGTTCCACGAGCCAATGACGTCGAACGATTGCCTGGGTAAATGGAACACATCACGCTGCTGCTCGCGATTGTGATCGTGACAGCTCTCGTGTTCGATTTCACGAACGGTTTCCACGACACCGCCAACGCGATGGCCACGACCATCTCGACCGGCGCTATGAAGCCCAAGGCTGCGGTGGCCATGTCCGCCGTGCTGAACCTCGTCGGAGCGTTCCTCTCGGTCGAGGTCGCCAAGACCATCTCCAGCGGACTGGTCAGAGAAGACGGCATCCAGCCTGAAGTGATCTTCGCGGCGCTCGTCGGCGCCATCCTCTGGAACCTGCTCACCTGGCTGGTCGGCCTCCCGTCCAGCTCCTCGCACGCGCTGATGGGCGGTCTGATCGGTGCGACCGTCGCGTCCATCGGCATCAGCGGGGTCAACGGCGGCGTCGTCGTCACCAAGGTGCTCATCCCTGCGGTCGCCGCGCCGCTGGTCGCCGGTATCGCCGCCTTCCTCGCGGCCCGGCTGACGTACAAGCTCGGCAAGAACGTCGGCGAGCAGTCGAGCGCCAAGGGCTACAAGGCGGGGCAGATCGCCTCCGCCGGTCTGGTCTCCCTCGCGCACGGCACCAACGACGCGCAGAAGACGATGGGCATCATCACCCTCGCCCTGGTCGCCGGCGGCGCCCTCGCCCCCGGCTCGAACCCGCCGGTCTGGGTCATCGTCTCCGCCGGTCTCGCGATCGCCCTCGGCACCTACCTCGGCGGCTGGCGCATCATCCGCACCATGGGCAAGGGCCTCACCGACCTCCAGCCGCAGCAGGGCTTCGCCGCCCAGACCTCGGCCGCCGCGGTCATCCTCTCCTCGTCCAACCTGGGCTTCTCGCTCTCCACCACGCACTCCTGCTCCGGCGCCGTCATGGGCTCGGGCCTCGGCCGCAAGGGCGGCGTCGTGCGCTGGTCGACCGCGACCCGGATGTTCGTCGCGTGGGGCCTGACCCTGCCGGCCGCCGGACTCGTCGCCGCCGCCGCGGAGTTCGTGGCCCGCCAGGGCGCCTGGGGCATCGCCGCCGTCACCGTCTTCCTCGTCGGCTCCTGCGCCGGGATCTGGCTCGTCTCCCGCCGCCAGGTCGTCGACCACCACAACGTCAACGCGGACGACGTCACCTCCGGCGACCGCTCCGTCCCGGCGGACGACACGGAGCCCGCGGGCGTCGTGACCACCGCCATCGCCGCCGTCACCCCGCCCCCGGCCGGCACCACCGCCGCCGAGGAGGCGGAGGACGCGGAGCCCTCCATACCGGCCCAGGCCGGTGCCGCCGCGGACTCCGCGCGGCCCGCCGGTGCGACCGTCTGATCCGGCGACCGGACCAGCGAGCTAAGGAACACTCATGATCGACATCGACTGGGCGGCGCTCGGCTCCGTCTTCGGCGTCAGCCTCGTGGCGACGGTCGCCCTCGTGGGGCTGTTCACCCTCGGCATCGTCGGCCTCTCCAAGCAGGAGGCGGCCACCGCACAGGGCGGCTCCGCGCCGCTCGCCCGCACGGGCGCGTACGCCTGCTTCGCGCTCTGCGCGGCCGCGGTGGCGTACGGGATCTTCCTGATCGTCAGCTGACGCTGCACGCATAGGGCGAACCGCCCCGTCACGGTCCTTCCGAGGGCCGCGGCGGGGCGGTTTCGTGTGGCACCGTCCGGCCTCCGTCTGTGGGCCTGCGCACACTCTTCCGTCGCAGGTCAAAGCGGAGTTGACGGGCGTTGTCGGGCGTGGTGGACTTCCCCGAGCCATTACGGCGGTCAGGAGAGGAAGCCGGTGCGAATCCGGCGCGGTCCCGCCACTGTCACCGGGGTGCAGACCCCGGGAGCCAGGAACTCCCGCCGCCGTTCACGTCGAACCAGGGCGCGGACCCTGAGTGAGGACAACAACCCCATGAGCGGCTGCCGTCCGGACGCCTCCGGCCCGTCCCGTACGACCCGTACGACCTGTACGAGTGTCCTGTTCCGTCGAGGCGTGACGGCGATCTGAGGTGCGTGCCGATCGCGTCTTCGCGTACGGCGCCGCCGCCGGCCTGCTCGGCGACCTGCTGCTCGGCGATCCCCGCCGGGGCCATCCGGTCGCCGCGTTCGGCCGTGCCGCGGGCGCCGTCGAGCGGGTGCTGTGGCGGGACCACCGCGGGTGGGGCGCCCTGCACACCGCCGTCTGCGTCGGTGGCGCCGTGGGCGCCGCCGCCCTGTCCGCCGCCGCCGTACGCCGCTCCCCCGCCGCGTCCGTCGCCCTGACCGCGGCCGCCACCTGGGCCGTCGTCGGCGGGACCTCGCTCGGCCGGGAGGCCCGCGCCGTCGGCGACGCGCTCGCCGCGGGCGACATCGAGGCCGCCCGCGCCCGCCTCCCCCACCTCTGCGGCCGCGACCCGCAGGCACTCGACGCGGACGGGATCGCGCGTGCCGTCGTCGAGTCCGTCGCCGAGAACACGTCCGACGCGGTCGTGGGCGCGCTCGTCTGGGGCGCCGTCGGCGGAGTGCCCGGGCTCGTCGGGTTCCGGGCCGTGAACACGCTCGACGCGATGGTCGGCCACAAGTCGCCCCGGTACCGGCGGTACGGGTGGGCCTCCGCGCGGCTCGACGACGTCGCGGGGTGGGCCGGGGCTCGGCTGACCGCTGGACTGGCGGTGCTGACGGGGGGCTCGCCGCGCGCCGCCGTGCGGGCCTGGCGGGAGGACGCCGGGAAGCATCCCAGCCCGAACGCCGGGCCCGTCGAGGCGTCGTTCGCCGGGGCGTTGGGGGTGCGGCTCGGGGGGACGTTGTCGTACGGGGGGCGGGTCGAGCATCGGCCGGTCCTCAACGCCTCGGGGCGGGCCGTCGACGTGGCCGATGTCGAACGGGCGGTTCGGCTTTCTCGGCGGGTGAGTTGGCTTGCACTCGGTGCTTGTGCTCTTGCGCGGTCCGTCTGGGCGTTGACTTCAGGGCGCCCGGCACGTGGGGCTGTGCCCACCCTCCCCCGAGCTCTCGGCTCCGCTCGAGCAGGGGGGACCCCCATCGCCCTGCGGAACGCCTGCCCACAGCGGTGGAGGAAGAGGGACTGGACCTCATGAGTGGTGGACTTCTCGTTGCCGGGACGACCTCGGACGCGGGTAAGAGCGTCGTCACCGCCGGGATTTGCCGGTGGCTGGCGCGTAGGGGTGTGTCCGTCGCGCCGTTCAAGGCGCAGAACATGTCGCTGAACTCGTTCGTCACACGCGAGGGCGCCGAGATCGGGCGGGCGCAGGCCATGCAGGCGCAGGCCGCCCGGGTCGAGCCGAGCGCGCTGATGAACCCCGTGCTGCTCAAGCCCGGCGGGGACCGCAGCAGCCAGGTCGTCCTGATGGGCAAGCCGGTCGGCGAGATGAGCGCGCGGGGCTACCACGGCGGGCGGCAGGAGCAGCTGCTCGGCACCGTCACCGACTGCCTCGCCGAACTGCGCAGCACGTACGACGCGGTGATCTGCGAAGGCGCGGGCAGTCCCGCCGAGATCAATCTGCGGCGCACCGACATCGTGAACATGGGCATCGCGCGCGCCGCCGGATTCCCCGTCGTCGTGGTCGGCGACATCGACCGGGGCGGGGTCTTCGCGTCGTTCTTCGGTACGACGGCGCTGCTCAGCGAGGCCGATCAGGCGCTGGTCGCCGGGTACCTGGTGAACAAGTTCCGCGGCGACGTGACGCTGCTCGAACCCGGCCTCGACATGCTGGAGAAGCTCACCGGCCGGCGTACGTACGGAGTTCTGCCGTACGCGCACGGGCTCGGCATCGACGAGGAGGACGGCCTGCGGGTGTCGCTGCGCGGCGCCGTGCGGGAGTCCGTCGTCGCGCCGCCGGTCGGCGCGGACGTGCTGCGGGTCGCGGTGTGCGCGGTGCCGCTGATGTCCAACTTCACCGACGTGGACGCGCTCGCCGCCGAGCCCGGAGTCGTCGTGCGGTTCGTGGACCGGGCCGAGGAGCTCGCCGACGCGGACCTGGTCGTCGTGCCCGGAACGCGCGGCACCGTCAAGGCACTTGCGTGGCTGCGGGAGCGCGGCCTCGCCGACGCCCTGGCCCGCCGCGCCGCCGAGGGCCGCCCCGTGCTCGGCATCTGCGGCGGCTTCCAGGCGCTCGGCGCGCACATCGAGGACGACGTCGAGTCCCGCGCCGGGGCCGTCGACGGGCTCGGACTGCTGCCCGTACGGGTGCGGTTCGCGCGCGAGAAGACCCTGGCCCGGCCCGTGGGCTCGGCCCTCGGCGAGCGGGTCGAGGGGTACGAGATCCATCACGGCGTCGCCACCGTCGAAGGCGGCGAGCCGTTCCTCGACGGGTGCCGCGTCGGCGCCGTGTGGGGCACCCACTGGCACGGCTCCCTGGAGTCCGACGGGTTCCGGCGGGCGTTCCTGCGGGAGGTCGCGCGGACGGCGGGGCGCCGTTTCGTGCCCGCCCCGGACACGTCTTTCGGCTCGCTGCGCGAGGAGCAGTTGGACCGGCTGGGAGATCTCATCGAGGAGCATGCCGACACGGACGCGCTGTTGAAGTTGATCGAGGGCGGCGCGCCCCCGTCGCTCCCCTTCGTTCCGCCGGGAGCACCGTCGTGAAGCCGTGCCCGCCCGGGGCTGCGCCCCGAACCCCCTGCACCGGACGAGTAGTCGTGTCCCTGGAGGCCACCCCTTGAACACCCCCTACCCCTTCACCGCCCTCGTGGGCCAGGACGACCTGCGGCTCGCGTTGCTGCTCAACGCCGTCTCACCGGCCGTCGGCGGTGTGCTCGTGCGCGGGGAGAAGGGCACCGCCAAGTCCACGGCGGTGCGCGCCCTTTCGGCACTGCTGCCCGAGGTCTCCGTCGTGTCCGGCTGCCGGTTCTCCTGCGACCCGGCGGCGCCCGACCCGGACTGCCCGGACGGGCCGCACGGTGCGGTGGCCGCGGACGGGCGGCCCGCGCGGATGGTCGAGCTGCCCGTCGGCGCCTCCGAGGACCGGCTCGTCGGCGCCCTCGACATCGAGCGGGCGCTCTCCGAGGGCGTGAAGGCCTTCGAGCCGGGCCTGCTCGCCGACGCGCACCGCGGGATCCTCTACGTCGACGAGGTCAACCTCCTCCACGACCACCTGGTCGACCTGCTGCTCGACGCCGCCGCGATGGGCGCCTCGTACGTGGAGCGCGAGGGCGTGTCCGTACGGCATGCGGCGCGGTTCCTGCTCGTCGGCACCATGAACCCCGAAGAGGGCGAGCTGCGGCCGCAGTTGCTGGACCGGTTCGGCCTGACCGTCGAGGTGGCCGCGTCCCGCGAGCCCGACCAGCGGGTCGAGGTGGTGCGGCGCAGGCTCGCGTACGACGACGACCCGGCGGCGTTCGCGGCGCGGTTCGCCGACGACGAGGCCGAGCTGCGGGAGCGGATCGTCGCGGCGCGTGCGCTGCTGCCGAACGTGCGGCTCGGGGACGCGGCGCTCCGGCAGATCGCGGCGACCTGCGCGGCGTTCGAGGTCGACGGGATGCGCGCGGACATCGTGATGGCCCGTACGGCGACGGCGCTCGCGGCCTGGGCCGGACGCGAGGACGTGACCGCCGACGACGTGCGGCAGGCCGCGCTGCTCGCCCTGCCGCACCGCAGGCGCCGCAACCCGTTCGACGCCCCCGGGCTCGACGAGGACAAACTCGACCAGACCCTGGAGGAGTTCGGGGACGCCGCGGACCAGGACGACGACCCGGACCCCGAGCCCGAGCCGGACGGGCCCGACCCCGACGGCGGCCCCGATGGCGGCGGCGGTCAGCCCCCGCAGGGCGACGACGGGCCCGGGGTGCCGCCGCAGGGCGGGGAGGCTCAGGGCCGGGACCCGCAGGAGGCCCCGCAGCCCGAGCCGTCCGCGCCCGAGGAGCCGAAGCAGCCCGCCGCCCCCTCGACTGCCCCCGAACAGGCCCCGGTCGGCGCCGCCGAGCCGTTTCGCGCCAAGCTCCTGACCGTGCCCGGCACGGGTGCGGGCGCGGCCGGACGGCGCTCGCGGGCCCGCACCGAGCACGGCCGTACGACGGGTTCGCGGCGGCCGCAGGGCGCGCTCGGCAAGCTGCACCTGGCGGCGACCGTGCAGGCCGCGGCGCCGCACCAGCACGCGCGCGGCCGCTCCGGGCCCGGACTCGTCGTACGCCGGGACGACCTGCGGCAGGCGACGCGGGAAGGGCGCGAGGGCAACCTCGTGCTGTTCGTGGTCGACGCGTCCGGGTCGATGGCGGCGCGGCAGCGGATGAGCGCCGTGAAGGGCGCCGTGCTCTCGCTGCTCCTCGACGCGTACCAGCGGCGCGACAAGGTCGGGCTCGTGACGTTCCGCGGCAAGGACGCCGAGGTGGCGCTGCCGCCGACGTCGTCCGTGGACGCGGCGGCGGCCCGCCTGGAGTCGCTGCCGACCGGGGGGCGCACCCCGCTGGCGGCCGGGCTGCTGAAGGCGCACGAGGTGCTGCGCGTGGAGCGGCTGCGGGACCCGGCGCGGCGGCCGCTCATGGTCGTCGTGACCGACGGCCGGGCCACGGGCGGCCCGGAGCCCGTGCGGCTCGCGGAGCGTGCGGCCGGGCTGCACGCCGCGGAGGGCACGGCGAGCGTCGTCGTGGACTGCGAGACGGGCCTCGTACGGCTCGGCCTCGCCGGGCAGCTCGCCGGTCGACTCGGCGGCACCGCCGTCACGTTGGACGAGCTGCGGGCGGACTCGATCGCCGGGCTCGTGAAGGACGTCCAGGGAACGCAACACACCAGCAACAGCATCCGGAGGGCCGCCTAATGCCGCAGGGACAGCCGAGCGTCGTACCGAACGACGGTCTGACGACACGTCAGCGCCGCAACCGCCCGCTGGTGTTCGTGCACACCGGCGTCGGCAAGGGCAAGTCGACGGCCGCCTTCGGGCTCGCGCTGCGCGCCTGGAACCAGGGCTGGCCGATCGGGGTGTTCCAGTTCGTCAAGTCGGCGAAGTGGAAGGTCGGCGAGGAGAACGCGCTCAAGACGCTCGGCGCGACCGGCGAGGGCGGCACCGTGGCCTGGCACAAGATGGGCGAGGGCTGGTCGTGGGTGCAGCGTGACGACCAGGCCGACAACGAGGAGAAGGCCCGTGAGGGCTGGGAGCAGGTCAAGCGGGACCTGGCGGCCGAGACGTACCGGCTGTACGTGCTCGACGAGTTCGCCTACCCGCTGCACTGGGGCTGGATCGACGTGGACGACGTCATCGAGACGCTGCGCGACCGCCCGGGCCAGCAGCATGTGGTGATCACGGGCCGCAACGCCCCCGAGAAGCTGGTCGAGTTCGCGGATCTCGTCACCGACATGTCGAAGGTGAAGCACCCGATGGACACGGGCCAGAAGGGCCAGCGGGGCATCGAGTGGTGACGTTCGACGTACCCCGCCTGGTGGTCGCCGCGCCGGCCTCCGGGACCGGCAAGACGACCGTGGCTACCGGCCTGATGGCCGCGTTCGCCGAGCGCGGGCTCGCGGTGTCGCCGCACAAGGTGGGCCCCGACTACATCGACCCCGGCTACCACGCGCTCGCGACGGGCCGACCGGGCCGCAACCTCGACGCGTACATGTGCGGGCCCGAGCTCGTCGCCCCGCTGTTCGCACACGGGGCGGCCGGGTGCGAACTCGCCGTGGTGGAAGGCGTGATGGGCCTGTTCGACGGCGCGTCCGGCGAGGGCGAACTCGCCTCGACCGCGCACGTCGCCAAGCTGCTCGGGGCGCCGGTCGTCCTCGTCGTCGACGCGTCCTCGCAGTCGCGTTCGGTGGCGGCGCTCGTGCACGGCTTCGCGTCCTTCGACCCCGAGGTGCGGCTCGCTGGCGTCATCCTCAACAAGGTCGGCTCGGACCGCCACGAGCAACTGCTCCGCGAGGCCATGGAGGAGGTCGGCGTCCCGGTGTACGGGGCCCTGCGCCGCACCCCTCAAGTGGCCACGCCCTCCCGGCACTTGGGCCTCGTCCCGGTGGCCGAGCGCAGCACGGCGGCCCTGGACTCGGTCCGGGCGTCGGCAGCCATGGTCCGCGAGGGCTGCGACCTGGAGGGCCTGCTGGCCCTGGCCCGCACGGCCCCGCCGCTGAACACGGAGGCATGGGAACCGGCTGCCTCGGGGGCGCCGGGCCTTGTCGAGCAGGGGCTCCGCTCCGGCGCGCCTGCCGCAGGCGGTCCGCGCCCGTCGACGTCGCATCCGGTGGTGGCCGTCGCAGGCGGCGCGGCCTTCACCTTCTCCTACGCCGAGCACACGGAACTGCTCCGCGCGGCCGGCGCCGAGGTGGTTCCCTTCGACCCGCTGCACGACGAGCACCTCCCCGAGAACACCGCGGCCGTGGTGATCGGCGGCGGCTTCCCCGAGGTGTACGCGCCGGAGCTGTCCGCCAACGAGCCGCTGCGCAAGGCGATCGCCGAACTGGCCCGGAGCGGGGCGCCGGTCGCCGCCGAGTGCGCGGGCCTGCTGTACCTCGCCGGGTCCCTGGACGGGAAGCCGATGTGCGGGGTGCTCGACGCCGACGCGCGGATGTCGGAACGCCTGACGCTCGGCTACCGGGAGGCCGTCGCCGTGTCCGACAGCGCGCTCGCGGCGGCCGGCACGCGGCTGCGCGGGCACGAGTTCCACCGCACGGTGATCGAGCCGGGCGCGGGCCCGACCCCGGCGTGGGGCATGCGGCTGCCGCAGCGCCGCGTGGAGGGGTTCGTGCAGGGCGGGGTGCACGCCAGCTATCTGCACACCCACTGGGCGGCCACCCCGGACGTGGCCCGCAGATTCGTGGCAGGCTGCAACGCATGAGCCCCGCCCCGGAGTTGGACCACCTGGTCCTCGCCACGCCCGACCTCGGCAGCACCGTCGCCGAGGTCGCGGCGGCGACCGGGGTGGCGCCGGCCGAGGGCGGCCGCCACGTCGGCCACGGCACGCGGAACTTCCTGTACGGGCTGGGGAGTTCCGAGCCGGGCGGCGGCAGCGGCCTGGGCGGCGGGGCGTACCTGGAGATCGTCGGGCCGGACCCGGAGCAGCCCGATCCGGAGGGCCCGCGCTGGTTCGGCATCGACACGCTCGACGGTCCCCGGCTCGTGCACTGGGCGGCGCGGGTCGACGGCATCGCGGCGGCGGTCGCGTGCGCGCGGGATCGCGGGTACGACCCGGGCGAGCCGGTCGGGATGTCCCGGCGCACCCCCGACGGGGGCTCCCTGGCCTGGCAGTTGACGTTCCCGCAGCCGCACGGGCTCGGCGGACTGCTGCCGTTCCTGCTCGACTGGGGCACCGCCGTCCACCCCACCCGGCGCGCCCTTCCGCAGCTGCCCCTGCTGGTGTTCGAGGCCGGGCACCCGGACCCGGGGGCGGTGCGCGCCGGCCTGGACGCGCTCGGTGCGGGCGCCGTCGCGCCGCGGGTCGCGGCCGCGCCGGAGCCGTACCTCCGTGCCGTGGTCGAGGGACGGCACGGCCCCGTCGTCCTCGCGGCCGGGGTCGTACGGTCATGAGGCAGGGCGCGCGTTCCCTCGGCCGCGAGGGCCGGGCGAGCCGGGAGGACCGGACAGGCAGGACGAACCGGGCGCGTTCACTCGGCCGCGCCGACCACCAGCCAGATGAAGCCGACGCCCGCCACCGTGCAGCAGAGGGTCGGCACGGCCGGGTGGTCGTGGTGGGCCTCGGGGAGGATCTCGGCGGACGCGATGTAGAGCAGCGCGCCGCCGAAGAAGCCGAGATAGCTGCCGAGCAGTTCCTCGGGCAGCGTGACGAACATCGTCGACGCCGCCCCGACGACCGGCGCCGCCGCCGCGGCGAACAGCATGGCGAGCGCCTTGCGCCGGGCGTTCCCGTACAGGCTGGTGAGCGTGTACGTGTTGAAGCCGTCCGCGAAGTCGTGGGTGATGACGGCGAGCGCGACGGTCACGCCCATCGCGCCGCCCGCCTGGAAGGCCGCGCCGAGCGCGACGCCGTCCATCAGGCTGTGCACGACCATCGCCGCCGCCGCGGTCAGGCCGACCTGCGGGACGCGTTCGTCGGAGCCGTGCGCGGCCTGCCGTACGGCGAGGAGGCGCTCCACGACGTGCGCCACGAGGAAGCCGCCGACGAACAGCAGCAGCGCCTGCGGTACGCCGTGAATCTCCCGGTCGGCGGCCTCCAGGGCCTCCGGCAGCAGCTCCAGGCCGACGACGCCGAGCATCAGGCCGCCCGCGAGGCCGAGCACGAGGTGCCTGCGGTCGGTGACGCGCTGCGCCGTCCAGCCGCCGACCAGCGTCATGAGGAACGCGCCGAGCGCGACGATCACCGCCATGGGCTCTTGCTAGCCGATGGACCCGGTGCCGTCCGCCTCCGACACACCTGATACGCCCTGGTCACACCTGCCCCACCCGTGTCCGCCCCCGTCGCCCCCGCTGTTCGAACCGAAAGGCCCCACCCGATGCCCACCTCCCCGACGACCCCGCGCCGCGCGGCGGGTACGGGCAGGGGCGCGCCCCTCACCGCCGGCGTCGGCGCCCGGCGCGGCGTGTCCGGCGCGGAGGTGCTCGCGCTCGTACGGGACGTCCTGGCGGAGGCGGGCGCGGCCGAGGAGGAGCTGGGCGCGCTGGCGACCGTGGACGCGAAGCGGGACGAGCCGGGGATCGTCGCGGCGGCGCGGGCCCTCGGCGTGCCCCTGCTGACGTACGGCGCCGCCGAGTTGGCGCGGGTCGAGGTCCCGAACCCGAGCGGCGCCGCCCTGACCGCCGTCGGCACCCCGTCCGTCGCCGAGGCGGCGGCCCTCGCCCGCGGCGGCCGCCTGCTGGTCCCCAAACGCACGTCCCGCCCGCAGCACGGCCCACCCGGAGCCACCTGCGCCCTGTCCCGCACCCCCGAGCACCAGCCGTCCGAGCATCGGCCGTCCGAGCACCACGCGTCCGAGCTGCGGGACGACGAGGCCGCGATCCCGAAGTCCACCGCCTCCGAAGCACGCAACCACCCACTCGAGGCCCCGGCCTGCAAGCCGCACGACACGGCTCAGGAACCTCGCCCGCACCTGGCCGGGACGCGTGCCGAGCACCGGGCCCCCGGGCACCCCGCCCCCGAGCGGCGGACCGAGCGAGGCAGGGGCGCGAACGGCTGCGTCCCCGAAGTGCGCCCCCGCGCCCCGCGCCCCCACACGCCTCCCGCCCCCAGCCCACGCAAGCCGGGCCCCCGAATCTCACCCCCCACGCCTCGAACCCGTACCGCCCCGTCCCCCGAGGAGTTCGTGTGATCAGATCTGTGGCCGAGACCGACGGTGTGCGGCCGATGTTGCTCGTTGCGGAGGATGTCGGCGCCGAGGCGCTGCATGAGCTCGTCGGGGCGCTCGGTCGGCACAGTCCCGAACTGCCGGTGGCGGGCGGCCACTTGGAGGCGTCGGCGGCGGACTCGCTGGACGCGGCGGTCGCCCGGCTCGCGGACGCCGGCGCCGCCCGCCCCACCGCCGTGCCCCTCGCGCTCTCCCCCGCGCCGCACGCCGAGCGTGCCCTCGCCGCCGCCCTGGCCCGCGCGCGGCAGCGGCGCCCGGAGGTGTCGTACGCGTACGGGCTTCCCCTCGGCGGGCACCCCGTGCTGCTCGACCTGCTGGAGCGGCGGGTCGAGGAGGCGCTCGGCGGCGGGGCGCGGACGCCGGGCGACCGGGCCGGGGTCACGGTGCTGCTTGTCGGCCCCGGCGCCACGGACCCGGAGGCCAACGCCGAGGTGCACCGGGTGGCGCGGCTGCTGTGGGAGGGGCGCGGCTTCGCGGGCGTGGAGCCGGCGTTCGTGTCGCCGGCCGCGCCGGACGTGCCGAGCGGCCTCGACCGGTGCGTACGGCTCGGGGCGCGGCGGATCGTCGTCCTGCCGTACGTCCTGCTCGACGGGCCCCTGCCGGGACGGGTGCGGGCGCAGGCCGAGGGCTGGGCGGAGGCGCACCCGGAGGCGGAGGTGCGGGTCGCGGACGTGATCGGCCCGGACCCGGCGCTGCTCGACCTGCTGGTGCGGCGCCACCACGAGACCGTCGCCGGGGACACCGCTCCCGGCGCCGCGGACACCGCGGTCACCGCACACCGGGCCCACGGCTCCGGCGGCGAACTCCCTCTCCCCCATCAGGACGGACATGTACAGACCCACTGACCAGGACGCCGCGCCCGGCTCTCCCTCCGCCCCTTCCCACGACCTGCGCCATCACGGCGACGCGGAGGTCAGGGACGACGGGGCCGAGCTGACCGACCTCGCGGTCAACGTCCGTACGAACACGCCGCCTTCGTGGCTGCGCGAGCACATCGCCGGGTCGCTGGGGTCGCTCGCCGCGTACCCGGACGGCCGGGACGCGCGGGCCGCGGTGGCCCGGCGGCACGGGCTCGCCCCGGAGCGGGTGCTGCTCACGGCGGGTGCGGCCGAGGCGTTCGTGCTGCTCGCGCGGGCGCTGCGGGCGGAGCGGCCGGTGGTCGTGCACCCGCAGTTCACGGAGCCGGAGGCGGCGCTGCGGGACGCGGGGCACGAGGTGCGGCGGGTGCTGCTGCGCGCCGAGGACGGCTTCCGCCTGGACCCGGCGCTGGTGCCGGAGGACGCGGACCTGGTGGTGGTCGGCAACCCCACCAACCCGACGTCGGTGCTGCACCCCGCGGCCCTGCTCGCCGAACTGGCCCGCCCGGGGCGGACGTTGGTGGTGGACGAGGCGTTCATGGACGCGGTGCCGGACGAGCGCGAGGCCCTGGCGGGGCGTACGGACGTGCCGGGCCTGGTGGTGCTGCGCAGCCTCACCAAGACGTGGGGGCTGGCGGGCCTGCGGATCGGGTACGTGCTGGCCGCGCCGGAGACGATCGCCGCCCTTGAACGGGCCCAGCCGCTGTGGCCGGTGTCGACGCCCGCGCTCGCCGCCGCCGAGGCCTGCATGACGCCGCGCGCCCTTGCGGAGGCCGACGCGGCGGCCCGTACGATCGCCGCCGACCGGGCCCATCTCCTCGCCGGGCTCGCCGAGTTCGAGGAGGTCACGGCGGTGCCGGGGGCCGAGGGCCCGTTCGTCCTGATCCAGGTCGCGCGGGCGGCGGCGGTCCGCGCCCGCCTGCGCGACCTGGGCTTCGCGGTCCGCCGCGGCGACACGTTCCCCGGCCTGGACGACACCTGGCTCCGCCTCGCCGTACGCGACCGCACGACCACGGGCCGCCTCCTGCAGGCGTTGGACCGGGCGCTGGTGCTCGCGGGGCGGTGAGGGAACGGCGTCGGGGGGTGGGCCCGTGCGGCGCCGCACAGGCCCACCCCCCTGGCGTCCGTCAGGCGCGCCTGCGGGTCACGTAGAGCACACCTCCGCCCGCCGCGAGGAGAGCCGCCGCACCGGCCGCCACGTACGGCGTCGTGGAGTCGCCGCCGGTCTCCGCGAGGTGCTGCGGCCGTTCGGCGGTCTGCGGGCGGGGGTCCTCCTTCGGCTGTTCCTTCGGCTGTTCCTTGGGCGGGGCCGCCGGCGTCGGGGCCTCGCAGGTGGCGCCCGCGAGCGTGACCGTGCCGTCGACCTCGGCGACGTTCAGCTTCAACGGGTTGACGGACACGTTCAGTTCGAGCGCGGAGGCCGCGGCCGTACGGGACGTGGTGTGCGTCTTCGCCAGGTCGAGGCGGACCTCGCCGACGCCGGGCACGTCGACGCGGGTCGGGCCGGTCGTGGACAGCGTGACCTTCTTGCCGAGCACGGTCACCGAGCCCACCACGTCGGCCTCCGCGACCGGCTGCTCGCCCGCCACGCAGACCGCCTTCGACGTGACGTTCTCCAGCTCGATCAGGGGCAGCGCGGGCAGGCCCGGCAGGTGCACCTCGGCGCGGGTGAGGTGGGTGCGCGCCTCCGCCCGGTCGGCGTCGGCGGTGGCCTTCGCGGAGGCCGCCTCGGCGCGCACCATGCTGAACGGCCGCCCCTGGTCGATGCCTTCGACCTCGACGGTGAGCGCGGTCTTCTCCGCGGACGCGGGCGCCGTCACCTCGTTGAGGGAGGTCCGGACCGGCACGTGCACGGACTTGTTGAGCAGCGAGACGTCGAGCCCCGCGCGCAGGACGACCGCACTGGACTTGCCGTCGCCGCCCGTGGCGTGGGCGGGCACGGCTCCGGCGAGGGCCGCGGGACCTGCGGCCAGCGCCGTCGCGGCCGCGACGGCGGCGAACCGCCGGGCACGCGGCGCGGGCGTGCGGAAGGTGTTGCTGTTCACGGTGGTGGAACCCCCACGAGGAAGTGAGCGCGCACGCTCAGGGAGGCGCACGCTCAGGGACAGGCGGCCGCGGGCGCCTGCGCACGGGGACAGGTGCGCGGTGCCGGCGACCGGGACCCCGGCATCGTTACGCACACGGAGTGAACTGGCAGCCACACGGGGTCACTTCACTCCAAAGTGGGGTTTCCGCCCTCGTTTTCGAATCCCCCGGCACGCGCGTTCCCTTCCGCCTCCCCCGTCACGCCCCTTGCCGGACCTGGGAGTTGTCGTACGGGGCGGTCCCGCGGGGGTGGTGAGAAGTGGGCAACGAGTCGTGGGTGCGCGGGGGCACGGGTGCGTCAACCCGACGCCCCGCGCGCCCCTGCGCCCCCTGCCTCGCGGGCAAGCCCCGCTCAGCCCACCACGTTGCCGTTCACCACGACCCGCCGCGGCGCCGCGAGCGCGCGTACGTCGGCCCGCGGGTCCTCGCCGTACACGACGAGGTCGGCGGGGGCGCCCTCGGTGAGGCCGGGGCGGCCGAGCCAGTCGCGGGCGCCCCACGTGGTGGCGGAAAGCGCGGCGAGCGGCGGGATGCCGGCCTTGGTGAGCTCGACGACCTCGGCGGCGGCGAGGCCGTGCGCGAGGCCGCCGCCCGCGTCGGTGCCGACGAAGACGGGGATGCCGGCGTCGTAGGCGGAGCGCACGGTGTCGTAGCGGCGGTCGTACAGGCGGCGCATGTGGTCGGCCCAGATGGGGAACTTGCCCTCGCCGCCCTCCGCGAGCTTCGGGAACGTCGCGATGTTCACGAGGGTCGGGACGATGGCGACGCCGCGCTCGGCGAACAGCGGGATGGTGTCCTCGGTGAGGCCCGTGGCGTGCTCGATGCAGTCGATGCCGGCCTCGACGAGGTCGCGCAGCGAGTCCTCGGCGAAGCAGTGCGCGGTGACGCGGGCGCCGAGCCGGTGCGCCTCGGCGATCGCGGCCTCGACCTCGGCGCGCGGCCAGCAGGACCCGAGATCGCCGGTGGAGCGGTCCAGCCAGTCGCCGACGAGCTTGACCCAGCCGTCGCCCCGCTTCGCCTCCTGGCCGACGTACGCGACCAGTTCGTCCGGCTCGATCTCGTGGGCGTAGTTGCGGATGTAGCGCTTCGTACGGGCGATGTGCCGGCCCGCGCGGATGATCTTCGGCAGGTCCTCGCGGTCGTCGATCCAGCGGGTGTCGGAGGGCGAGCCCGCGTCCCGGATGAGGAGGGTGCCCGCGTCCCGGTCGGTGAGCGCCTGCCGCTCGGCGGTCTCCGCGTCGACCGGCCCGTGCGCGTCGAGCCCCACGTGGCAGTGCGCGTCGACGAGCCCCGGCAGGGCCCAGCCCTCGACGGTCGTCACGTCGTCGGCGCCCGGCGGCCGCGTGAAGCTGACCCGCCCGCCGACGATCCACAGCTCGTCCCGTACGTCCTCCGGCCCGACGAGCACCCGCCCCCGAACCCTCAGCACCCCAGAATCACTCATGTCCGCAGCCTAGAACGCACTCGGTACGCTCGGACGAGCGCCCGGACGAGAACACGTCAAGCTCCCTCCGGACCCCGCCGCTCGGACACCTCAAGACCGTTCAAGACCTTCAAGACCGTCAAGAAGAGAGCACCACCGTGACGCACCCCTTCCTCGACCTGGCTCCGCTGACCCCCGCGCACTTCGCCGCGATCGAGCAGCGGGTGGCGCGGCTCCTGCGGACCGAGCAGGACGTCGTGATCATGCAGGGCGAGGCGCTGCTGCCCCTGGAGGCCTGCATCCGCTCCGGCGCCCGACCGGGCTCCACGGCCCTGAACGTGGTCACGGGGCCGTACGGCCAGACCTTCGGCGACTGGCTGCGGGACTGCGGCGCCACGGTCGTCGACCTGGCGGTGCCGTTCCACACGGCGGTCACCGCGGACCAGGTGCGCGAGGCCCTCGCCGAGCACCCGGAGATCGACTTCGTCTCGCTCGTGCACGCGGAGGCGGCGACGGGCAACACCAACCCGGTCGCCGAGATCGGCGAGGTCGTACGGGAGCACGGCGCGCTGTTCTACCTGGACGCGGTGGCGTCGATCGGCGCGGAGCCGGTGCTGCCGGACGCCTGGGGCGTGGACATGTGCATCATCGGCGCGCAGAAGGCGATGGGCGGCCCGGCCGGTGTCTCGGCGGTGTCGGTGAGCGAGCGGGCCTGGCGGCGGTTCGCGGAGAACCCGCAGGCGCCGCGTGCCTCGTACCTCTCGCTCCTGGACTGGAAGGCGCGCTGGATCGACGGCGGCCGCAAGGCGCTCCTGCACGCCCCGGCGCAGCTGGAGATGCTGGCCCTGGAGGCGTGCGTGGAGCGGATCGAGTCGGAGGGCCTGGACGCGGTGATGGCCCGGCACGCCACGGCCGCGGCGGCGACGCGGGCGGGCGCGGTGGCGCTCGGCGTCCTCGAGCCGTACGTGTACGAGGCGCGGGACGCGGCGCCGGTCGCGACGACGCTGCGCGCCCCGGCGGGCGTGGACGCGTCCGAGCTGGTGGCGCGGGCGCTGGCGGCGGATCCGGCGCTGCCGCTCGCGGCGGGCGGCGGCGCGCTCGCCAAGGAGATGATCCGGGTCAACCACTACGGTCCGGACGCGACCCGTGGCGTGGTGCACGCGAGCCTCGCGGCGCTCGGGGCGGCGCTGGGCGAGGCCGGGCAGGCGGTGGACCTGGAGGCCGCTCGGCGTGCGGTCACGGCCGCCTGGGAGTAATTTCTCGGATGCGGACTGTTCCGCGGCCGGCGCGTCCGGCCGCGGCGCACGACCGCCCGGCCGCGCAGTGCGCAGGGGCTGCACATTGCGTATTGCGCACCGGTTCGCACATTGCGCATCCGCCCGGTCGCGGACAGCGGATTTTCGCGCACGCACAAATGGGCCGCCGGCTCAGAAATCTTCCGGGGCCATAAATTAATTGAGTTTTCATGAATACGGGGAGCTACTTTTCGAGCGCAGCTTCCCGTATTCTTCTGCCCGCTTTCCCCGGTCCTAAACGCAAAGATTTCGCGAACGTCAAACGACGTAATTCGGGCAGATCTCGTGAGGGTTTCGGACGTGTGACTGACGCCACACAGAGAGCGATACGCCCCGGAATTTCCGGACATTCCCTGGCATCCTGCGGGCTGTTTGCGCGAGCGCGCACGCCCGCGTGATAACACATCGAGCGCGTTCAGGTAACCCCTCCTCGCGATGCAATTTCAATTTTCGGTCGGTAAATTCAATATGCATGACAGCCGCACAAGCAGACCTTGCAAGTGCCCGTACCGCCTTTCGCGAAATGCCGGGGGACTTGCGGCTCGACACCCCGGAGGTGACGGACGGAGCCGCACTCTGGCGCATCGCCCGTGACTCGAAGACCCTCGACCTGAACTCCTCGTACAGCTATCTGCTGTGGTGCCGTGACTTCGCCGGCACCTCGGTGATCGCGCGGGACGCGCACGGGGAAGCGGTCGGGTTCATCACCGGGTACATCAGGCCCGAGCGGCCGCACACCCTCCTGGTGTGGCAGGTCGCCGTGGACGCCTCGCAGCGCGGCCGAGGACTGGCCGCCGCGATGCTGGACGGCCTGACCGAGCGCGTCGCGAAGGAGCACGGCCTGCGCTCCCTGGAGACCACCATCACGCCCGGCAACACCGCGTCGGAGCGCCTGTTCACGTCGTACGCACAGCGGCACGGCGCCGAGCTCGACCGGGAAGTGCTGTTCAGCGCCGAACAGTTCCCCGACGGCGACGGCGGCCACGACCCCGAGGTCCTGTACCGCATCGGCCCGCTGCCCCACTGACCCAAGACGCCGCCCGCCCCGCGGGCACGTCCCTCCACCCGCCAGTCAGACCGACCCCCGAATCGGACCCCCCACGCCTATATCTCCCAGGAGGAGATTCGCTGTGACCATCACCCAGCCGGACCTGAGCGTCTTCGAGACCCTGGAGTCGGAGGTGCGCAGCTACTGCCGCGGTTGGCCGACGGTCTTCGACCGCGCGCAGGGCAGCCGCATGTACGACGAGGACGGCCACGAGTACCTCGACTTCTTCGCCGGAGCCGGCTCGCTCAACTACGGGCACAACAACCCGGTGCTGAAACGCGCCCTCATCGACTACATCGAGCGGGACGGCGTCACGCACGGCCTCGACATGTCGACGACGGCCAAGCGTGCCTTCCTGGAGTCGTTCCAGAACACGATCCTGCGCCCGCGCGACCTGCCGTACAAGGTCATGTTCCCGGGCCCGACGGGCACCAACGCCGTCGAGGCCGCGCTGAAGCTGGCCCGCAAGGTCAAGGGGCGCGAGTCGATCGTGTCCTTCACCAACGCCTTCCACGGCATGTCGCTCGGCTCGCTCGCCGTGACCGGCAACGCCTTCAAGCGCGCCGGCGCCGGCATCCCGCTGGTGCACGGCACCCCGATGCCGTTCGACAACTACCTCGACGGCAAGACCCCGGACTTCATCTGGTTCGAGCGTCTCCTTGAGGACTCCGGCTCCGGCCTCAACCAGCCCGCCGCCGTGATCGTCGAGACGGTCCAGGGCGAGGGCGGCATCAACGTGGCCCGCGCCGAGTGGCTGCGGCAGCTCGCCGACGTGTGCAAGCGCTGGGACATGCTGCTCATCGTCGACGACATCCAGATGGGCTGCGGCCGCACCGGCGGGTTCTTCTCCTTCGAGGAGGCGGGCATCGTGCCGGACATCGTCACCGTCTCGAAGTCCATCTCCGGCTACGGCCTGCCGTTCGCGCTCACCCTGTTCAAGCCCGAGCTGGACGTGTGGGAGCCGGGCGAGCACAACGGCACCTTCCGCGGCAACAACCCGGCGTTCGTCACCGCCGCCGCCGCGCTCGACGCCTACTGGGCGGACGGCCAGATGGAGAAGCAGACCCTCGCCCGCGGCGAGCAGGTCGAGCAGGCCCTGAAGGCGATCCGCGCCGAGCACCCCGAGGCCACCAAGGAGTACCGCGGCCGCGGTCTGGTGTGGGGCCTGGAGTTCCACGACAAGGACCGCGCCGGCAAGGTCGCGCGCCGCGCCTTCGAGCTGGGCCTCCTGATCGAGACCTCCGGCCCGGAGAGCGAGGTCGTCAAGCTGCTGCCCGCCCTCACCATCACGCCGGACGAGCTGGACGAGGGCCTGCGCACCCTGGCCCGCGCCGTACGCGAGACCGCGTAACGACGCACGACCGGCCCCCGCACCGCAAGACCAGAAAGAGAGAGCAACTCACCGTGATCGTCCGTTCGTTCAAGGACCTTGAAGGCACCGACCGGCACGTCAAGTCGAAGTCGGGCACGTGGGAGAGCAAGCGCATCGTGCTCGCCAAGGAGCGCGTCGGCTTCTCGCTGCACGAGACCATCCTCTACGCCGGCACCGAGACGTCGATGTGGTACGCCAACCACATCGAGGCCGTGGTGTGCACCAAGGGTGAGGCGGAGCTGACCGACGACACGACCGGCGAGAAGTACGTCATCACTCCGGGCACCATGTACTTGCTGAACGGGCACGAGAAGCACACGATGCGTATCAAGGAGGACTTCCACTGCATCTGTGTGTTCAACCCGCCGGTCACCGGGCGCGAGGACCACGACGAGAACGGCGTGTACCCGCTGCTCACGGAGCCGGACGAGGGCTGAACCCCGTCACCGGGCTCCGCAGGGGCCCGATGCCGGGGGCGTGAAGCCCCCCTTGACTCCCGACCGCCGCATCCTGCCTCGGGGGCCGGATGCGGCGGCCGGGTACATCCCGAACAGGGCCGTACGAGAGGAGAGGCAGGCAACACCATGACCACCGCACCCGAACGCACCGCAGACCTGTACCCGACCCGAGGCACCGCCGAGGTGCTCACCGCGCGCCAGGACCCCGTCGTGTGGTCCGCGCCGGGTACGGAGGGGCCGTTCGCGGCCGCGGAGCTGTCGGCGTTCGACCGGGACGGATTCTTCCAGGTCGACGAGCTGGTCTCCGGGGACGAAGTGGGCGTCTACCAGGCGGAGTTGAACCGTCTGACCCAGGACCCCGCCATGCGTGCCGACGAGCGCTCCATCGTGGAGAAGAGCTCGGGCGAGATCCGTTCCATCTTCGAGGTGCACAAGATCAGTGAGGTCTTCGCCAAGCTGGCGGCGGACCCGCGCGTCGTCGGACGGGCCCGGCAGATCCTGGGTTCGGACGTCTACATCCACCAGTCGCGCATCAACGTGAAGCCCGGTTTCGGCGCCTCGGGCTTCTACTGGCACTCGGACTTCGAGACGTGGCACGCGGAGGACGGGCTCGCGAACATGCGGACCGTGTCCGTGTCCATCGCCCTGACCGAGAACTACGCGTACAACGGCAGTCTGCTTCTGATGCCGGGTTCGCACCGCACCTTCCTCGGGTGTGCGGGCGCCACTCCGAAGGACAACTACAAGCGTTCCCTGCAGATGCAGGACGCGGGCATCCCCTCCGACGAGGCGCTGACGAAGCTCTCGGACGAGTTCGGGATCGCCCAGTGGGTCGGCAGCGCCGGCTCGGCCGTGCTCTTCGACTGCAACACCATGCACGGCAGCGGGGACAACATCACTCCCTTCCCGCGGAGCAACGTGTTCTTCGTCTTCAACAGCGTGGAGAACACGGCGCAGGAACCCTTCGCGGCACCCATCAGGCGCCCGGAGTACATCGGCGCCCGGGACTTCACCCCGGTACGGTGAGGCCCTCGCGGTGACCCCGTGATGTGACGGTCGGCCCGGTTCCCCCTCGAGGGAGCCGGGCCAACCGCCTTGTGGGGTACGGGAGTTCAGCCGGACAGCACGTCGAGCAGCCGGTCCACGTCGGCCGCCGAGTTGTACAGGTGGAACGCCGCCCGCAGGTTGCCCGCACGGTCCGAGACCTCGACGCCCGCGCGGCTCAACTCCGGCTGCCGGGAGCCCAGTCCGGGCACGGACACGATCGCCGAGCCGGGCGCGTGCACCGGCGTGTGCCCGAGCCGGTCGAGCCCTGCGCGGAACCGGTCGGCGAGCGCCGTGTCGTGCGCGTGCACCGCGTCCACCCCGAGCTCCTCGATGAGGGCGAGGCCGTGCCGGGCGCCGACGTACGACAGGAGGCTCGGGCTGACGTCGAACCGGCGGGCGGAGAGGGCGAATTCGTGGACCGGGCCGTAGCAGCTGTCCCAGGGCTTCTCGCCCGCGACCCAGCCCCCGAAGTACGGGGTGAGCGAGCCGAGGTCCTCGGGCACGACGAGGAAGGTGACGCCGCGCGGGCAGAGCAGCCACTTGAAGGCGACGGCCACGGCGAAGTCGTCCTCGGCCGCGTCGTACGGCAGCCAGCCCGCGGCCTGCGACACGTCGACGAACGTACGGGCGCCGTGCGCGCGGGCGGCCTTGCGGATCGCGTCGAGGTCGGCGACACGGCCGTCGGCGGACTGGGCGAGGCTGACCGCGACGAGCTCGGTGCTCGGGCGGACGGCTTCGGCGAGCTCTTCGAGCGGGACGGTGCGGATCATGAGGTCGGCGCGGACGTGGAACGGGGTGACCAGCGAGCTGAAGTCGCCCTCGGCGACGAGGACTTCGGCGCGCACCGGCAGGGACTCGGCGATCAGACCCGCGTAGACGGCCACGGAGTCGCCCGCGGCCACCCGGCTCGCGGGCACGCCGACGATCCGGGCGAACGCGGCGCGCGCGGCCTCCACGTCGGCGAACATGTCCCCCGCGCGCCCGGCCGCGATCGCCGCCACCGCGTCCTGCACGGCGCGGACGCCGTCGGCGGGGAGCAGACCGCTGCTCGCGGTGTTCAGATACGTCGTCTGCGGTGCGAAGGCCGCACCCGAGAGGCTCTCCATGCCCCTACTCTGCGGTGCGGCCCGAACTGTCGTCCATTGCGCGTTCCTGTGGGGTGCGCCCAAGCAGCGCTTATACGTCGCGGCTGACCTGCGGAACCTCGCAGCCGTCCGGGCCGCAGGCCGCCGCGCCGGAGTCGACGACGGTCAGCGGGGCGCGGTCGCCCCAGGCCTGCTCCAGCGCCTGTGTGAACACCTCGGCGGGCTGGCCGCCGGAGACGCCGTAGCGCCGGTCGAGGACGAAGAACGGCACGCCGGTGGCGCCCAGTTCGGCGGCCTCGCGCTCGTCGGCCCGCACGGCGTCGGCGTACGCGGACTCGTCGGCGAGCACCGCCTTCGCCTCGGCCTCGTCGAGACCGGCCTCGACGGCGAGGGCCAGCAGCACCTCCGGGTCGTAGACGGAGCGCTCCTCGGCGAAGTTGGCGCGGTAGGCGAGGGTGAGCAGCTCGTCCTGGCGGCCGCGGGCCTTGGCGAGGTGGAGGAGGCGGTGGATGTCGAAGGTGTTGCCGTGGTCGCGGCCCTCGGTGCGGTAGCCGAGGCCTTCGGCGTGCGCGTTCTCGGCGACGTGCTGCTCCATGGCGCGGGCCTCGTCCAGGGTGCGCCCGTATTTCCGCGCCAGCATGTCGAGCACCGGGGCGGTGTCGCCCTTGGCCCGGTTCGGGTCGAGCTCGAAGGAGCGGTGCACGACCTCGACGTCGTCGCGGTGCGCGAACGCCGCGAGGCCCTGCTCGAAGCGGGCCTTGCCGATGTAGCACCAGGGGCAGGCGATGTCGCTCCAGATCTCGACGCGCATCAGTTGTTTCTCTTCTCGCTACGGGGGTGGGGCGGGCACGGAGGCAGCCTCCGCAAACCGGTCAACGTACGCCCCGGCCGGCGCATTCCCCGCCGCCGTGCCCGCCCCTCCCGCGGCCCCTTCGTCAGAGCTTGCGGTGCATGACGTGCAGCGCGACCCGCCCCCGCGTGGGGTGCTCGAAGGCCTCCGGGATCGTGCCGACGACGGTGAAGCCGAGGGAGCGCCACAGGACGAGCGCCGGGTTGGTCTCGACGACGGCGTTGAAGACCATCGCCTCGTACCCGTCCTTCGCGGCCTCCGTGAGCACGTGCTCGGCGAGGCGGCGGCCGATGCCGCGGCCGGTGTGCGCGGGGTCGACCATGAACCCGGCGTTGGCGACGTGCGCGGCGGGGCCGCCGTAGTTCCGCTTGACGGAGGCGGAGCCGAGGACGGTGTCCGGGTCGGCCTCGTCGACCGCGACGAAGACGCGCCCGCCGGGCGGCATCCAGAGGGCCCGCGCCTGGTCCTTCGGGGTGTCCCGGTCCCAGGAGTACGTCTCGCCCGCGCCCACGATCTGCTGCCAGAACGGCCAGATCCGGTCCCAGTCCCGCTCTTCGGCGTCTCTGATGGTCAGCATGGGGGCAGTGTCGCAGAGGGGTGGGCGGCGCCGAAAACGGCTTTTTCTTCCCCTCCCCGCCCCTTCCCGAAGGTCCTGCGGAGCTTCGGGGCCGCGCCCCCCCGAACCTCAGGCCGTCGGTACCGGTAGTCGGCTGAACGTCGCCCGGTACGCGGACGGGGTGAGGCCCGTGCGGTGCTGGACGTGCCGGCGCAGGGAGTCCGCCGTGCCGAGGCCGCACGCGCGCGCCACCTGGTCCATCGGCAGTGTCGTCGTCTCCAGCAACTCCTTGGCGCGCTCGATGCGTTGATGCAGCAGCCACTGCAGCGGGCTCACGCCCGTCTCGGCGTGGAACCGGCGCGTCAGGGTGCGCACCGAGACGCCCGCGTGCCGCGCGAGATCGGCGAGGGTCAGCGTCCGGTCCAGGTTCCGCATCGCCCAGCCGCGGGTGTCCTTGACGGCGGTGCCGCGCTCCGGCGGCAGCGGGGTCTGCGTGAACTGGGTCTGGCCGCCCGGCCGCACCGGCGCGACCAGGGCGAGCCGGGCCACCGTGTTCGCCACCGCCGCCCCGTAGTCGGTACGGATCATGTGCAGGCACAGGTCGATGCCCGCCGCGTACCCGGAGGCCGTCATGACCTGCCCGTCCTGCACGTACAGCACGTCGCCCTGCACGTCCACCGACGGGTAGCGGCGGCGCAGCTCCTCGGCCAGGCCGTGGTACGTGGTCGCCGCGCGGCCCTCCAGAAGCCCGGCCTCGGCGAGCACGAACGCCCCGCTGCAGATCGACGCGATCCGCTTGCCCGCGGCCTCCGCCTCCAGGACGGCGGCCACGGTGCGGGGGTCGGGGGCGTACCGGTCGCCGGTGCCCGCGATCACCAGCGTGTCGGCGTCCGCCGCGGCGTCCAGGCCGCGGTCGATGCGCAGCGCGTACCCGCCGGTGGTGAGGACCTCGCCCGGGTCGGCCGTGCACAGCACGAGGTCGTAGCCCGGGCGGCCGTCGACCCGCACCTTCTCGAAGAGCAGCTCCGGGATGGCGAGGTTGAACATCGACACCGGCGAGGGCGCGATCACGGCGACCCGGTGCGGCGCGCACTCCTGACGGGGCGGCGTGGTCATGGCCAGAACCTCCGGACGTATGGCATTCCGGCCACTACTCTACGGCCGCGAAGATCGACACGCTGTGGGGCATGGACGTCACCGAACCCGCGCAGAAACCCCGACAAGGCCCGGACGAGCGGCAGTTGAGGCCCGCTCGGCCACCCGTCTCCCCGCTGCTGACCCTGCTCGCCTCGCTCCTCGGCTTCGCGCTGATCACCCTGGACGCGTCCGTCGTGAACGTCGCCCTGCCGGCGATGGGCGAGGCGCTCGGCGGCGGGATGGCCGGGCTGCAGTGGGTCGTCGACGCGTACGTCCTCGCCTTCGCCGCGCTCATGCTGTCCACCGGCGCGTTCGCGGACCGGGCTGGTGCGGCGCGCGCGTACGGCATCGGCATCGCCCTGTTCACCGCCTCCTCCGTGGCCTGCGGGCTCGCGCCCGGGCTCGGCTGGCTGATCGCGGCCCGGGTGGTGCAGGGCGTCGCCGCGGCCGTGATCCTGCCCGCGTCGCTGTCCCTCGTACGGCAGGCGTACCCGGACGCGGCGCGGCGGGCGCGGGCCGTGTCTCTGTGGGCGGCGGGCGGTTCGGTCGCGCTGGCGCTCGGGCCGGTGGCGGGCGGCGCCCTCACCACGGCCTGGGACTGGCGCGGGATCTTCTTCGTCAACCTGCCGCTCGGGGCGGTCACGCTCGCCCTGCTCGCCCGCGCCCCGCGCGCCGAACGCCGGCCCGCGCCGCTGGACGTGCCGGGGCAGGCGGCGGCGGTCGTGGCCCTGACGGCGCTCACGTTCGCGGTGATCGAGGGCGGTGCGGCGGGGGCCGTGGCGGGTGCGGTGGCCGTCGTCGCCGGTGCGCTGTTCCTGCGGATCGAGGCCCGGCAGCCGCATCCCGTGGTGCCGCTCGGCCTGTTCCGCGAGCGGACGGTGGCGGTCGCGGTGGCGGCGGGCATCGCGTGCAGCATCGCGTTCTACGGCCTGATCTTCGTCTTCAGCCTGTTCCTGCAACAGGTGCAGGGGCGGTCGGCGCTCCAGGCTGGGTTGGTGTTCCTGCCGATGACCGCGGTGATCGTCGCGACCAACGTCGTCGCGGGCCGCCTCGCCTCGCGGTACGGGCCACGCCTGCCGATGCTCACCGGCCAGGCGATCGCCGTACCGGGCCTGCTGCTTCTGCTGTACGTCGACGCCTCGACGCCCGCCACGCTGCTGGTGCTGCTGCTCGTCCCGGTGGGCGTGGGGGTGGCGCTGACCATCCCGCCGCTCACATCGGCCGTGATGGAGGCGGTTCCGGCGGAGCGGGCGGGAGTGGCGGCGGGCGTCCTCAACGCGGCCCGCCAGGTCTCCGGCGGCCTCGGCATCGCGCTGTTCGGGGCGCTGGTGGACGGGGTGGCGTTCGTGCCGGGGATGCGGGTGAGTTTTCTTGTGGGGGCGGGGGTGCTGCTGGCGACGGCGGTGTTGACGACCCGCCTGCCTCGCCGCCCCTGAGCCCCCGTCGTCCGTCTGACCCGCCGTCGTGGCTGGTCGCGCAGTTCCCCGCGCCCCTATCGGGGCACGTCCCGCCCTGCTGTGCCCACCACGGCGGGGAAGCCGACGACGAACCCCCGGGAGCCCCTCCGGCGATTGAGGAGCGGGGGTCCAGGGGGCGGAGCCCCCTAGGGGCCCGCCACTCGGCGCGGCAGGTTCAGTGGGTTCGACTCGCGGAGTTCCGGCGGGAGGAGCGGCTCCGGAGTGTTCTGGTACGTGACGGGGCGGAGCCAGCGTTCGATCGCCGTGGCGCCCACCGACGTGGACGTGGACGTCGTCGCCGGGTACGGCCCGCCGTGGTGCTGGGCGGGCGCGACGGCGACTCCCGTGGGCCAGCCGTCGACGAGGACGCGCCCGGCGAGCGGCGTGAGCTCGGCGAGGAGTTCCGCACCCCGCCCGCTCTCCCCCGCCTTCTCCGCCGCCGACAGGTGCACCGTCGCCGTCAGGTTGCCGGGAAGTCGGGAGAGGACGGCGGTGACCTCGTCCGCGTCCGCGTACCGCGCGACGACGGTGACGGGGCCGAAGCACTCCTCCAGGAGCAGGTCGTGCGCGCCCTCGGCGGCGAGGCGGGCCGCGGGCACGGTGAGGCAGCCCGCGCCGACGGTGTGCTCGCCGCCCGCGCCGGGCGTCACCGGGGCGTCCACGTCCGGGAGTTGGGCCCGCTCGCGCACCCCGTCGACGTACGCGGATCGCATCCGGTGGTCGAGGAGGACGCCCGCCTCGACCTCGCTGACCTCGTGCGTGAGGGTCTTCAGGAGCCGGTCGCCCGCCTCGCCCGCGGGCGCGAGGACGAGTCCGGGCTTGGTGCAGAACTGGCCGACGCCGAGCGTCATGGACCCGGCGAGTCCGGCGCCGATCTCCTCGGCCCGTTCGGCCGCGGCGTCCTCGGTGATCACGACCGGGTTGAGCGAGCCGAGTTCGCCGTGGAAGGGGATCGGGTGCGGGCGTGCGGCGGCGGCGTCGAAGAGGGCGCGGCCGCCGCGTACCGACCCCGTGAACCCGGCGGCGGCGACCAGCGGGTGCCGTACGAGTTCCACGCCCGCGTCGAAGCCGTGCACCAACTGGACGACGTCGCCCGGGAGTCCGACCCGCTCGGCGGCGCGGCGCAGGGCGTCGGCGCACAGCTCGGAGGTGGCCGGGTGGTCCGGGTGGGCCTTGACGACGACGGGGCAGCCGGCGGCGAGGGCGCTCGCGGTGTCGCCGCCGGGCACGGAGAAGGCCAGCGGGAAGTTGGAGGCCGCGTACACGGCGACGACGCCGAGCGGGACCTTGTAGCGGCGCAGGTCGGGCCAGGGCGGGGTCTGGGCGGCGTCGGCGTGGCTGATGTGCACGTCGAGGTAGGCGCCCTCGTCCACGACGTCCGCGAAGGACCTCAACTGGTAGGCGGTGCGGGCGAGTTCACCGGTGAGCCGGCCGGGGCCGAGGGCGGTCTCCGCGTCGGCGGCCTCGATGACGTGGTCGGCCCGCTCGTCGAGGAGGTCGGCGGCGGCGCGCAGGAACGCGGCGCGGACCTCACGCCCGGCGAGGGCGCCCCGTACGGCGTGGGCGGCGCGCACCGCCTGGTCGACCTCCTGCTCGGTGGCCTCGACGGCGACCTGCTCGCGCGGCTTCCCCGTGCGGGGATCGACACTCCAGACTGGGGCGGGGGACGGTGCTGCCACGGCCGGTTCCTCCTGGTGTGACCAGATGTGACTGATCCAGATGTGACTGATGGTGCTCTGGTGCCGCCACGCGATGGGCTGCGGGGTTTCCGCAGGTGCTGCGGGATTTTCCGCCGACGTGGCCCCACTCACCAGGGCGTTCGTTATGGTGAACGACGTCTCCGGGGGTGAATGGTGGAGTCGGAGGCTATGTGCAGGCGAACGAAGGGGTCAAGGGCGATGTCGGGTGCCGAGGCCGTCGGTGGGGCGCAGGTCAAGTCCGCGGTGCGGACGGTGGAGTTGCTCGAGTATTTCGCAGGCCGGCCCGGAATGCACTCCCTCGCCGCGGTCCAGGAGGCCGTGGGCTATCCCAAGTCCAGCCTGTACATGCTGCTGCGCACGCTCGTCGAGCTCGGCTGGGTCGAGACGGACGCGACGGGCACGCGGTACGGGATCGGGGTGCGGGCCCTGCTCGTCGGCACGTCGTACATCGACGGTGACGAGGTCGTGGCCGCGGCCCGGCCCACCCTCGACCGGCTGTCGGACGACACCACGGAGACGATCCACCTGGCCCGGCTCGACGGCGTCAACGTCGTCTACCTGGCCACCCGCCAGTCCCAGCACTACCTGCGGCCGTTCACCCGCGTCGGCCGCCGCCTCCCCGCGCACTCCACGTCGCTCGGCAAGGCGCTGCTCGCCACGCACACCGACGAGCAGGTGCGCAAGCTCCTTCCGGAGACGCTCGCACCGCTCACCGAGAACACGATCACGGACCGCGAGCAGCTGATCGAGGAGCTGCACCAGATCCGCGAGCAGGGCTTCGCCGTGGACCGCGAGGAGAACACCCTGGGCCTGCGCTGCTTCGGCGTCGCGATCCCGTACCGCACGCCCGCGCGGGACGCCATCAGCTGCTCGGTGCCGGTCGCGCGGCTGACGCCCGGACACGAGCAGATGATCAAGGACGCCCTGTTCGACGCCCGCGACCGGCTCACGCTCGCCACCCGGAGGCTCTGATGCGCGCATCCCGCTCGACAGCGCCCGCGTACGAGGTCGCGCTGCGGCCCGTCCACGACAGCGATCTGCCCGTGTTCTTCCGGCAGATGAACGACCCGGAGTCCGCCCGCGTCGCCGCGTTCACCTCGCCGCGGACCGCGGACTGGGACCAGTTCGAGGCGCACTGGAACCGCATCCGCGCCTCCGCCGACGTGGTCCGCACCGTCCTCGTCGACGGTGACGTGACCGGCAGCGCCGCGGTGTACGGAGAGCCGGGCGAGCGCGAGGTGACGTACTGGATCGACCGCGCCTACTGGGGCCGCGGCATCGCGACGGCCGCGCTGCGCGCGCTGCTCGCCGAGGTGCCGGAGCGCCCGCTGTACGCGCGGGCCGCCGCCGACAACGCGGGCTCGGTGCGGGTCCTGGAGAAGTGCGGCTTCACGGTGACGGCCCGGGAAAGCGGGTACGCGCACGCGCGCGGCGCGGAGATCCCCGAGTACGTGCTGCGCCTGGACTGAGACTCCTTTCGTACGGCCTTCTCCCCCGCGCGGCGGAGCGGGTTCGCCCCCGGGCAGGACGTGCGGCGCCGCCCGCGCCGGGAGCGTGGAGGCATGACCTCACACACGATGCCCGCACCCGCGCCGACACCGCCCCGCACCAGCGGCCTCCTCAAGGCCGCGCGCGCCGTCGCGATCCTCGCCTGCCTGCCGTACGTGACGCTCAAGGTCGTCTGGATCGCGGGCGGCAGAGTGGGGATCCCCGACGGGAGTTCGCTGCTCGACCACCGCGCGACGATGGCCGTCGCGAACGGCGTGACCGTGCTGATGGACGCAGCCGTCGTCGTGCTCGCCCTGCTCCTCACGCAGGCGTGGGGGCGGCGGGTGCAGGCCTGGCTGCTCGTGCTGCCGCTGTGGGTGGCGACGGGGCTGCTCGCGCCGATCGTCGCCGGGTTCCCGCTGCAGCTCCTGGTCCGCGCCTTCGGCGGCAGCAGCGCCACCTCCGGCGAGCACACGACGCCGTTCCTCGACCCGTGGGTCTTCGGCGTCGTCTACGGCGGGTTCATCGTGCAGGCCCTCGCGCTCGGCGTGCTGTCCGTCGCGTACGCGCGCCGCCGCTGGGGCGTGCTGTGGGCGGGCCGGGTACGGGACCTGCCCGCGGGCTCGCCGACCGCGCCCGCGCAGCGGGCCGCCGCGACCGCCGCCGCGCTGCTCGCGCTGGTGCCCTTCGTCCTGCACGCGCTGTGGGGCGCGGGCGGGACGGCGGGGCTGAACGCGGCCAGGGCCGCCGAGCGGACCAGCGACTTCTACGCCCTGGAGTGGATGCACGCCGGCTTCGCCGCGTCGGCCGCCGCGGGTGTGCTGCTGCTCGCGTTCCGGCGCGGCGGGACGCTGCCGGTGGCGGTGCCGCTGGCCCTGGCGTGGGTGGGGTCCGGGGCGCTCGCGTGCTGGGGCGGCTGGATGAGCGTGGCCGCGCTGACCGGCGTGGACGACCTGTCCTCGCGCCCCTCGGCGCTGCTGCACCTGTCCTACGCTGTCCAGATGATCGTCGGGATGCTCGTGGTCACCGTCGGCGCGTACTTCTGCGCGGAGCGCGCGGCGACCGTCCGGCGCGCGGAATGAGCGTGCGGGGCGCGGGGCGGGGGCGGGGGCGCGGGATGAGCGTGCGGGGCGCGGTGAGCGCGCTGTGCGGGCGGCGGGCGTGCCTTCGCTGGGTCCATCTGGTGCTCGGCGGCGCCCTGTTGATGCCGTACATGCTGGTGGCGGCGGTGGCCGTGGGCCCGCTCTTCCCGGGTGAGCCGCTGCTCTTCGGCTCGGTCGTCTTCCTGCTGTCCTGCTTCGCGGTGGCCCTGCCGCTCGCCGCGCTCACCGCCGCCGCCTTCCCGCTCGCCCGGCCGCTCGCCGTCGGCCTCGTCCGGGCGCTGTGCGGGGTGCCGGGCGGGCGGCTCGCGCAAGGGCCGGGGCGCTCGTGGGCGGCGCGGGGACGCGCGTGCGCCTGGTACGCGCTGCACCTCGGCGTGGGCGCGGTGCTCAGCGGGGCGATGCTGGCGACGCCGCCGTTCGCGGTGGTCCTGATCGTCCTTCCGCTCTTCCCCGGCCTGCGCGACACCCGCCTCGGCCTGCCCGAACTCCTCGTGGACTCCTGGGGGGCGGCGCTCGCCCCGGTCGTCGGCGCGGCGCTGCTGCTCGCGCTCGCCGGCTGCGCCGCCGGGGCGGGGGCGCTGCTGGCCCGGTGCGCGCCGCCGCTGCTCGGGCCGACGCCCGCCGACCGGCTCGCGGCGGCCGAGGCCCGCGCCGCCGACCTGGCCGTGCGCAACCGGCTCGCGCGCGAGCTGCACGACTCGGTGGGCCACGCCCTGAGCGCCGTCACGCTGCAGGCCGGCGCGGCCCGCCGGGTCCTCGACACCGACCCGGACTTCGTACGGGAGGCGCTGGCGGCCATCGAGGACACGACGCGGCGCACGGTCGGCGAACTCGACGCGGTCCTCGGCCTGTTGCGCACCGGCGACGACCCGGCCGACCCGGCGGCGGCCGCCGCGCCGACCCTCGCGGACGACCTGGACGGCCTGCTGTCCCGCACGCGGGCGGCGGGCCCGGCGGTGACCGCGGACGTCGACGCCGACCTGGACGCGCTGCCCGCGCTGGTGTCCCGCGAGGCCTACCGGATCGTGCAGGAGGGCCTCAGCAACGCCCTGCGGCACGCGGTCGGCGCGCCCGTGGCCCTCCAGGTCGAGCTGGCCGACGGCGAGTTGAGGCTGACGTTGACGAACCCCGTACCGGCCGACGCCGCGTCCCGCTCCGGCGGCGGGCGTGGCCTGCGCGGGGTCGCGGAGCGGGCGCGGCTGCTCGGCGGCACGGCCCGCGCGGGCGCCGCGGACGGCCGCTGGACCCTGGACGTACGACTGCCCGTGGAGGCGCGCCCATGACGGCGACGGCGGACGAGGGGCGGGCGGCGCTGCGCGTCGTGCTCGCCGACGACGAGCGGATGGTGCGCACCGCGCTGCGCGTGATCCTGGAGGCGGAGCCCGGCATCGAGGTGGTCGGGGAGGCCGCGAGCGGTGCGGAGGCGGTGTCGGTGGTGCGGGCGCGACGGCCCGACGTGGTCCTGATGGACGTGCGCATGCCGGACGTCGACGGCATCCGCGCGACCGAGCAGATCCTCGCCACGCTCGCCGAGCCGCCGCGGATCGTGGTGGTGACGACGTTCGAGAACGACGCGTACGTGTACGACGCGCTGCGCGCCGGCGCCGCCGGGTTCCTCCTGAAGCGCGCCGAGCCGGAGCAGTTGGTGCAGGCGGTGCGCCTGGTCGCCACGACGGACTCGCTGCTGTTCCCGGCGGCCGTACGGTCCCTGGCCACGGCCCACGCGCCGGTGCGGACGGCGCCCCCGGCGTGGGTGGGGCGGCTCACCGAACGGGAGAGCCAGGTGCTGCGGCTGATGGCGACCGGGCTGAGCAACGCGGAGATCGCCGCCCGGATGGCGGTCGGCCCGGCGACGGTCAAGACGCATGTGGCGGCGGTCCTCGCGAAGACGGGCGCGCGGGACCGGACGCAGGCGGTGATCGCCGCGTACGAGGCGGGCGTGGCCGGCGGGACGTGACGCCACGTGCCGGGGCCGTCCGTCGAGGCCACTCGCCGGGCGCCACTCGCCGCTCGCCGCTCGCCGCCTTCCGGATGAAGAGTTCCTGAGAAACCCCGCGGGCCGGAACACCGACGGCCGTCCGGCTCGTCACCCCTGTGGGATGAACAAGACGATCAGGCGCGCTTCGGTCTTTTCGCTGCTGCTCGTGCTCGCCCTGCTCCTGAGGGCGACGTGGGTGCAGTTCTACGACGGCGAAGCGCTCGCAGACAACCAGCACAACCGGCGGGACACGATCGAGAAGTACGCGTACCCGCTGGGCGACATCGTGGTGGCCGGCGACCCGGTCACCGGTTCGGAGAGGACGAAGGGCAGCGACCTGGCGTACAAACGCACGTACACCGACGGCGAGCTGTACTCGGCCGTCACCGGCTACAGCTCGCAGGTGTACGGGGCGACGCAGTTGGAGGGCATCTACCAGGACGTCCTCGACGGCACCGACAACCGCCTGAAGAACCCGGTCGACGCGGTGACGCGGAAGCACGCCGACCCCGGCGACGTCGTCACGACCATCGACCCGGCCGTGCAGAAGGCGGCCTACGAGGCGCTCGGCGACACCAAGGGCGCGGCCGTCGCGATCGACCCGGGCAGCGGCGAGATCCTCGGCATGGTGTCCACGCCGTCGTACGACCCGTCGAAGATCAGCGGGTCCACGGACGGCGAGGCGTGGCGGGCGTTCACCGGGGACGAGGAGAAGCCGATGGTGAACCGGGCGCTGCGGCAGCCGCTGCCGCCCGGCTCCACGTTCAAGCTGGTGGTGGCCGCGGCCGCGCTGGAGAACGGGCTGTACGACTCGGTCGACGAGCGCACCGACAGCCCCGACCCGTACACGCTGCCCGGCACGAGCACCGTCCTGCGGAACGAGAACGCGGCGGCGCCCTGCGAGAACGCCACGCTGCGGACGGCCCTGCAGTACTCCTGCAACAACGTCTTCGCGAAGCTGGCGGCCGACCTGGGGGCGGACGAGGTGCGGGCGCAGGCGGAGAAGTTCGGCTTCAACGACGCCGAGCAGGACGTGCCGGTGCGGGCCTCGGAGAGCGTGTATCCGGAGGAGATGGACAAGGCGCAGACCGCGCTGTCCGGCATCGGCCAGTTCGACGTGACGGCGACGCCGCTGCAGATGGCGATGGTGTCGGCGGCCCTCGCGAACGGCGGCGAGCTGGTCGGCCCGCACATGGTGTCCGAGGTGACGGACGGCGACGGCTCCACCCTGGAGGACCTGTCCGACGCGTCGTCGCACCGAGTGGTGAGCGAGCGCACGGCCTCGCAGCTCACCTCCGCGATGCAGACCGTGGTGGACAAGGGCACGGGCTCCAACGCGCAGATCCCCGGCCTGACCGTCGGCGGCAAGACGGGCACGGCACAGCACGGCGAGAACAACTCCAAGACGCCGTACGCCTGGTTCACCTCCTACGCGGAGGACGCGGACGGCAAGCAGGTCGCGGTCGCGGTGCTGATCGAGGACTCGGAGGCAGCGCGGTCGGAGGTCAGCGGGAACGGGTTGGCGGCGCCGGTGGCGAAGGCGATGATGCAGGCGGCATTGCAGTAGGGGGCCGCCCCCCCTACTCACCCCAGGGGGCTCCGCCCCCGGCCCCCCGCTCCTCAATCGCCGGAGGGGCTACCGGGTCTCGTCGTCGGCTTCCCCCCGGTGGGTGTGCACAGCGGCGGGGGTGGGATCCCGCCCTCATCCCCACCCACCCACAGCGGCGGGAGACGTGCCCCGATAGGGGCGCGGGGAACTGCGCGAGCGGCCACGACGGCGCCGCGGACGAACGAACAGCGCCGCAGGCTTTCGGGAAGGGGCGGGGTGGGGTGAACTACGGGCGCCAGCCCGGTTCGCGGCCCGCCAGGCCGATGACCTGGTCGAGGAGCGGGGCCTCGGACGACACCTCCACCACCGGCCCGAAGATCTCCCCCCGGTCCTCGGGGGCCCGCGACTGGTCCAGGAAGTCGTAGGTCACCGCAAGGCACGCCGGGTCCGGCGCGTACTCCTGCCCGGTGGCCCGGGCCAGATCCCACCCGTGCACCACCAGCTCGTCCACCGCCACCATCGCCATGACCGCCGCGGGCAGCGTCACCCCGCCGGCCCGGGTGTCCCCTTCCCACGCGGCCGGGTCGCGCCATGCCTGCGCCAACTCGTCGAAGGCTTTGGGGAGTTCGGCCCGCCAGTCGGGGCCGATGTCGGGGAGGCTGCTGCCGGGGGCGGTGTCGGTGGTCGGGCCGAAGTCCTTGCGGGCGGCGTCGCGGAAGGCGACGGCGAGCATCGTGAGGTGGCCGAGCAGGTTGCGCACCGCGTACTCCGGGCACGGGGTCGGGTCGCCGAGGCTGTCGTCGCGTACGCGTTCGGCGAGGTCGGCGACGATCCGTGCCTGCGGGGTGAGGTCGACGGCCGGGTCGGTCATGGTGCGCTCCCTGGGGGCGGTCGGAGTGGTGCGGAGTGGTCTCGTAGAGACAGACCGCCGCCGGGGCGGGAACTCATCGGTCCTGGAGGACGAGCCCCGCCAGCCCGTCCCGTACGTGCCGCAGGTCGGCGTCGGAGGCCAGGCCCGCGTGGTAGAGGCGGAGCTCCGTCGCACCGGCGGCGGCGGCCCGTTCCGCGTCGCGCACGAGGGTCGCGGGGCTGCCGCCCATGCCGGTCACCACGGTGAGGTTGGCCGCGAGCACCGTGTCCGGGCGGGCCGCCGCCGCGAACGGGGCGAGCAGTTCCGGGCCGCCGGTGCAGGGCACGACCACCCCGTCCGCCGCGGCGAGGACCCGCGCCGGTTCCACGCCCGCGTTGGCGCCGCAGTGGTACGGCACCGGGTCGGCGTGCAGCAGCACCTGGAAGCCGGCGGGCGCGGCGGCGCGTACCTCCGCGATCGCGTCCTGCTGGAGCGTGCGGGCCGTGCGGAGCCTGAACTCCAGGGCGGGGGCGGCGAGTTCGGGCCCGATGAGGTCCTCTGCCGTCGCGTCGTCGGGGCTCTCGCCGCGCCACACCGGGGCGAGCGCCGCGCGTACGGCGGTCGCGAGGCGGTCGGCGGGCAGGCCCTGGTCCGCGTACCCGCGGGCGCAGGCGGGGCAGAAGCAGAGGGACATCAGGTACTGCGCGGCGTCGCCGAGGGGGACTCCGGTGGTCTTGTCGTGGGCGTGCAGGTGGGCGAGTCCGTACCAGCCGCAGGACTCCAGCTCGGTGCCGAGGGCGCCGGGGCGGGCGGCGGAGTCGGCGGCGAGGGTGGTGAGGTGGGCGCGGACCTCGGGCTGGGCGATGCAGGGCGCCCACGGGTAGCGGTCGCCGTACGCGTTGACGACGGAGGTGTCCGGATGGTCGGCGCCCAGGCGGGAGTTGTGGGCGAGGACGACCCAGGAGTGGACGTCGAGCCCGGCCGCGGCGAGGGCGGCGGCGGCCTCCCCGAAGGCGTCGCCGGGCGCCCACTGACCCGCGGTGTACGGCCGCAGGCGCCGCCCCTGCCACTGCGGGCCGGGCGGGTGCAGTACGGCGGCGTGCTCGGCGGTGACGATGCGGTGGCGGGGGTGGCGGGGGGTGAGGGCGCGGGTGGAGTGGTAGGCGGAGGCGAGGGTGACCTGCCGGACGCCGAGGTCGGCGAGGCGGGCGGGGGCGTCGGGGTCGCCGTTGACGTCCCAGGGGTAGAGGAACGCGGAGGCCTTCACGCGGCGCCCCCGTCCGTCAACTGCCGTGTCTGTTCGATGAGTTGGGCGAGTGCCCGGACGGTTTCCGGTCCGGGTTCGGTGAGCGGCGGGCGTACGGGCCCGACGTCGAGGCCCTTCAGCCGTACGCCCGCCTTGACGAGGGAGACGGCGTAGCCGCGGCCGGAGTCGCGGAGGGCGACGAGCGGTGCGTAGAAGCCGTCGAGGAGGGCGGTGAGGGTGTCCTCGGCCTCTTTCGTGCCGGCGTTGAGGGCGCGGTGGAAGGCGAGCGCGACGTCGGGGGCGAAGCAGAACGCGGCCGACGAGTAGAGGGTGACGCCGATCGCGCGGTAGGCGAGCTGGGTCCACTCGGCGGTGGGCAGGCCGTTGAAGTAGAGGAAGTCGGGGTGCCCGGCGGCGCGTACGGCGCTGATGACGCCCTGCATGAGGCCGAGGTCGCCGCGGCCGTCCTTGAGGCCGACGATCCGCGGGTGGGCGGCGAGTTCGACGACGGATCCGGGGGTGAAGACGGCGTTGTCGCGCTGGTAGACGATGACGTCGAGCGCGGTGGCGTCGGCGAGTTCGGTGAAGTGCCGTACGAGACCGGCCTGTTCGGCGGTGACGAGGTACGGGGGCAGGGCGAGGACGCCGTCGGCGCCGGCCTCTTCCGCGAGGCGCGCGTATCTGACCGCGAGGGCCGTGCCGTAGCCCGCGCCGGCGACGACGGGGACGCGGCCCGCGGACTCCTCGACGGCGGCGGCCACGCAGTCCCGGAACTCCTCGGGGGCGAGCGCGTGGAACTCGCCGGTGCCGCAGCAGGCGAAGACGGCGGCGGCGCCCGCGTCGATCCCCGCGCGGACGTGCGCACGGAAGGTGTCGAGGTCGACGGCGCCGTCCGGCCCGTAGGCGGTGACGGGGAAGAACAGCGGCCCGCTGGGGACGCGGAGTCGTTCGGCGAGCGGCGCTGACGTCACGGGCTCTCCCTCGCAGGTCCATGCCTGACTGTCGTCCACATTTCTGAACTCGCTCACGCTAAGCAGGGAGGCCGCCGATGGTCAAGAACACCGCACGGACGTCAACGGTCCACTTCCAGCGGGGTCTTGACGGCTCGGACGCGAGGTTCTTAGCTGGTCCACACATGTGAATGCACGGCGGAACGTACCGTTGAACGTACGAGGAGATCCCATGGCCGACGCGCCCCGCACCGTCCTGCTCACCGGCGCAGCCGGCGGCCTCGGCACGCTGATGCGCGAGCTGCTCCCGCAGTACGGGTACGAGCTGCGGCTCCTCGACCTGGCGCCGGTCGAGGGCGCGCCGGACGCGATCACCGCCGACCTCGCCGACCGGGACGCCCTGCGCGCCGCCGTCCGGGGCGTCGACGCGATCATCCACCTGGCGGGCATCTCCCTGGAGTCGACGTTCGAGAAGATCCTGCGCGCCAACATCCAGGGCACGCACAACCTGTACGAGGCGGCCCGCGAGGAGGGCGTACGGCGGATCGTGTTCGCCTCGTCCAACCACGCCGTCGGCTTCACCCCGCGCCCACGGCCCGGCGATCCGCTGATCCCGGTGGACACGCCGCGCCGCCCCGACACGTACTACGGCCTGTCCAAGGCGTTCGGCGAGGACCTCGCGCAGCTGTACTGGGACCTGCACGGCCTGGAGACGGTGTCCGTGCGGATCGGGTCCTGCTTCCCCGAGCCGACGTCGGTCCGGATGCTGTCGATCTGGCTGAGCCCGGCGGACGGGGCCCGCCTCTTCCACGCCGCGCTGACGGCGCCGTCCGTCGGGCACACGGTGGTGTACGGCTCGTCCGCCAACACCCGCCTGTGGTGGGACCTTTCGAGCGCGCGGGCCCTCGGGTACGAGCCGCGGGACGACTCGGAGGGGTACGCGGAGCGGTTGGTCGCGGAGCAGGGGGAGCTGGACGAGGCCGACCCCGCCCACGCCAACCTGGGCGGCCCGTTCTGTACGGCGCCGCCGATGTGGCCGCACTGACCCCTGCCGGGCGGGAACCGGGCATCCCACAGCCCCAAACGGTCCCCTCAGGGGGCTCCGCCCCCCGCCGGAGGGGCTGTCCGGGGGTCGTCTTTCGGCATTCCCGCCGTCGTGGCTGGTCGCGCAGTTCCCCGCGCCCCTTGTCAGGGGCTACGCCCCTGGCCCCGCCTTCGGCTCCCCCGCCGTCGTGGTGGGCGGGGTTGGGAAACCGCCCTCACCCCCACCCACCCCGCGGCGGGCAGCGGGTGACGTGCCCCGATAGGGGCGCGGGGAACTGCGCGAGCGGCCACGACGGCGCGGCAGTCGGGTGGCCGCCCCAAGGGGCAGGGGCGTGCCCCGTCAGGGGCGCGGGGAACTGCGCGCTCGGCCACGACGGCGGGGCAGTCGGACGGACCGGCGCCGCAGGCTTTCGGGAAGGGGCGGGGTGGGGAGAATCAAAGCGGGCACAAACGGGCACGATCGCCCCCCGAACAGACCTGCCCCACCCCACCCACGCCCGGTAGAACATTCCTCACGGGCCCGAACGGGCACAGCACCCGTACGAGGAGAGGAGCCGCGCGTGAGTGCCGAGGAGCGCCAGCGGGAGATCGTCAGGGCCGCCAGACGCGCCGGCAGCGTCGACGTCACGGCCCTCGCGACCGAGCTCGGCGTCGCCAAGGAGACCGTCCGCCGCGACCTGCGCGCCCTGGAGGACCACGGCCTGGTACGCCGCACGCACGGCGGCGCGTACCCGGTGGAGAGCGCGGGCTTCGAGACGACCCTCGCGTACCGCACGACCATGCACGTACCCGAGAAGCGCCGCATCGCCGCCGCGGCGGCGGACCTGCTCGGGGACGCCGAGACCGTGTTCGTCGACGAGGGCTTCACCCCGCAGCTGATCGCCGAGGCGCTGCCGACGGACCGCCCGCTGACCGTCCTCACCACCTCCCTCGCCACCGCGAACGCCCTGGCCGAGGCGGAGAACGACACGACGGTGCTGCTGCTCGGCGGCCGGGTGCGGCCGGGCACGCTCGCGACCGTGGACCACTGGACGACGAGGATGCTCTCCGGCTTCGTCGTGGACCTCGCGTACATCGGGGCCAACGGCATCTCCCGCGAGCACGGTCTGACCACCCCGGACCCGGCGGTGAGCGAGGTGAAGCGGCAGGCCATGCGGTCGGCGCGGCGGCACGTCTTCGCCGGGATCCACACCAAATTCGGGGCCGTGAGCTTCTGCCGGTTCGCGCACATCGGGGACTTCGAGGCGATCGTCACGGACACCCAGCTGCCGGCCGCCGAGGCCCACCGCTACGCCCTGCAGGGACCCCAGGTACTCCGCGTCTGACCCGTACCCCTCCCCCGTGCTTCCGTACGCCCGCCCGGGCGCGGTTCCGCACACCCTCATCGAGCCGATATCCACCCCTATGTCCAGGAGCGTTCATGCGCACCCAGAGCCGTCACAGCCGGAGAAGGAGAGCGCGTGCTCCGCTCGCCGCGGTCGCCGTCGGCGCGCTGCTGCTCTCCGGCTGCTGGACCGGAGCCGGCGGGACCGGCTCCGGTGACTCCATCGACGTACTGATGGTCAACAACCCGCAGATGATGGAGCTCCAGAAGCTCACCGCCGCGCACTTCACGAAGCGGACCGGCATCAAGGTGAACTTCACGGTGCTCCCGGAGAACGACGTCCGCGACAAGATCAGCCAGGACTTCGCCAACCAGGCGGGCCAGTACGACGTCGCGACGCTCAGCAACTACGAGATACCGATCTACGCCCGCAACGGCTGGCTCCGCGAACTCGGCCCGTACGCCCGCGAGGACGCCCGCTTCGACCAGGACGACGTCCTGCCGCCGATGCGCCAGTCCCTCACCGGCGACGACGGCAAGCTGTACGGGGAGCCGTTCTACGGCGAGTCGTCCTTCCTGATGTACCGGAAGGACGTGTTCGAGAAGCACGGCCTGAGGATGCCCGCGCGGCCCACCTGGCGGCAGGTCGCCGACCTCGCCGCGAAGGCGGACCGGGCCGAGCCCCGGATGAAGGGCATCTGCCTGCGCGGCCTGCCCGGCTGGGGCGAGCTGACCGCGCCGCTCACCAGCGTCGTCAACACCTTCGGCGGCACCTGGTTCGACAAGGACTGGACGGCCCGCCTCGACAGCAGGGCGTTCAAGGACGCCACCCGCTTCTACGTCCGACTGGTGCGCGAGCACGGCCAGTCGGGCGCCGCGCAGTCCGGGTACGCGGAGTGCCTCAACAACCTGACCCAGTCCAAGACCGCCATGTGGTACGACGCCACGGCCGCCGCCGGCTCCCTGGAGGCCGCGAAGTCCCCGGTCAGGGGAAAGATCGGGTACGTGCCGGCGCCGGTCGAGAGGACGGAGTCGTCCGGCTGGCTCTACACCTGGGCATGGGGCCTGCAGAAGGCCTCGCCCAACCCGGACAAGGCCTGGAAGTTCATCTCCTGGGCGTCGGGCAAGGAGTACGAGCGGCTCGTCGGCGAGACGTTCGGCTGGGCCAACGTGCCGGCGGGCAAGCGGGCCTCCACGTACGAGATCCCGGAGTACCGGCGGGAGGCCGCGGCCTTCCAGGACGTGACGCGGCGGGCGATCGCCGAGGCGCGGCCGCGCGACCCGGGGGTGCAGCCGCGGCCCGCACCCGGCATCCAGTTCGTCGGGATCCCCGAGTTCACCGATCTCGGCACCAGGGTCTCGCAGGAGATCAGCGCGGCCGTCGCGGGCCGCCAGTCCGTGGACCGTGCCCTGGCGACGTCGCAGCGGCTCGCCGAGGAGATCTCCGAGGAGTACGAGGGCCGATGACCACCACCACCGCCGCTCCCGCCGTCACCACGACCGCCGCCCGCGCCGCGGGCCCACCGGGCCGGCTGCGCGCCTGGGCCACGCGGGCGCCGCTGCTGCCCGCCCTGGTCTTCATGGTCGTGATCACCCAACTGCCGTTCGTGGCCACGCTGGTGATCTCCTTCTTCGACTGGAACGCCCTCTACCCCGAGGCCCGCAGCTTCGCCGGGCTCGGCAACTACGCCGAGGTCCTCGGCGACCCGGACCTGCGCCGCTCGGTCCTGACGACGGTCCTGCTGACCGCCACCGTGGTGCTCGTCAGCCTGGTCCTCGGGCTCGGCCTGGCGCTGCTCCTGGACCGCCCGTTCCGGGGCCGCGGCCTCGTCCGCACGCTGCTGATCGCGCCGTTCCTGCTCGTGCCAGTGGCCGCCGCGCTGCTGTGGAAACACGTGCTCTACAACCCCGAATACGGCCTGTTCAACGGCCTGTTGAGCCTCGTCGGCGGGCCGCAGCCGGACTGGGTGTCGCACACCCCGCTGCTCGCGATCGAGGCCGCCCTGGTCTGGCAGTGGACGCCGTTCATGATGCTGATCCTGCTCGCCGGGCTGCAGAGCCGCTCCCCCGAACTCCTGGAGGCGGCCCGTATCGACGGCGCGAGCGACTGGCAGATCTTCCGCCACATGACCGTGCCGCACCTGCGCCGCTACCTCGAACTCGGCGCCCTGCTCGGCTCGATCTACATCGTGCAGAACTTCGACGCGGTCTTCACGATCACGTCCGGCGGCCTCGGCACCGCCAACCTGCCGTACACCGTCTACCAGTCCTTCTACCAGGCCCACGAGAACGGGCTCGCGTCGGCGGCGGGCGTGCTCGTCGTCCTCGGCTCGCTCGTCATCGCGACGTTCGCGCTGCGCGTGGTGTCGTCCCTGTTCCGCGAGGAGGCGTCCCGCGCATGAACTCCCTCGTCCGCATGCGCCGTTCGGGCCTCGGCGTACTCGCCTGGCTGGCGGGGCTCGGCTTCGCCCTGCCGCTCGCCTGGATGGCCCTGACCTCCTTCCACTCCGAGCAGGACGCGGCCACCAACCCGCCCTCGCTCGCCGCTCCCCTCACCCTGGACGGCTACCGCGAGTTCTTCGGCCTGGACGGCGGGGCGAGCCCGTGGCCCGCGCTGATCAACTCGACGGTGGCCTCGGTCGGTTCGACGCTGCTCGTGCTGCTGCTCGCGCTCCCGGCCGCGTACGCGCTGTCCATCCGGCGGGTGCGGAAGTGGACCGACGTCCTGTTCTTCTTCCTGTCGACGAAGATGCTGCCGGTCGTCGCCGGACTGCTGCCGATCTACCTGTTCGCGAAGGACGCCGGGCTGCTCGACAACGTGTGGCTGCTCGTCCTGCTCTACACCTCCATGAACCTGCCGATCGCCGTGTGGATGATGCAGTCGTTCCTCGCGGAGGTGCCGGTCACCGTGATCGAGGCCGCGCGGGTCGACGGGGCGCGGCTGCCGACGGTCCTGGGACGCGTGGTGGCGCCCATCGCCCTGCCCGGGATCGCCGCGACCGCCCTGATCTGCTTCATCTTCAGCTGGAACGAGCTGCTGTTCGCCCGGGTCCTGACCGGTGTCGTGGCGCAGACCGCGCCCGTCTTCCTGACCGGCTTCATCACCAGCCAGGGCCTGTTCCTGGCGAAGGTGTGCGCCGCGTCGCTCGTCGTCTCCCTGCCGGTGCTCGCCGCGGGGTTCGCCGCCCAGGACAAACTCGTCCAGGGCCTGTCTCTGGGAGCCGTGAAATGAAGGCCGCCGTCATCGAGTCCGCCGGGAAGGTCACCGTCGCCGAGGTCCCCGACCCTGCGCCGGGCCCCCGCCAGGTCGTCGTCGAGGTCGCCGCCTGCGGCCTGTGCGGCACCGATCTGCACATCCTCCAGGGCGAGTTCGCGCCCTCGCTGCCGATCGTGCCGGGCCACGAGTTCGCCGGCGAGGTGGTCGCCCTGGGCGCCGAGGTCACCGAACTCCGCGTCGGCGACCGCGTGGCCGTCGACCCGTCCCTGTACTGCTACGAGTGCCGTTACTGCCGTACCGGCCGCAACAACCTCTGCGAACGCTGGGCCGCCATCGGCGTCAGCACCGCGGGCGGCGCCGCACAGTACGCGGTGGCCCCCGTCGCCAACTGCGTCCGGCTGCCCGAGCACGTCCGCACCGCCGACGCCGCCCTGATCGAACCGCTGTCCTGCGCGGTCCGCGGCTACGACGTGCTGCGCACCCGCCTCGGCGCCCACGTCCTGATCTACGGCTCCGGCACCATGGGCCTGATGATGCTGGAGCTCGCCAAGCGCACCGGCGCGGCGAGCGTCGACATGCTCGACGTCAACCCCGAACGCCTCGCCACCGCACGGCAGTTGGGCGTGACCGGCGCCGCCGCGAGCGCCGACGAGCTCGACCGGCCGCAGGGCTGGGACGTCGTCGTCGACGCGACCGGCAACGCCGCCGCCATCCAGGACGGCCTGGACCGGGTCGCCAAGGCCGGCACGTTCCTGCAGTTCGGGGTGGCCGACTACGCGACGACGGCGACGATCAGCCCGTACCGGATCTACAACCAGGAGATCACCATCACCGGCTCGATGGCCGTGCTGCACAGCTACGAGCGGGCCGCCGAGCTGTTCGCCGGGGGTGTGCTCGACCCGGAGGTGTTCATCAGCGACCGGATGCCGCTGTCCCGCTACCCGGAGGCGCTCGACCACTTCGCCTCGGGCGCGGGCCGCAAGACCGTGGTCGTACCGGACTGACTGATTCCTGTCGGTGAATCCCGCCGACGTAAGGGAACGGTAAAGCGAGGTCGTTCGTTACCCGAGGCATGACAGCTATGACCCCCGGCTCGAACATCCCTCTCTCCGCCGCCCGCGTGACGGTGGACGTCGCCGCGCCCGTGCGGCTCGACGTATCGGGCCTGCTGCTCACCGCCGACGGCAAGGTGCGCTCCGACGACGACTTCATCTTCTACAACCAGCCCACGGGCCCCGGCGTGACCTATCAGTCCGGCGGCGGCACCGCGCCCGACGCGATCACCGTGGACACCGCGGCGGTCCCGGCGGGCATCGAGAAGATCGTCGTCACCGCGAGCCCGGACGCCGCGGGCCAGACCTTCCAGGGCATCGAGCCGACGGCCACCGTCCGGGACGCGGACGGCGGCGCCGTCCTCGCCACGTTCACGCCGCCGCAGCTCGGCCCCGAGACCGCGCTCGTCGTCGTGGAGATCTACCTCCGCAACGGCGCGTGGAAGGCCCGCGCGGTCGGCCAGGGGTACGCGAACGGGCTGGCCGGCATCGCCACCGACTTCGGCGTCTCCGTCGACGAGGAGCCGGCCGCCCCCGCGCCCGCCGCCCCGGTCGCCGCGCCCGTCCAGACCCCGCCGCCCGCGCCCGCCGCACCCCCGGCCCCGCCCGCACCCGAGCCCGCCCGCGCCATGGCCCAGACGCCTCCGCCCCCGGCACCGCCCGCCCCGGTCAGCGGCCCGAACGCGCCGGGCACCGGCAAGGTCAACCTCGACAAGGGCCGCGTCAGCCTGCAGAAGAACCAGACGGTGTCCCTGGTCAAGGGCGGCCGCCCGCTGCTCTCCCAGGTCAAGATGGGCCTCGGCTGGGAGCCCGCGTTCCGCGGCAAGGACATCGACCTGGACGCCTCGGTGATCGCGTACGGCCCGAGCCGCAACCACGTCGACAGCTGCTACTTCGGCAAGCTCGCCATCCTCAACGGCGCGATCAAGCACTCCGGCGACAACCTGACCGGCGAGGGCGGCGGGGACGACGAGGTGATCACCGTCGACCTCGGGCGGCTGCCGCAGGAGGTCACCGGGCTGGTCTTCACCGTGAACTCGTTCTCGGGCCAGAAGTTCAACGAGGTCGCGAAGGCCTACTGCCGCCTCATCGACGCCGCCACGGACGAGGAGCTGGTCCGCTTCGACCTGACCGGCGCCGAGCCGCAGACCGGCGTGATGATGGCCAAGCTGATCCGGCAGTTCTCCGGCGAGTGGGAGATGACCGGCATGGGCGACTTCGTGAAGTCCCGCACGGTCCGCGGCATGGTGAAGCCCGCGGCGCAGGCGCTGTAGCGGTCCGGACACCCCACACCCCACAGGGCGGCCACGCGTGGTGCGTGGCCGCCCTGCCTTGTCCGGGCCTCCCGGGCCTGGGCCTCCCGGGTCCGGTGTCCGGGTCCGGTGTCCGGGTCCGGTGCTCCCGGGCCCGGAACTCACTCCCCGGGCTTCGCGTACGTCTGCGCCATGCCGCCGGCGAAGTCGTACGCCACGACCTGCTCGTCGCCGACGACCCACGCGTCGTGTCCGGGCGGGCACACGAAGACATCGCCCGGGCCGACCTCGCCCTCGGCGCCGTCGTCCATCCGGATCCGCAGCCGGCCCTGGACGATGTAGCCGTTGTGGTGGACCTGGCAGCTGTCGGTCCCGGCGATCGGGCCGACCGACTCGGACCAGCGCCAGCCGGGCTCGAAGGTGGCGACGGCGAAGTCCAGGCCGGACAGGTGGACGGCTTCGAGGTGACCGCGGGGGAAGTCGCGCCGTTCGTCGGGCTTCTCGACCGCTTTGACCTCCAACATGAGAACGTCCTCCGTTCTGCTCGTGCGGACGTCCGGAGCCGGTCGCCTCCGCAGGCGCGCCGCCCTGGCCCGGCCCCCTTCCCCTCCATCGTCCACCTGTCAACCGGGGGCCGCCATCCGATGCGCCCCCGGACCGCGGACCGAGGGTTCGCGACGAGTCCAAGAGTCCGCGACGTTCCGTCCAACGACCCGTCGCCCAGGGCGAGTTACCTTCCGCCCATGACTCCCCCCACCCGGAGAAGCATCCTCACGGCGGGCGGTCTCGCGCTCGCCACGATTCCGCTCGGCGGCCTCACCGCCGCCCAGGCGTCCGCCCGCCCGAAGCCGACGGCGGCCGCGACCCTCGACGTGATCAGCGACGTCCAGGGCGACCTGGCCGACCTCGGCCGCGCCCTCGACAACCTGGCCGCGCTCGGCCGCTCCGACGCCCTGGTGATCGCCGGGGACCTGGTCGCGCAGGGCACCCAGCAGCAGTACGAGGACCTGTACGGGACGCTCGCCGGGCACGCCCACCCGGACCGGGTGCTCGCCGCGCTCGGCAACCACGAGCAGTACAACGCCGACCCGTTCGACACCCAGGTCAAGCGGTTCCTGCAGTACACGGGCATGCCGGACGTGTACTCGCAGACCACGGCCGCGGGCCTGCCGCTGCTGTTCATCGGGACGACGGCGCCCGCGAAGAACGGCACGAGCCCGCCGTTCGTCACCCTCGGCGCGGCCCAACTCGACTGGCTGGACGGGGCGTTGGCGGCGCACGCGGACAAGCCGCACGTCCTGGTCTTCAGCCACCACGTGCTGCCCGGCACCGTCTCCGGCACCACGGGCCCGGACGCGGCGCGCTTCTACGACCAGGACTTCGTCGACGAGACCGAGCTGCTCACGATTCTCGGCCGCCACCCCAACGTCGTGTTCTTCTCCGGCCACACCCACTGGGACCTGAACCGGGACGACTGGGCCGCGAAGAAGGTCGTGGCGGGCGGCGACCCGGCCGGGTTCACCGTCGTCAACACCGGCTTCATCCAGACCATGTACGGCCCGGACGGCAGCGGCGGCGAAGAGGCGCTGTCCGGCGCCGAGTCGCAGGGCCTCCGGCTGCTCGTCGGCGCGAGCGGCGAACTCACCGTGGAATCAAGGGACTTCAGGCGCAACAAGCTGATCCGCAGCCTCACGCTCTGACCGGCGCGAACGGTCCGGGCCCGCCCCACCCCCGTGCGGGCGGGCCCGTTCCGGGCCGGGGCTCAGACCGCCCACGGCCAGTCCGCGTCCCGGCCCCGCTCAAGAAGCGGAACCATGCGGAACGCGGCGTCCGAGAGCCCCCCGAACGTGTGCCGGTTCGGCTTGCCCGACGCACCGTGGCCCGCGCGGTACCCCGCGAGGTTCCAGGTGTAGACGGGCACGTCCGCCGGGACCTGCTCGGTCGGATCGCCGTGCGCGCTGTACGCGTACTGCTCGTCCGTGACGATCAGCACCCGGTCGTGGCCGCCGTAGAAGCGTCGTACCGCCGTGGTCGTGTCCGTGCCGCCCAGGTTGCCGAAGCGCTCCAGGACCTTCAGTACGGACTCGCCCTTGCGGCACGTCACCGACGAGCTGGTCGTGCCGAACTGCACCAGCTCCGCGGACTCGGCGCGCAGGGCGAGCGCCGCCCCGAAGACCGCCGCGGCGTCGGCCCGGTTGAGCTGCGAACGCTCCGACAGACGGCCCCACATGGACCCGGACCGGTCGACCAGGATCAGCGTGCGGCCGGGCAGCTCCGGCACGTTGGCCAGCGAGTGCCCGAGCGCCTGCTCCAACGGGTAGGCCCAGCGCAGCGACGGCGCGTGCTGGTACGCGGCCAGGTACCGGAACGGAAACTGCCGCGAACGCGCCACCTCCGCCGGGTCGGAGATCTTCGCCGCGACCTGCTGCGCCACCTCGTCCGAGACCCCGGCCTCGTCGAAGTTCCGCAGGTTGCGAACGAGCGCCATGGCGCCCATGGACGGGATCACGGCCTCCCAGGCGGCCTTGTCCATCGGCCCCTGCAGCCAGCCGGCCAGCGCCTCCCAGGTGATCCCGGCCGCGGCGAGCCGCTCGGGACCGTCGGGTGCGGTGACGACGGCGCGCCGCTCGGCGACCGGGAGTTCCATCAGCGCGCGGTGCGCGGCGAGCACCGGAACCGAGTCCGGCGGCACGGCCGTGTCCGGGTTGTGCCGCCGGTCGAGCGCGTACCGGAACAGGTCGCCCTGCCACGGCTTGTCCGGGTCGGGGGCGGCGTGCACCAGGTTCAGGATGTCGCCGAAGCGGTAGCCCTTGCTCGAAGTGTCGTACTTGAGCAGGGACTTGCCGTGGTAGAGCCGGCGCACCGCGTCCGCGATGCCGCGCTTGACGGGCTTCGGGACGGCCCGGCCGTACGTGGCGGTCCAGTAGCCGAGCAGCTCGCCGGGCTCGTCGGGGCGGCGCAGCACGGAGGCGATGACCTGCCGGTTCGACGGGCCGTCGGTCACGCCCGCGTCCAGGCGGGCCTTGACGTACTCGGCGGCGCCGACGAGGGACGCGGTGCGCAGGTTGCCCTCGCCGCGCAGCCAGTCGAGCAGGCCCGCGGTCCACTCCGGGTCCTCGACGGCGAGGCGGCGCACGAGCTGCGCGAAGCGGTCGTCGCGGGCGGTGCCGTCCTCGTAGAAGGTCTGCTGGGCCACGAAGTTGGCGAGCGAGAGCAGAAAGAGTTCGGAGCGTGCGTCCCGCTCGTGGCCGCGGCCGCCCTCGTAGGTGCGGAGCGTGCGGCCGGTGGACGTCACGCGCGAGGTGCCGCGCGGGCCGGAGCTGCGGGTGTTGAAACGCGCCATGAGAATTCCCCCGAATTCAGCGAGTGCGAACTGCCTGAGAAACTGCTGCCGAAACGGGGAGGCGGACGGCACGGCGGAGCCCGAGATCTGAATCGGCGACGGACTATCCGAATGCTCTACCCAGTTGAGCTACACCGACCCGAAGTCGATGACGGGACTCGAACCCGCAACCGTTCGATCAAAGAAGTAACCGTTGCCTGCGCACCGGGCTCACCGATGCCGTGGCCTCCCGAGTTCAAGACGGCTGCGGCATGATTTCGTGAAAGGAAGTAGCCGCCGCCTTCGCACCGGGAGGTGCGTTCAGCAAGAATTACCTTAGGAGCGGGGACAGTCGGGGCGCCAAGGGTTTTTGCGCGGGACCCTACTGCCGCTTCCAGGGCCCGTCGATGGCGAGCATGATTCCGGGCGTCTGGATGTTGGCGTAGAGCGTCTTTCCGTCGGGCGAGAAGACGACGCCCGCGAACTCGCTGTACTCCGGCTCCTCTTCGGTGCCGATGTTGAGGTCGTTGCGCGCGATCGGGTACGTGCGGCCGCTGTCGGTGGCGCCGAACAGGTGCTGCACGCCCTCGCCGTCCTCGGCGATGATCAGCCCGCCGTACGGAGACACCGTGATGTTGTCGGGCCCGTCGAGCGCGCCGTCCTTGGAGGGGTTCGCGTTGACGCCGAGGAGGACCTTCAGGGTGAGGGTCCGGCGGCGCGGGTCGTAGAACCAGACCTGCCCGTCGTGCGGGTCGCCGGGGCTCTCGTCGCGGGCGAAGGAGGAGACGAGGTACGCGCCGCCGTCCGCCCACCACATGCCTTCGAGCTTGCGTCCGCGGGTCACCTCGTCGACGGCGAACTGCTGCCGTACGGGCGTGGTGCGGGCGTCGCGGTCGGGGACGTCGACCCAGTCGACGCCGAAGACGGTGCCGATCTTCGTGGCGCGGGACAGGTCGTCCACGAACCGGCCGCCCGAGTCGTAGCACTTGGGCGCCTGCAGCACACCCGCGTCGTCGGCGAGGGTGCGGAGCTTGCCGCGGCCGTGCTCGAAGCCCTTCGGCGGGACCCAGCGGTAGAACAGGCCGTTGGGGTCGGAGTCGTCCTCGGTGAGGTAGGCGTGGCCGGTGCGCGGGTCGACGACGACGGCCTCGTGGTCGTAGCGGCCGAAGAACTTCAGCGGCTTGGGGTCCTGGTTGGCGCGCCGGTCGAGGGGGTCGACCTCGAAGACGTAGCCGTGGTCCTTGGTCATGCCGTTCTCGCCGGCGAGGTCGGAGTTCTCCTCGCAGGTCAGCCAGGTGCCCCAACGGGTGCGCCCGCCCGCACAGTTGGTGGAGGTGCCGGCGATGCCGACCCACTCGGCGACCTCGCCGCCGGGACGGACCTCGACGACGGTGCAGCCGCCGGCCGCGGCCGGGTCGTACACGAGGCCCTCGACGAGCGGCACCGGGTGCTCCCACTTGGAGCGGGGGCCCTTCAGCTCGTGGTTGTTGACGAGCAGGGTGCTGCCGCGCGGGCCCTCGAAGGCGGCGGTGCCGTCGTGGTTGGACGGCGTGGACTCGCCGCTCTCCAGGCGGGTCTCGCCGGTGCGGGTGATGATGCGGTACGTGAAGCCGGCGGGCAGGGCGAGGATTCCGTCCGGGTCCTCGACGAGCGGGCCGTAGCCGGGGCCGTCGTCCTTGCCGCCGGCGCCTGCGGCGGTGTCCTGGGTGGCGAGGGCGCCGTCGGTGGTGGCGAGGACACCGGCGGTGCCGACGACGGCGACTCCTGCGCCCGCGATCGCGGTGCGCCTGGTGAATTCCCTGCGGCTGAGCGGCATCGTCGTCTCCTGAAGTGGTGGTCCAGGTGGTACCGGACGGATGTGATGGAGTGTGGGGTGGCTGCGGGCTCAGGGTCGTGGCCCCGTACGAACGCCGGTTGAACACCGCACTACTTCTGGAGAGCCGCTTCGATGAACCTGCCCGCCACCGGCCGCCGCGTCCTCGTCTCCGGCGCCTCCCGCGGCCTCGGCCGCGCCGTCGCCCACGCCTTCGCGGCGAACGGCGACCGGGTCGCGGTGCACTACAACTCCCGCCGCACGGAGGCCGGTTCGACGCTGGCCTCGCTGCCGGGCGAGGGTCATGTGCTGGTCGGCGGCGACGTGTCGGACCCGGCGGGCGCGCGGCGGGTCGCGGAGGAGGCGTTCGCGGGGCTCGGCGGGGTCGACGTGCTCGTGAACAACGCGGCCGTCAACGTCCGCCATCCGCTGCCGGAGACGCCGTACGAGGAGTGGGCCGCGCAGTGGCAGCAGCACGCCGCGGTGAACCTGCTGGCCACGGCCAACCTGAGCCATCTCGCGGGGCGCCGGATGATCGAGCAGGGCACGGGCGGACGGATCGTCAACGTCGGCTCGCGCGGAGCGTTCCGGGGCGAGCCGGACCATCCGGCGTACGGGGCGACGAAGGCGGCGGTGCACGCGCTCGGCCAGTCCCTCGCGGTGTCGCTCGGGCCGTACGGGATCGGGGTGGCGTCGGTGGCGCCGGGCTTCTTCGAGACGGAACGGGTCGCGGCGCGGCTCGAGGGGGCGGAGGGTGCGGCGATTCGCGCCCAGTCGCCGTTCGGCCGGGTCGCGGACGCGGAGGAGATCGCGGCGGCGGTGCGCTGGCTGGCGTCCCCGGAGGCGGAGTGGGCCTCGGGCACGGTGCTTGACGTCAACGGGGCGTCGTACCTGCGGACTTGAGACCTCAAGACTCAGGAGCCCTCCGACCCCCGCCCCCTCCCCGCGTTGTGGGCAGGCGTTCCGCAAGGGCGGAACGGGTGGGCACAACGCCCCGGCGCCGGGCAAGCCGAACAACAAGCTCAGCCCCGGCGCCGGGAAAACCAGACCTACTAGCGGCCGGCGGACCGTGCCTTGAACGCCGCCTTCCGGGCCTCCTTGGCCACCTTCTTGTCGGGGTGCAGCCGCCCCATCGCCTCCAGGACGTCCGCCGTCGCCGGGTGGTCGACGCGCCAGGCCGTGTCGAAGAACCCGGCGTGCTGCGCCGCCAATCCCTCGACGAGGCCCTGGAGTTCGTCCGAGTTGCCCTCCGCGGCGAGCTGCGCGGCGACCGTGTCGATGGTCAGCCAGTACACCATCGCCTCGGACGGCGGCGGCACGTCCGTCGCACCGTGCTCGACGAGCCAGACCCGGGCGAGCCCGCCCAGCTCCGGGTCGTCGAGGACCTCGCGGAGTGCCGGCTCGGCCTCCGCGCCGACGAGGGAGAGGGCCTGCTGGCAGCGGAGGCGGCGCAGCGGCGCGTCCTCGTCGCCGCCGCGCGCCGCGGCCAGCAACTCCCGGGCGGCGGGCAGCGGTTGGTTGCTGCGCAGCCACAGCTCGGTCTCGGCGCGGGCGGCGGCCTCGGGGAAGTCGGCGGTCGCGGCGAGCAGGACGTCGGCGCCCTTGTCCGCGAGGTCGCCGACGGCCGGCGCGTCGATCCCGGCGTCGAGCATGCGGGCGCGCACGCCGTACAGGCCGAGCGGGGTGAGGCGGACCATGCCGTAGCGGCTGATGTCCTCCTCGTCGGGGGAGAGTTCGGCGGGTTCCTCGCCGGCCTCGGCCATCAGCGCCTCGTCGACGGGCGTGAACTCGACGAGCCCGACGGGTTCGAGGAGCCGGAACTGGTCGTCGAGCCGCATCATCGCGTCGGAGACCTGCTCCAGGACGTCGTCGGTGGGTTCGCCCATGTCGTCCGGGACGATCATGGACGCGGCGAGTGCGGGCAGCGGCACGGGGGCGTCGGCGGGGGCTTCCTCGGAGACGGTGAGGAGGTAGAGGTTGCCGAGGACGCCCTCCAGGAACTCGGCCTCCGACTCGGGGTCCCAGCCGAGGCTGTCGAGGTCGATCTCGCCGCCCTCCTCCAGGGCTTCGACGAGGTCGTCCAGGTCGGGCACGGCGGCGTCGGCGAGGACGGTGTCGAGGGCGGTGAGCCAGATGCCGAGGACGTCCTGCGGGGAGCCGGAGGTGAGCAGCGCGAGCTCCTCGCCCTGTGTGACGGTCCCTTCGGCCTCCTCGTCCTCCGAGTCCCCCTCCGTGATCTCGACGAGGCCGGTGTCGACGGCCACGCGCCACGCCTCGCTCGCGTATCCGGGGCCGTCCTCGTCGTCCGCGGCGTACCCGAGGAGCTCGGCGGCGGCCGGGAGTTGCTCGTCGACGAGTTCGCCGCCCGCCCCGACCCGGGTGTCCGGCCCGGCCCAGCGGGCGAGCCGCACGGCGCGGGCGAGCAGCGGAACGGCGAGCGCGTCCCGTGCGAGTTCCGCCTCGGAGTTCAGCCGCACCGGCGGCAGGGTGGGGCGTTCTGCGGACATGGAGTGGTTCTCCTCGGACGGTCAGGGCTTGGCGGCCCCCAGCGTAGACGGATTTCCACCCAAGCAACCCGGTTCATGAACCCTTGGACGTCCCTTCGGCGGGCGTACACCGGCGGAGCCTTGACAACTCCCTTGGCCACACAAGAGATTGACGCGCGTAGAGCCTGTGCCACTCCACCCCACACCCTCCTGGAGTCAGACGATGCCCTCGCGCATATCCCGCTCGTCCCGCAGATCGACCGCCGTCGCCACCGTGCTCGCCACCGCGCTCGCGGGCGGCCTGATCACCGTCTCGGCCACGTCCACCGCCTCGGCGGCCGAGATCCGGGTGCACGACATCCAGGGCGGTACGCGCCTTTCGCCGCTGGCCGGCGAGCAGGTCACGGACGTGCCCGGCACCGTGACGGGCGTGCGTGCGTACGGCGCGCGCGGCTTCTGGATCCAGGACACGGCGCCCGACGGCGACCCGGCGACCAGCGAGGGCGTCTTCGTCCACACCGGTTCGACGGCCCCGACCGTGAAGCCCGGTGACGTGGTGCGGGTGTCGGGCACGGTCACGGAGTACGTGCCGGGCGGCGCGAACTCGGGCAACCAGTCGGTCACGCAGATCACCAGGCCGACGGTGACGGTGGAGTCCTCGGGCGGCGCGGTGCCGAAGCCGCAGCGGATCGACGCGGACGCGGTGCCGTCGGCGTACACGCCCGAGGGGGACGCGGCGGACGGCGGCAGCATCAACAAGCTGGCCCTCGAACCGGACGCGTACGCCCTGGACTTCTACGAGTCGTTGGAGGGCATGAACGTCTCGGTCGGCGACGCGCGGGTGGTCGGCGCCACCGACCCGTACCACGAGCTGTGGGTGACGGTGAAGCCGGACGAGCACCCCAGCAGGCGCGGCGGCACGGTGTACGGCTCGTACGCGTCGCAGAACACCGGGCGGCTGCAGATCCAGTCGCTGACGCCGGTCGCGGAGAAACCGTTCCCCAGGGCGAACGTGGGGGACGTCCTCTCCGGTACGACCGAAGGACCCCTGGACTTCAACCAGTTCGGCGGCTACACGCTGACGGCCCGCACGCTCGGCGAGGTCACCGACAAGGGCCTGGCCCGGGAGAAGACCCGCAAGCAGGAGTCGGACGAGCTGGCGGTCGCCACGTACAACGTGGAGAACCTGGACCCGAAGGACCCGCAGGCGAAGTTCGACGCGCTCGCGCAGGCCGTCGTCACCAACCTGGCGAGCCCCGACGTCCTCGCCCTGGAGGAGATCCAGGACGACAACGGCGCGACGGACGACGGCACGGTGTCGGCCGAGGAGACGCTGAAGAAGTTCACGGCGGCGATCGCGGCGGCGGGCGGCCCGGCGTACGAGTGGCGCTCGATCGACCCGGAGGACAAGAAGGACGGCGGCGAGCCGGGCGGCAACATCCGGCAGGTGTTCCTCTTCAACCCGGAGCGGGTCGCGTTCAAGGACCGGCCGGGCGGGGACGCCACGACGGGCACGGACGTGGTGAGCAACCGCGGCCGCGCCGCCCTGACGCTGTCCCCCGGCCGGATCGCCCCGGCGGACGCGGCCTGGCAGAACAGCCGCAAGCCGCTGGCCGGCGAGTTCGTGTTCCGCGGCCGCACGGTCTTCGTGATCGCCAACCACTTCGGCTCGAAGGGCGGCGACGAGTCGCTGGTCTCCCACCACCAGCCGCCGAGCCGCTCCTCGGAGAAGCAGCGGCATCTGCAGGCGGCTTCGGTGAACGCCTTCGTGAAGAAGGTCCTGAAGGCGCAGCGGGACGCGGACGTGGTGGTCCTCGGCGACATCAACGACTTCGAGTTCTCCGCGACCACGAAGCTCCTCACGGACGGCGGCGCCCTCACCGCGGCCGTCAAGTCCCTTGCGCCCGCTGAGCGTTACTCGTACGTCTACCAGGGCAATTCGCAGGTCCTCGACCAGATCCTGACGAGCCCGGGGGTCGGGCGGTTCGCGTACGACAGCGTGCACATCAACGCGGAGTTCGCGCAGCAGAACAGCGACCACGACCCGCAGGTGCTGCGCTTCCGCCCGTGAGGCCGTGCGAGCCGCAGCGGCTCAGCCCTGCCGGAGGCTGACGGCGGGCAGGTACCGCTTGACGCTGCCGCCCTCGGCGAGGCCCGGGTGCTGTTGTACGCGCCGCCAGGCGTCGGAGCCCGAGCCGACGCCCGCGCCGGGGGCGGCGAGCGCCTCGATGTGGGCCTGCTCGCTCGCCCACTGCGCGTAGTTCAGCACCCGGGTGCCGTCCAGGCTGGCGTGGAAGTGCGCGGAGATCGCGCCCGGGTGCGGCTCGTCGCCGTCGAGCGCGTCGAAGACGGCGTCGACCCAGTCGCGCTGCCGCCGCGGGTCGGGCCCCTTGAAGGGGATGTCGACGATGACGATGCAGCCGGGCTCGGCCTCGGCCTTCGGGTTCAGCGAACGCCCGCGGTACAGCTCGTACCTGCCGAGGCCGAGCCGCCGGATGCCGGGCACGGCGGCGTCGATGTCGGCGTTCCTCGCGTCCCGCCCGTCGGCCGCGGCGGAGAACGCCTCGTAGGTCTCCAGGTCGCGCCACTGCGAGTAGTGCAGCAGGGTGTCGCCGTCGGTGCCGGTGTGGACGGTGTACGAGAGCAGTCCGTCGTGCGGCCACTCCCGGCTCTCCCAGGCCTCGGTGATCGCCTCGACGGCCGCCTTCTGCCGCTCGGGCGTGTCGACGCTCCAGGTGCTGGCGAGCACGACCCCGACCCCGCCCCGCTCCAGATCGGGCAGCAGGCTGCGCTGTACGGACATGGTGACCTCCCGTTTCTCCGGTACGGCCCCGGGTGGCGCCGTGATCACCATCGTGGAACTTCAACCAAGGTTCAGGTCAAGGGCGTTGGCCGGCCGCTGCGCGTACCGCCGACGGCGGCCCGCTTAGCGCCGCTAACTCATACCCTGAAGCAGAATTAAGTGGAGTCCGTCGCACCGCATACCGAGACTGCACGCATGACCTCACCCTCGCCCTCGCCTTCACCCTCCCCCTCGCCTTCTCCCTCGCCCTTCGGCCGCGCGCTCTGCGCCATGGTCACGCCCTTCGACGCCGACGGCGCACTGGACCGCGAGGGCGCCGCCCGCCTCGCCGTGCGCCTCGTCGACCGCGGCTGTGACGCCCTGGTGCTGTCCGGCACGACCGGCGAGTCCCCCACGACCAGCGACGCCGAGAAGGCCGAGCTGATCCGTGCGGTGCGCGAGGCGGTCGGAGAGCGCGCGGCGATCGTGGCGGGCGTGGGCAGCGCGGACACGGCGCACGCCCAGAGCCTCGCCCGGCAGGCCGAACAGGCGGGCGCCGACGGCCTGTTGGTGCTCACCCCGTACTACAGCCGGCCGCCGCAGGACGCGATCGAGGAGCACTTCCGCACGGTCGCGGACACCACGGGCCTGCCGGTGCTGCTCTACGACATCCCGGCCCGCACCGGCACCCGCATCGAGCCGGAGACGCTGCTGCGCCTGGCCGGGCATCCGCGGATCGTCGGCGTGAAGGACTGCGCGTACGACCTGATGGGCACGCAGCAGGTGCTCGCGCGCACGGAGTTGGCGTACTACACGGGCTGCGAGGAGTTCATCCTGCCGCTGTACGCGATCGGCGGGGCGGGGTACATCAGCACGGTGGCGAACGTCGCCCCCGCGGAGCTGCGCGCGATCCTGGACGCGTTCGACGCGGGCGACACCGGGGGCGCGGCACTGCTGCAGCGGCTCGCGCTGCCGCTGGTGGAGCTGGTGATGGCGGACGGTCTGCCGGGCACGGTCACGACGAAGGCGCTGCTCGGCGCCCTCGGCCTCCCCTCGGGCCCGGTCCGGGCGCCGCTGCGGGCGGCGGGGCCTGAGCGGGTGGAGCGGTTGCTCGCGGCTTACGAGACGCTGGCCATTTCAGCCCGTCCGGCATTTGAGGACGAGTCCGAAGGGCGACAAGCCAGCCCGTCCGGCGCTTGAGGACGAGCCCGAAGGGCGACTCGCGGCAACCGAGCCAACGGAAACCGCAAGTCGCCCTCGAACAACCTCAGTTGGAGTGCAGAACCTCGTTCAGCCCGCCCCACACGGCGTTGTTCGGCCGAGCCTCGACCGCGCCGGTCACGGAGTTGCGGCGGAACAGGATGTTGGACGCGCCGGACAGCTCGCGGGCCTTCACGATCTGGCCGTCGGGCATCGTGACCCGCGTACCGGCCGTGACGTAGAGCCCGGCCTCGACCACGCACTCGTCGCCGAGGGCGATGCCGACGCCCGCCTCGGCGCCGATCAGGCAGCGCTTGCCGACGGAGATGCGGACGTTGCCGCCGCCGGACAGGGTGCCCATGGTGGACGCGCCGCCGCCGATGTCCGAGCCGTCGCCGATGACGACGCCCGCGGAGATGCGGCCCTCGATCATCGACGTGCCGAGCGTGCCGGCGTTGAAGTTCACGAAGCCCTCGTGCATGACGGTGGTGCCCTCGGCGAGGTGCGCGCCGAGGCGGACCCGGTCGGCGTCGGCGATGCGCACGCCCTTCGGCGCCACGTAGTCCGTCATGCGCGGGAACTTGTCGACCGAGGTCACCGCGAGGTGCAGGCCCTCGGCGCGGGCGTTCAGGCGGACCTTCTCCAGGTCGTCGACGGCGACCGGGCCGAGCGAGGTCCAGGCGACGTTGGCGAGGAAGCCGAACATGCCGTCCAGGTTCTGGCCGTGCGGCTGGACCAGGCGGTGCGAGAGCAGGTGCAGGCGCAGGTAGACGTCGTGCGCGTCGAGCGGCTTGTCGTCCAGCGAGGCGATGACCGTACGGACGGCGACGATCTCGACGCCGCGGCGGGCGTCCTTGCCGATGGCCTTGGCGGCGCCCTCGCCGAGCAGGTCGACGGCGCGGTCGGCGGCCAGCTTCTCCGTGCCCGCGGGGCCCGGCTCGGCGGTGAGCTCGGGGGCGGGGAACCAGGTGTCGAGAACGGTGCCGTCGGCGGTGATGGTGGCGAGGCCGGCGGCGACGGCGCCGGTGGTGCGGGAAGTCGTGTCGGTCATGACAGGAAACCTAACCGGCCCGACCCCGCCGAGGCGAACCGGTCTCACCGTCCGGTCCGCCTCGCCCCCTAGGGCCCGTCGATGACCCGGGCGAGGACCTCATGCGCGTACGACTCGTCGTACGTACCGCCCGTGAGCAGCACCTGGAGGCAGATGCCGTCGATCAGGGCGGCGGTCGCGCGGGCGGTGACCGGGTCGGTGCGGCGGGCGATCAGCTCGGCGACCTCGTCGCACCACTCGGCGGCGACCGGACGCAGCGCGGGGCGGCGCAACGCGGCGAGGTACAGCTCGTACTCCAGCTCCACGCCGGGCCGGTCGCCGTCCAGCCACTCGCCGGTGAGCCGGGCCAGCTCGGCGGCCAGGTCGGCCTCCGGATCGGCGAGCGCGCCGCCGTGCTCCCGTACGACCTTCGCGAAGCCCTCGTTGGCCTGGCGCAGCGCGGCCACCATCAGGTCGTCGAGGGTCTTGAAGTGGTACGTGGTCGAGCCGAGCGGGACGTCCGCCTCGGCGGCGACACTGCGGTGGCTGAGGCCCGCGATGCCCTTCGCGCCGACGACCCGGATCGCGGCGTCGATGATCCGCTGCCGCCGCTCGGGGTCGTACCTGCGCACGGCCTTGTTCTCCGCCATCAGTGCGCACCGCCCAGGTTGAGCAGCACGACCCCGACGATCACCAGGGCGATCCCCGCGATCTTGGCGAGGCTCGTGGACTCGCCGAGGAAGAGCATGCCGATCACGGCGACGGCGGCGGTGCCGACGCCGGCCCAGATCGCGTACGCCGTGCCCACCTGCATCGTCTTCAGCGTCTGCGCGAGCAGCGTGAAGGCGAGCAGATAGCCGGCGACCGTGGCGAGCGAGGGCCACAGCCGGGTGAAGCCCTCGCTGTACTTCATGGCCGTCGTCCCGGCCACCTCCGCCGCGATGGCCGCGGCCAGCAGTCCGTATCCCATGTGTACTAGCGTACGCAACGTTGTGTACGTGCGTACACAGCCCGGCAGGGTCCGGCCGGTCCGACTCGTCCGCGGGCGACCGGCTACCGTGTCCCGGTCCAGGGGGGACAAGAGAAAACAGGAGCGAGTGCGCATGTCGATGGACAAGGGGCGGGGCGGGCCCGAGCGGCCCGAGGGACCGGACGGCGGGCAGACCCCCGAGCCGGGACCGCAGGACCAGGGAGCTCCACAGGATCAGGGAGCGCAGCAGGATCAGGGAGCGCCGCAGGCACCGCCACCGCCGCCACCGGGCGGCCCCGGCCCGTACGGCACTCCACCACCGGGCGGCCCCGGCGCGTACGGCACTCCCCCGCCGCCCGGCGCCCCGGGCACGTACGCCGCGTACCCCGGCCCTCCCGGCCCTCCCGGCCCGGCCTGGGGCCGGCCCGGATTCGGCTGGGGCCCGCCGCCCGCGCCGAAGCCCGGCGTGATCCCGCTGCGGCCGCTGCAGCTCGGCGACATCCTCAGCGGCACGTTCGCCGCGGTCGGCCGCTGCTGGCGGGCACTGTTCGGCATATCCCTGATCGCGTACGGCGGCGCGCTGGTCGCCGTCCTGCTCGCGGTGGGCCTGGCGTACGTGTTCGTCGGCGACCACTTCCACGACTTCGTCGAGACGCCGACCGGCTCCGAGCCGCGCTGGACGGACACGTTGCCGGTGCTGGTGGCGGGCATCTCGGTGTGGGTGTTCGCGCTGCTCGCGATGCTGGTCGCGTCCGCGACGGTCTCCGCGGTCTGCCCGGCCGCCCTGCAGGACGCGGTGCTCGGCCGGCCGTCGGTGTTCGGCACGGTGTGGCGCCGCACCATGGCGCGGGTACCGGCCGTCATCGGCACCGGACTGCTCACCGCGCTGATCGTGGCCGTCCCGGTACTGCTGCTGCTCGGCGGCGGCATGGCCGTCACGATCGCCACCGTCAGCGACTCGACGAACCCGGGGCCGGTCGTGCTGCTGTGGTTCCTCGGGCTGCTCGCGATGATGCCGCTGGTGGCCTGGCTGTGGGTGCGTTTCTCGCTCGCCCCGGCCGCCGCCGTCTTCGAGTCCGCGGGCCCGGTCACCGCGCTGCGCCGCTCGGCCCGGCTCGTCCAGGGATCCTGGTGGCGGATCTTCGGCATCTCGCTGCTCGTCTACCTGATGGCGGGCATCGCGGGCTACTTCATCCAGATCCCGTTCAACATGATCGGCATGTTCTCGGCGATGCCCACCGCGGGCTCCCTGGGCCCCGACCCGGAGCCGGCCGAAGTCTTCGCCGTCATGGGCGTGTTCATGTTCTTCATCATGGTCGGCGCGCTGATCAGCCAGCTGGTCACGGCCCTGTTCCCGCAGCTCGCCCTCAGCCTGCTCTACGTCGACCAGCGCATCCGCAAGGAGAGCCTGGACGTCTCCCTGGCCCACTCGGCGGGCGTCCCGCTGAGCCCGACGGCCCCGGCGCCCACGCCGTACCAGGGCTGAGCGCACGCACGGGCTGAGCACACCAGAGCTGAGCACGCACGGGCTGAGCACACACGGAAAGGCCCCCGGAGAGCGACTCTCCGGGGGCCTTACGCGTCGTACGACGGGATGTGGCTCAGACGTTGAACCCGAGCGCGCGCAGCTGCTCGCGGCCGTCGTCCGTGATCTTGTCCGGGCCCCACGGGGGCATCCAGACCCAGTTGATGCGCAGCTCGTTGACCAGGCCCTCGGTGGCCGACTTGGCCTGGTCCTCGATGACGTCGGTGAGCGGACAGGCCGCCGACGTCAGGGTCATGTCGATCGTCGCGATGTTCGCGTCGTCGATGTGGATGCCGTAGATCAGGCCCAGGTTGACGACGTCGATGCCCAGCTCGGGGTCGACGACGTCCATCAGCGCCTCGCGGACCTCCTCCTCGGAGGCCGGCTTCAACGTGGCCGTCTCGTTGTCACTCATGCGGTCTTCCTCGCTGTGGTCTCGTCCTCGCCGAATGCCTGGGCGGTCGCGTCCTTCCACGCCATCCAGCTCAGCAGAGCGCACTTCACCCGTGCCGGGTACTTGGAGACTCCGGCGAACGCGACGGCGTCCTCCAGGGTCTCCTCCATCGCGTCGTCCGGCTCGATCTTGCCCTTGGACTGCATCAGCTCCAGGAACACTTCCTGGATCCGCTGCGCCTCGGCCAGTTCCTTGCCGACGAGCAGTTCGTTCAGTACGGAAGCGCTGGCCTGGCTGATCGAGCAGCCCTGTCCCTCGTACGAGACGTCCGCGATGCGCTCGCCGTCGTACTTCACCCGGAGCGTGATCTCGTCACCGCACGTCGGGTTGACGTGGTGCACCTCGGCGTCGCCGTCGCGCAGACCGCGTCCGTGCGGGTGCTTGTAGTGATCCAGGATCACGTCCTGGTACATGGAGTCCAGCTTCACCAGTCAGCCCTGTCCGTCTCTGATTCCGTGTGTCCCGCGGCCTAGCCGAAGAAGTTCCGTACGTGCTCCAGTCCCTCGACCAGGGCGTCCACCTCGGCCGGAGTGGAGTACAGATAGAACGACGCTCGCGTGGTCGCAGGAATTCCGTACCGCAGGCAGACCGGTCGTGCGCAGTGGTGGCCCACGCGGACGGCGATGCCCTGCTCGTCGAGGACCTGGCCCACGTCGTGCGGGTGGATGTCGCCCAGCGTGAAGGAGATCGCGGCACCGCGGTCCTCGGCCGTGGTCGGGCCGATGATGCGGAGGTCCGGGACCTCCTGGAGGCGCTTGACGGCGTACTCCGTGATCGCGTGCTCGTGCTGCGCGATCTTGTCCATGCCGATCGAGGTGAGGTAGTCCACCGCCGCCCCGAGGCCGATGGCCTGCGAGATCGGCGGGGTGCCCGCCTCGAACTTGTGCGGCGCCGGAGCGTACGTCGACGAGTGCATCGAGACGGTCTCGATCATCTCGCCGCCGCCGAGGAACGGGGGCAGGTCCTCCAGGAGTTCCTGCCGGCCCCACAGCACGCCGATGCCGGTCGGGCCGCACATCTTGTGGCCGGTGAAGGCCACGAAGTCGGCCTGCAGCGCCTGCACGTCGAGCGGCATGTGCGGCGCGGCCTGGGAGGCGTCGACGCAGACCAGCGCGCCGACTTCCTGGGCGCGGCGCACGATCGCCTCGACCGGGTTGACGGTGCCCATGATGTTGGAGACCAGCGTGAAGGAGACGATCTTCGTCTTCTCGTTGATGATCTCGTCGATGTTGGACAGGTCGAGGCGGCCGTCGTCGGTGAGGCCGAACCACTTCAGCTTCGCGCCCGTGCGCTGCGCGAGCAGCTGCCACGGGACGATGTTGGAGTGGTGCTCCATCTCCGTGATGACGATCTCGGTGTCGCTGTCCACGCGGTAGGGCTCGTCGGCCCAACCGAGCATGTTCGCAACGAGGTTGAGCGACTCCGAGGCGTTCTTGGTGAAGATCACCTCGTTGCGGCTCGGCGCGTTGATGAACTCGGCGACCTTGTCACGAGCGCCTTCGTACAGCGCCGTGGCCTCCTCGGCGAGGACGTGCACGCCGCGGTGGACGTTGGCGTTGTGCTGCTCGTAGTACTCGGTGAGCACGTCGAGCACCTGGCGCGGCGTCTGCGAGGTCGCCGCGTTGTCCAGGTAGACGAGCTTCTTGCCGTCGTGGAGCACCCGATCCAGGATCGGGAAGTCCTTGCGGATCGCCTCGGTGTCGAGGAGGCCCGGCAGCTGTGTCACGCGGATGCGCCGCCCTTCACGTACTTGTCGTAGCCCTCGGCCTCGAGCTGGTCGGCGAGCTCGGCGCCGCCGGACTCGACGATGCGGCCGCCCGCGAACACGTGGACGTAGTCGGGCTTGATGTAGCGCAGGATGCGCGTGTAGTGCGTCACCAGGAGGGTGCCGACCTCGCCGCCCTCGCGGACGCGGTTGATGCCCTCGGAGACGATGCGCAGCGCGTCGACGTCCAGGCCGGAGTCGGTCTCGTCGAGGATCGCGATCTTCGGCTTGAGCAGCTCGAGCTGGAGGATCTCGTGGCGCTTCTTCTCACCGCCGGAGAAGCCCTCGTTGACGTTGCGCTCGGCGAAGGACGGGTCCATGTTGAGGCGCTCCATGGCCTCCTTGACCTCCTTCACCCAGGTGCGCAGCTTGGGGGCCTCGCCGCGGACGGCGGTGGCGGAGGTGCGCAGGAAGTTGGAGACGGAGACACCCGGGACCTCGACCGGGTACTGCATCGCGAGGAAGACGCCGGCGCGGGCGCGCTCGTCCACCTCCATCTCCAGGACGTCCTCGCCGTCGAGGGTGACGGAGCCGGACGTGATCGTGTACTTCGGGTGGCCCGCGAGGGAGTAGGCGAGCGTCGACTTGCCGGAGCCGTTCGGGCCCATGATGGCGTGGGTCTCGCCCTGCTTCACGGTCAGGTCGACACCCTTGAGGATCTCCTTCGTGGCGTTGTCGGCCTCGACGGTGACGTGCAGGTCTCGGATTTCAAGCGTTGCCATGGGTGCCTCAGGACTCCTGGGTGAGGGAGACGAGTACATCGTCCCCTTCGATCTTTACGGGGTATACGGGGACGGGGCGCGTCGCGGGAAGGCCGGACGGCTTGCCGGTGCGGAGGTCGAACGCGGAGCCGTGCAGCCAGCACTCGATCTGGCAGTCCTCCACCTCGCCCTCGGAGAGGGAGACGTTCGCGTGCGAGCAGATGTCGTAAATCGCGTACACCTCGCCCTCGGTGCGGACGACGGAGACCGGCGTGCCGTCGAGTTCCACCCGCTTCGGGGTGTCCTCCTCCAGCTCGCTCAGCCCACAGGCGCGTACGAAGCTCATCAGACCGAAGCCTCCAGCTCGGCCTCGATCTTCGCGATGAGGCGCTCCTCGATGTCCTTGACACCGATCTGCTGGACCAGCTCGGCGAAGAATCCGCGCACGACGAGGCGGCGGGCCTCGACCTGCGGGATGCCGCGGGCCATCAGGTAGAAGAGCTGCTCGTCGTCGAACCGGCCGGTCGCCGAGGCGTGGCCGGCGCCGACGATCTCGCCGGTCTCGATCTCCAGGTTGGGCACGGAGTCGACCCGGGCGCCGTCGGTCAGCACGAGGTTGCGGTTCATCTCGTACGTGTCGGTGCCTTCGGCGGCGGCCTCGATGAGGACGTCGCCGATCCACACGGCGTGCGCGTCGTCGCCCTGGAGGGCGCCCTTGTACACGACGTTGGACTTGCAGTGCGGGACGTTGTGGTCGACCAGGAGGCGGTGCTCCTGGTGCTGGCCGGCGTCCGTGAAGTACAGGCCGAGCAGCTCGGCCTCGCCGCCGGGGCCCGCGTAGTTGACGCGCGGGTGGATGCGGACGACGTCGCCGCCGAAGGTCACGACGACGGACTTGAACGACGCGTCGCGGCCGACCAGGGCGTTGTGCTGGGAGACGTGGACGGCGGTGTCGTCCCAGTCCTGCACGGAGACCACGGTGACCTTGGCGCCGTCGCCGACGATGAAGTCGACGTTGGCGGCGCGGACCGCGTCACCGGTGTGGTCGATGACGATGACAGCCTCGGCGAAGGCGCCGATGTCGAAGACGGTGTGCCCGAAGGTCGTGCCGCCCTCGCCGTGCAGCGCGACGCGCACCGGCTCGGTGAGGACCTGCTCCTTGGGGACCGAGACGACGGTGGCCTTCTCGAAGGAGGAGAACGCCTGCGCGGCGATGCGGTCGACGGGCGTGCCCGCCTTGCCGATGCGCTTGTCGTCCCGGCCGACCGACTCGACGGTGACGCCCTCGGGCGCGTCGATCTCGGCCTTCAGGGCGCCGTCGGCCTTCGCGGTGCCGTCGTGCAGGCCCTTGAGGCGGTCGAGCGGGGTGAACCGCCACTCCTCCTCGCGGCCGTGCGGGACCGGGAAGTCGGCCACGTCGAACGACGGGGGCGCGCTCATGCGCGTCGCGACGGTGGACTCGGCGGCCACTGCGACCGAGCCGGCGGTGGTGGCACCCACCGGGATGTTCTGAGCCTCAGCCATGGCTGTCGTAGTGCTCACTTTCTTGGATCAAGACGTGTAGCTGCGGGGATTCAGGCGCGGGGAGCCGACCCGGGCGGACCGGCTCCCCGCGGTCGGTGCTTAACCGACCGCGCCCTCCATCTGCAGCTCGATCAGCCGGTTGAGCTCCAGGGCGTACTCCATGGGCAGCTCCTTGGCGATCGGCTCGACGAAGCCGCGCACGATCATGGCCATGGCCTCGAACTCGGTCATGCCGCGGCTCATCAGGTAGAAGAGCTGGTCCTCGGAGACCTTGGACACGGTGGCCTCGTGCCCCATGGAGACGTCGTCCTCGCGGACGTCCACGTACGGGTACGTGTCCGAGCGGGAGATGGTGTCGACGAGCAGGGCGTCACAGAGCACGTTGGACTTGGAGCCCGGGGCGCCCTCGCCGATCTCGACCAGACCGCGGTACGACGTACGACCGCCGCCGCGGGCCACCGACTTGGAGACGATGTTGGACGAGGTGTTCGGCGCCATGTGGACCATCTTGGAGCCGGCGTCCTGGTGCTGGCCCTCGCCGGCGAAGGCGATGGAGAGGGTCTCGCCCTTGGCGTGCTCACCCATCAGGTAGACGGCCGGGTACTTCATGGTGACCTTGGAGCCGATGTTGCCGTCGATCCACTCCATGGTCGCGCCCTCGTACGCCACGGCGCGCTTGGTGACCAGGTTGTAGACGTTGTTCGACCAGTTCTGGATGGTCGTGTAGCGGCAGCGGGCGCCCTTCTTGACGATGATCTCGACGACCGCGGAGTGCAGCGAGTCCGACTGGTAGATCGGCGCGGTGCAGCCCTCGACGTAGTGGACGTAGGCGTCCTCGTCGACGATGATCAGCGTCCGCTCGAACTGGCCCATGTTCTCGGTGTTGATCCGGAAGTAGGCCTGGAGCGGGATCTCCACGTGCACGCCCTTCGGCACGTAGATGAAGGAGCCGCCGGACCACACCGCGGTGTTCAGCGACGCGAACTTGTTGTCGCCGACCGGGATGACGGTGCCGAAGTACTCCTTGAAGAGCTCCTCGTGCTCCTTCAGCGCGGTGTCGGTGTCGACGAAGATGACGCCCTGCTCCTCCAGGTCCTCACGGATCTGGTGGTAGACGACCTCCGACTCGTACTGCGCGGCGACGCCGGCGACGAGGCGCTGCTTCTCGGCCTCGGGGATGCCGAGCTTGTCGTACGTGTTCTTGATGTCCTCCGGCAGGTCCTCCCAGGACTGGGCCTGCTTCTCGGTGGACCGCACGAAGTACTTGATGTTGTCGAAGTCGATGCCCGAGAGGTCGGAGCCCCAGTTCGGCATGGGCTTCTTGTCGAACAGGCGCAGGCCCTTGAGGCGGAGCTTCGTCATCCACTCCGGCTCGTTCTTCTTCGCCGAGATGTCGCGGACGACGTCCTCGCTCAGGCCGCGCTTGGCAGCGGCACCGGCCGCGTCGGAGTCGGCCCAGCCGTATTCGTACTTGCCCAGGCCCTCGAGCTCGGGGTGAGCAGTCTCCTCGATGGGGAGCGTCATGCGGGGTTCCTCCCGGCCGTGCTTGCAGATGCTGTGGTGGTCTTCGGTTCTTGCTGTGGCGAGACGGTCTCGGTGCCGGGGATGAAGGTGGTGCACACCCCGTCCCCGTGGGCGATGGTGGCCAGCCGCTGCACATGGGTGCCGAGCAGTCGGCTGAAGAGCTCCGTCTCCGCCTCGCACAGCTGCGGGAACTGCTCGGCCACGTGGGCGACCGGGCAGTGGTGCTGACACAGCTGCTCGCCGACCGGTGCGCTACGCGCCGTAGCAGCGTACCCGTCGGCGGTGAGAGCCCTGGCCAGGGTCTCCGCGCGCTGTTCGGGGGCCGCTGCGGCCAGCTGCTCGCGGTACTTCTCCGCGGTCGCGGCCAGCCGGGCGCGCGCGAAGGCGGCGACCGCGGCGTCCCCGAGCTCTCCCCCGCCGGCGGCCTGGGAGATCCAGGCGAGCGCCTCGGCGGCGAGCTTGTCGTAGGACTGGTCGAAGGCGTCCCTGCCGCAGTCGGTGAGGGCGAACACCTTGGCCGGACGGCCTCGGGTGCGCGCGCCGTAGACACGCTGCTCGCGGGGTGCCACTACGTCGTCGGCGACCAGGGCGTCGAGGTGCCTGCGCACCGCCGCCTGGGTGAGGCCGAGCCTGCCTGCCAGCTCCGCCACGGTGGACGGGCCGTGGTCCAGGATGGACCGCGCGACACGGTTGCGCGTACTGCGCTCACCGGTCGCGAGTTCCTCCTGCAGAGCCTCGCCAACGTTTTTCACAACGCCATTGTTGCGTAATTCCTCCGGCCCCGTAAAGCCGGGTCAGAGGCACCCGCCGGTGGCCTCGATCACTAAGGTTCACCTAATTTCTGTGCGTTTCCACGGGCCCGGGCGGCCTGCGCGCCCTGTCCGTCGTGCGAAGCCACCAGCCGGGGCCGAGGCCCCGTACCGGGCACCCGGCGGCGCTCTCTAGACTTCCCGGCATGCATGAAGAGCCCGTCGCAGGCGGCGTCCTCCAGGTACGCGGCCTGGTGAAGCGGTACGGATCCAAGACCGCGGTGGACGGCCTCGACCTCACGGCCCACGCGGGCGTCACCGCGGTGCTCGGCCCCAACGGCGCCGGCAAGACCACCACGATCGAGACCTGCGAGGGCTACCGCAGGCCGGACGCCGGCGAGGTCCGCGTCCTCGGCCTCGACCCGGTCGCGCAGGCCGGGGCGCTGCGCCCGCGGATCGGCGTGATGCTGCAGTCCGGCGGCGTGTACTCCGGCGCCCGCGCCGACGAGATGCTCCGCCACATGGCGAAGCTGCACGCCCACCCGCTGGACGTGGACGCCCTGATCGAGCGCCTCGGCCTCGGCTCCTGCGGCCGTACGACCTACCGGCGGCTCTCCGGCGGGCAGCAGCAGCGGCTCGCGCTCGCGATGGCCGTGGTCGGCCGGCCCGAGCTGGTGTTCCTGGACGAGCCGACGGCGGGGCTCGACCCGCAGGCCCGGCGCTCGACCTGGGAGCTGGTGCGCGAGCTGCGCGCCGACGGCGTCTCCGTCGTCCTCACCACGCACTACATGGACGAGGCGGAGCAGCTCGCCGACGACGTCGCGATCATCGACGAGGGCAAGGTCGTCGCCCAGGGCAGCCCCGAGCAGCTCTGCAAGGGCGGCGCCGAGAACACCCTGCGCTTCACCGGCCGCCCCGGCCTCGACGTGGCCTCGCTCCTGAAGGCCCTGCCGATGGACAGCGCGGCGGCCGAGCTCACCCCGGGCTCGTACCGCGTGACCGGCACGGTCGACCCGCAGCTGCTCGCGACGGTCACGTCCTGGTGCGCGCAGCACGGGGTGATGCCCGACAAGATCTCGGTGGAGCGGCACACCCTCGAAGACGTCTTTCTGGAACTCACCGGCAAGGAGCTGCGCGGATGACCGCCGACACGCAGACGGAAGCGCGCAGCGGCACGTACGCGCCGAGGCCCGGGGCCGCCCCGGTCGGGCGGATGATCGCGGCGCAGGCGGTCCTGGAGACGAAGATGCTGCTGCGCAACGGCGAGCAGCTGCTCCTGACCGTGGTGATCCCGTCGCTGCTCCTGGTCCTCTTCTCGACGGTCGACATCGTCGACACCGGCGAGGGCAAGGCCGTGGACTTCCTCGCGCCGGGCGTGCTCGCGCTCGCCGTGATGTCGACGGCGTTCACGGGCCAGGCCATCGCGACCGGCTTCGAGCGGCGGTACGGCGTCCTGAAGCGGCTCGGCGCCTCGCCGCTGCCGCGCTGGGCGCTGATGACCGCGAAGACCCTGTCGGTGCTGGTCACCGAGGTGCTGCAGATCGTCCTCCTTACGGCGATCGCCCTCGCCCTCGGCTGGTCCCCGCACGGGAACCCGGTCTCGGTGCTGCTTCTGCTGGTCCTCGGCACGGCGGCGTTCTCGGGCCTCGGCCTGCTGATGGCCGGCACGCTGAAGGCCGAGGCGACGCTGGCCGCCGCGAACCTGGTGTTCCTGCTGCTGCTCGTCGGCGGCGGCGTGGTCGTGCCGCTCGACAAGTTCCCGGACGCGGCCCAGTCGGTGCTCGGCCTGCTGCCCATCTCGGCGCTCTCCGACGGCCTGCGGGACGTGCTGCAGGACGGTGCCGGGCTGCCCTGGGGCGCCCTCGGCGTCCTCGCGGCGTGGGCGGTGCTCGGGCTCGGGGCGGCGGCCCGGTTCTTCCGCTGGGAGTAGGCCCGTCCGGGTTCGCACCCCTCGTGAACCGATGCACAAGGGCCCCTCTACGATGGTGCGCGTGCCGAAGTTGACCCGAGCCGCAGCGGCTCAAGCCGTGCGCAATCCGCTGGCCTTCATCGCCGAACGCTGGACCCCCGAGAACCGGACGGTCCGGATCGCGGCGCTCACCTCGCTCGTCATGAGCTGCGTGATCGTGGTGACCGGCGGCGCCGTGCGGCTGACCGGCTCCGGCCTCGGCTGCCCGACCTGGCCGAAGTGCACGGCCGACTCGCTGACCACGACCGCCGAGATGGGCTTCCACGGCTACATCGAGTTCGGCAACCGCCTGCTCACGTACGTGCTGTGCGCGGCCGTCGGCTGGGCGATCATCGCGGCCCGCTCGCAGAAGCCGGCCCGCCGCAGCCTGACCCGGCTGGGCTGGGCCCAGTTCTGGATCGTGATGGGCAACGCGGTGCTCGGCGGCATCGTCGTCCTGGTCGGCCTCAACCCGTACACGGTGGCGGCGCACTTCCTGCTCTCCACCGCGCTGATCACGGTTGCCACGCTGATGTGGGTGCGCACCGCCGACGGCGAGGGCGACGCGACTCCGCGCCCCCTGGTCGGCAAGGCCGTGCGGCAGCTGGTGTGGTCCCTGATCGTCGCGTCGGGGCTGCTCGTCGCGATCGGCACGGTGGTGACGGGTTCGGGTCCGCACGCCGGCGACTCCAGCGACGTCCCGCGGATGGACATCGGGGCCGTCGGCCTCGACTGGGAGGGCGTCTCCAAGCTGCACGCCGTGCTCGCCTGGGTCGTCGTCACGCTGACGTTCGCGCTGTGGTTCGTGCTCAAGGCGGTCGACGCCCCGCCCGGCCCGCTGGCCCGCACCCGCGCGCTGTTCCTGATCCTGCTCGCCCAGGGCGCGATCGGTTACGTGCAGTACTTCACGGAGCTGCCCGAAGTCCTGGTCGGCGCCCACATGCTGGGCTCGTGCCTGGTGTGGATCGCGGTGGTACGGGTTCTGCTGGCCCTGCACGAGCGCCCGCGCACGGAGCCGGGCATCCCGTCCCAGGCGGACCCGGAGCTGTCGACGGTCTGACCCCCGCGCCCCTCACGGGGCCAACCCGTACACCCTGCGCGCGTTCCCCGACGCGATCATCCCCGCCACCCGGTCCGCGTCCGACCGCGACCACGCGCCCTCGGCCACCCACCCGCCGAGCACCCGCCCCAGCGCCTCCCGGAACAGCTGCGCGCCGACCACGTGCAGCTCGGGCAGGCCGTGTGCGCCGCTGGAGAACAACAGCTTGCCGAACGGGGCGAGTTCGAGGACCTCCGCGAGCAGCGTCGCCGCCCGCGCCCCGGTCCGTACGAGCGCGGGCCCCAGGTCGGCGTAGACGTGCGGGAACGCCCCGGCGAGGTGGGCGGCCTGACGGTGGTACGGGTAGCCGTGCAGCAGCACCAGGTCCGTGCCGAGCCCGGCCGTCGCCCGCGCGAACTCCCCCACGTACCGCTGCGGATCGCCCGTACCCGCGTGCAGTTGCAGCGGAAGCCCGGAGGCCACGGCGATCCAGACGAGGTGCCGCAGCAGTACGGGATGGGTGAGGGGGTCGCCCACGCGGCGGCCGGCGAGCCAGCGGGCGGCGGCGCCGCGGACCTCGCCGGCGTCGGGCGGCTCGGGCGCGAGGGCGAGGCCGTGCGCGCCCCCGACGGAGGCGAAGGCGACGGCGCCCGCTGCGGCACCGTGCACGCACTCGGCGAGGTTGGCGAGGAAGGTCTCGACCGTGCCGGAGGTGTCGGCGACCTGCTGGGCGAGGAGTTCGAGGCGGACGATCTCGTGGGCCTCGGCCCCGCCGGCGGCGGCCAGTTCGGGCGGTCCTGTGAGATCGCCGGGCAGGCCAGTGTCGACCAGATAGGTGCCGATGCCGGTGGCCCTGAGGAGCCGGCGGCCCGCCTCGATCACGCCGAGCTCGCGGCGCCGGGCCAGATACCGGGCGGGCTGGCAGTGCGGTTCGAGGCCGAGCAGCGGCGGGCACCAGCGGCGCACCGCGAAGCCGGTCTGGGTGTCGAAGAAGGTGGTGCCGGGGGCGGGCGGGCCCTCGCCCCGGCCGAGGTGGGCCTCGAAGGTGCCGAGGCCCAGCTCCGTGCGCAGCACCCCGTGGCAGTACTGGTCCACCAGGGGCGGTGTCTCGATCATCCGGGCTCCCGTGCGTGGACCGTGGTTCCTTCCACAGTCCTAACGGGCCGACCCGGCCTCAGGTGTTGCTCGGGCCTCCGACCTGGATGCCGGCCATGCGCGACCACTCGTACCGCCCGGTCTTCACCTTGGCCGCGAAGTCGCCGTCGAACTCCTCGTGGACGGTGACGCCGGACTTCTCGACGGCGGTGCGGGCGATCGCGTCGGTGCGCGCGACGAGGTCGCCCCAGCCGCCGTCCTCGCCGACGAGCACGATGCGGGAGCCGCGCTCCCCGATGTACGCGACCTGCGCCTCGGCGCCGCCGTGCGCCTTCGCGAAGGCGGTGATCTGCTTGGCGAGCTTCGCCGCCTGCCGCTCCCCGCGGGCGTCCGCGGGCTTCTCTTCGACCTTGGTGTCTGCCATACCGCGATGCTACTTGTGGGTAATCGACGGCGGCAATGGCCCCTGACACACGGGCGCCGGGCGGCTGAGGAGTTCAGCCCGCCCGGCGCCCGGAGCGTGTACGGAGTGCGTACGGATCGTTCGGGTCAGCGCAGGAAGGGGTCCACCGCGACCGCCACGAAGAGCAGCGACACGTACGTGATGGACCAGTGGAAGAGGCGCATCTCCTTGAGCTTCGCGCCCGTCACCCCGGCCTTCGCGCGGGCCTGCAGCGCGTGCGCCTCCCAGAGCCAGAAGCCGCCGGTGAGCAGCGCGACCGCGGTGTAGAACCAGCCGGTGTAGCCGAGCGGTTGGAGCAGCAGCGAGACGCCGACCATGATCCAGCTGTAGAGCACGATCTGCTTGGCGACGACCTTGTTGGAGGCGATCACCGGGAGCATCGGCACCTGGGCGCGCGCGTAGTCCTCCTTGACCCGCATGGAGAGAGGCCAGTAGTGCGGCGGCGTCCAGAAGAAGATCACCATGAAGAGGATGACGGCGGCCCAGGACATCGAGTTGGTCACGGACGACCAGCCGATGAGCACCGGGAGGCAGCCGGCGATGCCGCCCCAGACGATGTTCTGCGCGGTCCTGCGCTTGAGGATCATCGTGTAGACGACGACGTAGAAGAGCAGGGCGCCCAGCGAGAGGGCGGCGGAGAGCCAGTTGACCAGGAGGCCGAACCAGACCGTGGAGATCACGGCGAGGGAGACGCCGAAGACCAGGCCCTCGGTGGGGCTGATGAGCCCGGTGACCAGCGGCCGGCTCCGGGTGCGGTCCATCAGGGCGTCGATGTCCCGGTCGTACCACATGTTCAGGGCGTTTGCGCCGCCCGCGGAGAGGTAGCCGCCGAAGCAGGTGGCGAACACCAGCCACAGGTCGGGGACGCCCTGTTCGGCGAGGAACATCACCGGGACCGTGGTGATGAGGAGAAGTTCGATGATGCGGGGCTTGGTCAGCGCCACGAACCCCTTGACGAGGGGACCGATCGGCCGACGGCCGGAGTTCGCCCCGAGCTCACCCGCATCGCCCTCGGCGCTGGCGGTGCCCCGGCCTGATGGACGGGATTCGACGGCCGTCACGCACACCCCTGAAAGAGACTCCCAGCAAGCCGACCGTTGGGTGTCACCTGAACATGAAGACCCGGTAAAGGCTCGCGCGTACCACGCCACTGTAGACGTAGGCCATACCCGGCTCTTCGCGGGGGTGGGTCGTGTTGGGCCGGTTGCCCCGCGGCCCGGTTCGCCGCCCGGTTCGCGGCCGGTTCGGCGGCTCGGGACGGCGGCCCGGACGGACTCGGGGTGAACGGCTCGGGAGGCGAAGGGGACGGAGCCCCGGCAGTCTGGAACGAGTCGAAAAGAGGCACGCCCGCGCGACGGTAGGCTCGACGGCGACCGGCGCACGACGGCGCCGACAGTCGTCGACGTACGACGGCGGACGAGGGCGTTCGACGACGACGTGCGACATGTAGAGCATGTGGAGAGGAGCCCTGACCCAGGGTGAGCACCGAGCCGACCACCACAGACCTCGAGTGGACCGATCTGGACCAGCGGGCCGTTGACACCGCCCGCATCCTGGCCGCCGACGCCGTACAGAAGGTCGGCAACGGCCATCCCGGTACGGCCATGAGCCTCGCGCCCGCCGCGTACACCCTCTTCCAGAAGGTGATGCGGCATGACCCGGCGGACGCCGACTGGGTGGGCCGCGACCGGTTCGTCCTCTCCGCGGGGCACTCGTCGCTGACGCTGTACATCCAGCTCTACCTGGCCGGTTACGGTCTGGAGCTCGATGACCTGAAGGCGTTCCGCACGTGGGGTTCGAAGACCCCCGGCCACCCGGAGTACGGCCACACCACCGGCGTCGAGACGACCACGGGCCCGCTCGGCCAGGGCGTCGCGAACGCGGTGGGCATGGCCATGGCCGCGCGCTACGAGCGGGGCCTGTTCGACCCGCAGGCGCCCGCGGGCGAGTCCCCCTTCGACCACACCGTGTGGGTCGTCGCGGGCGACGGCTGCCTGCAGGAGGGCATCGCCGCCGAGGCGTCCTCGCTCGCCGGCCACCAGAAGCTCGGCAACCTCGTGCTGCTGTGGGACGACAACCACATCTCCATCGAGGGCGACACGGAGACGGCCGTCTCCGAGGACACCCTGAAGCGGTACGAGGCGTACGGCTGGCACGTGCAGCGCGTCGAGCAGCTGCCCAACGGCGACCTGGACCCGAAGGGTCTGTACGAGGCGCTGCAGGCCGCGAAGGCGGTCACGGACAAGCCGTCGTTCATCGCGGCCCGTTCGATCATCGCCTGGCCGGCGCCGAGCGCGCAGAACACCGAGGCCGCGCACGGCTCGGCCCTCGGCGACGAGGAAGTGGCCGCCACGAAGCGCGTCCTGGGCTTCGACCCGGAGCAGACCTTCGAGGTCACCGACGAGGTCATCGGCCACACCCGCGAGGCGCTGGAGCGCGGCGCGCAGGCCAAGGCCGAGTGGGAGAAGTCCTTCGCCGCCTGGCGCACCGCCAACCCGGAGCGCGCGGCCGAGTTCGACCGCATCCAGGCGGGCGAGCTGCCCGAGGGCTGGGAGGAGAAGCTCCCCGAGTTCGAGACCGGCAAGGGCGTCGCCACGCGTGCCGCCTCCGGCAAGGTGCTGCAGGCGCTGGGCGCGGTGCTGCCGGAGCTGTGGGGCGGCTCGGCCGACCTGGCGGGCTCCAACAACACCACGATCGACAAGACGAGTTCGTTCCTCCCGGAGGGCAACCCGCTGCCGGAGGCCGACCCGTACGGCCGGACGATCCACTTCGGCATCCGCGAGCACGCCATGGCCGCGGCCATGAACGGCATCGCGCTGCACGGCCACACCCGGATCTACGGCGGCACCTTCCTGGTGTTCTCCGACTACATGCGCAACGCGGTGCGCCTGTCGGCCCTGATGCACCTGCCGGTGACGTACGTGTGGACGCACGACTCCATCGGCCTCGGTGAGGACGGCCCGACGCACCAGCCGGTCGAGCACCTGGCCTCGCTGCGCGCCATCCCGGGCCTCAACCTGGTCCGGCCCGCGGACGCCAACGAGACGGCGATCGCCTGGCGCGAGATCCTCAAGCGCGGCAAGAAGAAGTTCGGCGTCTCGCAGCCGCACGGCCTCGCGCTGACCCGCCAGGGCGTGCCGACGTACGAGCGCAACGAGGCGGCGGCGAAGGGCGGTTACGTGCTGTTCGACGCCGAAGGGTCCTCCGGACAGAGCGCAGCGCCGCAGGTCGTGCTCATCGGCACCGGTTCCGAGGTGCAGCTGGCCGTCGAGGCCCGCGAGCGGCTCCAGGCCGAGGGCGTCCCCACCCGCGTGGTGTCGATGCCGTGCGTGGAGTGGTTCGAGGAGCAGCCGCAGGAGTACCGCGACAGCGTCCTGCCGCCGTCGGTCAGGGCCCGGGTGGCGGTCGAGGCCGGCATCGGTCTGACCTGGCACAAGTACGTGGGCGACGCCGGCCGGATCGTCTCCCTCGAGCACTTCGGCGCCTCCGCCGACGCGAAGACGCTGTTCAAGGAGTTCGGCTTCACCGCGGACGCCGTCACCGCCGCCGCGAAGGAATCCCTGGCCGCCGCTCAGCGCTGACGCCGGTACACGACGACTCACCCCTCATCACAAGCAGGAGATGCAATTTCCATGACAGACGCACTCAAGCGCCTCTCCGAGGAAGGCGTCGCGATCTGGCTGGACGACCTGTCGCGCAAGCGGATCACGTCCGGCAACCTGGCCGAACTGATCGACCAGCAGCACGTCGTGGGCGTCACCACCAACCCGTCGATCTTCCAGAAGGCGATCTCCGGCGGCGACGGTTACGAGCAGCAGCTCGCCGACCTCGCGGCCCGCAAGGTCACCGTCGAGGAAGCCGTCCGCATGATCACGACGGCCGACGTAAGGGACGCGGCCGACATCCTGCGCCCCGTCTTCGACGCCACCGGCGGCAAGGACGGCCGCGTGTCGATCGAGGTCGACCCGCGCCTGGCGAACAACACGGCGGCGACGGTCGCCGAGGCCAAGCAGCTGGCGTGGCTGGTGGACCGGCCGAACACGCTGATCAAGATCCCGGCGACCAAGGCGGGCCTGCCCGCGATCACCGAGGTCATCGGCAAGGGCATCAGCGTCAACGTCACGCTGATCTTCTCCCTGGAGCGGTACCGCGCGGTCATGGACGCCTTCCTGGCCGGTCTGGAGAAGGCGAAGGCCGCGGGCCTGGACCTCTCGCAGATCCACTCGGTGGCGTCCTTCTTCGTGTCCCGCGTGGACACCGAGATCGACAAGCGCATCGACGCCCTCGGCACCGACGAGGCCAAGGCCGCCCGCGGCAAGGCCGGCCTCGCCAACGCCCGCCTCGCGTACCAGGCGTACGAGGAGGTCTTCTCCTCGGACCGCTGGGCCGCGCTCGACAAGGCCGGCGCCAACAAGCAGCGCCCGCTGTGGGCGTCGACCGGCGTGAAGGACAAGGCGTACAAGGACACCCTGTACGTCGACGACCTGGTCGCGCCGAACACGGTGAACACCATGCCGGAGGCCACCCTCGAGGCGACCGAGGACCACGGGCAGATCACCGGCAACACGATCGCGGGCACGTACGAGCAGTCCCGCGCCGAGCTCGACGCCGTCGAGAAGCTGGGGATCTCGTACGACGAGGTCGTGCAGCTGCTCGAGGACGAGGGCGTCGACAAGTTCGAGGCGTCCTGGAACGACCTGCTCAAGTCGACTGAGGCGGAGCTCAAGCGCCTCGCTCCTTCGGAAGGCTGATCTTGTCCCCCACTGTCGACGGAGCAAACCCGCTTCGTGACGCACTGGACCGACGGCTCCCGCGCATCGCGGGGCCGTCGGGCCTGGTGATCTTCGGCGTCACGGGCGATTTGTCCCGTAAGAAGCTGATGCCTGCCGTGTACGACCTGGCCAACCGCGGGCTGCTGCCGCCGGGCTTCTCGCTCATCGGCTTCGCCCGCCGCGAGTGGCAGGACGAGGACTTCGCGCAGGAGGTGCACGACGCGGTCAAGCAGCACTCCCGGACCCCCTTCCGCGAGGAGGTCTGGCAGCAGCTGAGTCAGGGCATGCGGTTCGTGCAGGGCGACTTCGACGACGACGAGGCGTTCGAGACGCTGAAGTCGACGATGGAGGAGCTCGACAAGGCGCAGGGCACGGGCGGCAACTTCGCGTTCTACCTGTCGGTGCCGCCGAAGTTCTTCCCCAACGTCGTGCAGCAGCTGAAGAAGCACGGCCTGGCCGACCAGAGCGAGGGCTCCTGGCGGCGCGCGGTCATCGAGAAGCCCTTCGGCCACGACCTCGCCTCCGCGCGGGAGTTGAACGCCATCGTGCACGAGGTGTTCCAGCCCGAGCAGGTCTTCCGCATCGACCACTATCTGGGCAAGGAGACCGTCCAGAACATCCTGGCGCTGCGGTTCGCGAACACCCTCTTCGAGCCGATCTGGAACCGGTCGTACGTCGACCACGTGCAGATCACCATGGCCGAGGACATCGGCATCGGCGGCCGCGCCGGGTACTACGACGGCATCGGCGCCGCCCGTGACGTCATCCAGAACCACCTGCTCCAACTCCTCGCCCTGACCGCGATGGAGGAGCCCTCCTCCTTCGACGCGGACGCGCTCGCCGCCGAGAAGACCAAGGTCCTCGGCGCGGTGAAGCTGCCCAAGGACCTGTCGAAGCACACGGTCCGCGGCCAGTACGCGGCCGGCTGGCAGGGCGGCGAGAAGGTCATCGGCTACCTCCAAGAGGACGGCATCGACCCGCAGTCGACGACCGACACGTACGCCGCGATGAAGCTGGAGATCGACAACCGCCGCTGGGCGGGCGTCCCGTTCTATCTGCGCACCGGCAAGCGCCTCGGCCGCCGCGTCACCGAGATCGCGGTCGTCTTCCAGCGCGCCCCGCACTCCCCGTTCGACCACACGGCGACCGAGGAGCTCGGGCACAACGCCCTGGTCATCCGGGTCCAGCCGGACGAGGGCGTGACGATGCGGTTCGGCTCGAAGGTGCCGGGCACGTCGATGGAGGTCCGGGACGTGTCCATGGACTTCGCGTACGGCGAGTCCTTCACGGAGTCCAGCCCTGAGGCGTACGAACGGCTCATCCTGGACGTCCTGTTGGGCGACTCCAACCTCTTCCCGCGCACCGAGGAGGTCGAGCTGTCCTGGAACATCCTCGACCCGATCGAGCAGCACTGGGACGTGAGCGGCAAGCCCGCGCAGTACCCGTCGGGCACCTGGGGCCCCGTCGAGGCGGACGAAATGCTCGAACGAGACGGACGGAGCTGGCGCCGCCCATGAAGATCGACCTCACGGACACCACGGCCAGCAAGGTCAACAAGGCCCTCGTGCAGGGCCGCCGCGCCATCGGCTCACCCGCCGTCGGCATGGTGCTCACGCTGGTCATCGTCACCGACGAGGAGAACGCGTACGACTCCCTGAAGGCGGCCAACGAGGCCTCGCGCGAGCACCCCTCGCGCACCCTCGTCGTCATCAAGCGGGCCGCGCGCTCCCCGCGTGACCGCACGTCCTCGCGCCTCGACGCGGACGTGCGGGTGGGCGTCGACGCGGGCACCGGCGAGACGGTGATCCTGCGGCTGTACGGCGACGTCCTCAACCACGCCCAGTCGGTGGTCCTGCCGCTGCTGCTTCCGGACGCCCCGGTCGTGGTGTGGTGGCCGGTGCACGCGCCGCTCGACCCCGCCAACGACCCGCTGGGCGCGCTGGCGCAGCGCCGGGTGACCGACACGTACGCCTGCGAGCAGCCCATCCACGAGCTGGCCTCGCGCGCGGAGACGTACACGCCGGGCGACACGGATCTGTCCTGGACCCGGATCACCCCGTGGCGCTCCATGCTGGCCGCCGCGCTCGACCAGGTGACCTGCCAGGTCACCGCGGCCGAGGTGGAGGGCGAGGAGTTCAACCCGAGCTGTGAGCTGCTCGGCATGTGGCTCGCGGACCGGCTGTCCGTGCCGGTGACGCGCTCGCTGTCCAGCGGCCCCGGCCTGACCGCCGTACGCATGGAGACGGACTGCGGTCCGATCGTCCTCGACCGGCCCGACGGCGCCCTGGCGACGCTCTCGATGCAGGGCCAGCCGGACCGCGCGGTGGCGTTGAAGCGGCGCGAGACGGCCGAGTTGATCGCGGAGGAGCTGCGCCGCCTCGACCCGGACGACACGTACGCGTCGGCGCTGAAGTACGGCGTGGACCGGCTGGCGGAGCCGGATCCGGCACGGACGGTTCCGGAGGTGCTGTCTCCTGCGGAGGCGGCGGCCGGGGCGGGGGCTGGGTCTGGTTCTGGGTCTGCTTCGGGTTCGGAGGGTTCTTCGGGGTCGGGCTCGGCGGAGGCTTCGGGGTCCGGTTCGGGATCGGGGTCCGGTTCGGGATCGGGCTCGGGCTCGGCGGCCGGTAAGAAGGCCTCGGCCTCCAAGTCCTCGGCGAAGAAGGCCGGTTCGGGCTCGTCCGGCGGCCGCGGTGCGAAGGCGGCGTCGAAGTGAGCACAGCACCTCAGCTCGTCGTCCACCGCGACAAGGAACTCATGGCGCAGGCCGCCGCGGCCCGCCTGATCACGAAGATCGTGGACGCGCAGGCCGCCCGCGGTTCCGCCTCGGTGGTCCTCACCGGCGGCCGCAACGGCAACGGCCTGCTCGCCGCGCTCGGCGCCTCCCCCGCGCGGGACGCCGTCGACTGGAGCCGCCTCGACCTGTGGTGGGGCGACGAGCGGTTCCTGCCGGACGGCGACCCGGAGCGCAACGTCACGCAGGCCCGCGAGGCCCTGCTCGACTCGGTGCCGCTCGACCCGGCCCGGGTGCACGCCATGCCCGCTTCCGACGGCCCGTACGGCATCGACGCGGACGCGGCGGCCGAGGCGTACGCCACCGAACTGGCCGCCGCCGCACGGCCGGAGAACCACGGCGAGGTCCCCACCTTCGACGTGCTGCTCCTCGGCGTCGGCCCGGACACCCACGTGGCGTCGCTCTTCCCGGAGCTGCCCGCGGTGCGGGAGACCGAGCGGATGGTGGTCGGCGTCCACGGCGCGCCCAAGCCGCCGCCCACGCGGATCTCCCTCACGCTGCCCGCGATCCGCTCCGCCCGTGAGGTGTGGCTCCTCGCGGCGGGCGAGGACAAGGCGCAGGCCGCGGCGATCGCCCTGTCGGGCGCGGGCGAGATCCAGGCCCCGGCGGCGGGCGCCCGCGGCCGCTCGCGCACGCTGTGGCTCCTGGACTCGGCGGCGGCTTCCCAGCTGCCGCGGGATCTGTACCCGCCGGCGTCGCCGTAAGCGGCCCACCGCCGAAGGCCGGTTTCCGGCTCGGCACGGCACGGCACGGCACGGCACGGCTCGGCTCGGGGCGGGTCCGGGGTTTCCTCCCCGGGCCCGCCCCTTCCGTACGCCTGGGCTCAACGCCCCCGCAGTTCCCGGTACTTGGCCACCAGCGCCCTGGACGAGGCGTCGAGCCCCTCGACCTCCGCGCCCTCGGTGAGAGCCGGCTCGACCCGCTTCGCGAGGACCTTGCCGAGTTCCACGCCCCACTGGTCGAACGAGTCGATGTTCCAGATCGCGCCCTGCACGAACACCTTGTGCTCGTACAGCGCGATGAGCTGGCCGAGCACGGACGGCGTCAGCTCGGCCGCGAGGATCGTGGTCGTCGGGTGGTTGCCGCGGAACGTCTTGTGCGCGACCAGCTCCTCGGGCACGCCCTCCGCCCGCACCTCGTCCGGCGTCTTGCCGAACGCCAACGCCTGCGTCTGCGCGAAGAAGTTGGCCATCAGCAGATCGTGCTGCGCGGCCAGGCCGGGCAGCAGGTCCTCGACGGGCTTCGCGAAGCCGATGAAGTCCGCCGGGATCACCTTCGTGCCCTGATGGATCAACTGGTAGTACGCGTGCTGCCCGTTGGTCCCCGGCGTGCCCCACACCACCGGCCCGGTCTGCCACTCCACCGGGTTCCCGTCCCGGTCCACCGACTTGCCGTTGGACTCCATGTCCAGCTGCTGAAGGTACGCCGTGAACTTGGACAGGTAGTGGCTGTACGGCAGCACCGCGTGCGACTGCGCGTCGAAGAACCCGCCGTACCAGACCCCCAACAGGCCGAGCAGGAGCGGGACGTTGGACTCCGCCGGCGCCGTGCGGAAGTGCTCGTCGACCAGGCGGAAGCCGTCCAGCATCTCCCGGAAGCGCTCGGGGCCGATGGCGATCATCAGGGACAGCCCGATCGCCGAGTCGTACGAGTACCTGCCGCCGACCCAGTCCCAGAACTCGAACATGTTGGCCGTGTCGATGCCGAACTCGGCGACCTTCTCGGCGTTCGTCGACAGCGCCACGAAGTGCTTGGCCACGGCCTCCTGGTCCGCCCGCAGCCCGGTCAGCAGCCAGTTCCGCGCGGAAGTGGCGTTGGTGATCGTCTCGATGGTGGTGAAGGTCTTCGACGCGATGATGAACAGCGTCTCCGCCGGGTCCAGGTCCCGCACGGCCTCGTGCAGATCGGCGCCGTCCACGTTGGAGACGAAGCGGAACGTCAACTCGCGGTCGGTGTAGGAGCGCAGCACCTCGTACGCCATCGCGGGGCCGAGGTCGGAGCCGCCGATGCCGACGTTGACGACGTTGCGGATCCGCTTGCCGGTGTGGCCGGTCCACTCCCCCGCACGGACCTTGTCGGCGAAGGCCGCCATCTTGTCGAGCACAGCGTGCACCTTCGGCACGACGTTCTCGCCGTCGACCTCGATGACCGCGTCGGCCGGAGCACGCAGCGCGGTGTGCAGCACGGCGCGGTCCTCGGTCGTGTTGATCTTCTCGCCGCGGAACATGGCGTCGCGCAGCCCGAACACGTCGGTGGCGGCGGCCAGTTCGCGCAGCAGCGTCAGCGTCTCGTCGGTGACCAGCTGCTTCGAGTAGTCGACGTGCAGGTCCCCCACCTGCGCCGTGTACTTCCCGGCACGCTGCTGGTCCTCGGCGAACAGTTCCCGCAGGTGCGCTTCGCCCAGCTGCTCCCGGTGCTTGGCGAGCGCCGCCCACTCCGGCAACTGGTTGAGCCTGGTGGTCCGGCTTGCTGCGTTCATCTGGGACTTCAGCCTTCTCTCTTACCTGAGCCTGCAACTTCCCCGCTGCCCGACCAACCTAATTGATCAGTGAGCGGTATGAGCTGTCTGTCCCCTGTCGGCCGACTTAAGGAGCGGTGACGGGTGGCTTGAGCGCAGGTATCAGCGCGACGACGGACAGCACGAACAGTCCGGCGGCGAGCAGCGCCGGGGTGTTGAGCCCCCACGCGGCGGCCGCTGCGCCGGCGAGCATCGCCCCGAGGGGCGCCCCGCCGAGCGACAGGGTCCGGAAGGCCGCGCTGATCCGCCCGAGCGCCGCGACGGGGCTGCGCTGCTGCATCAGCGTCACCTCGTTGACGTTCCACACCATGCCCATGAAGCCGAACACCACCAGGCCCACGACGACCGCCCACACGCTGCGGATCAGCCCGATCGCGACGAGCGGCCCGATCTGCAGCGCCCCGGCGACGAGCACGCTGCGCAGCCGCCCGACGCGCCGCCCGATCCGGTTGGCGCAGAACCCGCCGACCACGCTGCCGACTCCGTACGAGGACAGGCACAGCGCGTAGGCCGTCTCGCCCGCGTCGAGCCAGCCCGTGACGTGCAGGACGAGGGTGGCGATGAGGCCGCCGACGCCGATGTTGCACAACGTGGCCGATATGCACAGGCCACGCAGTGTGCGGTCGCGCCACAGGATGCGCAGCCCCTCGGCGATGTCGGCCCGCAGTGTCCGCCCGCTGGGTCTCTCCTCCCGCTCGCGCGGCGCCGTACGCAAGGAGGCGACGAGCGCGGCGGCGACGAGATAGGTGGCGGCGTCCGCGGCGTACGGGACGGCCGCGCCGGCGGCGAGCAGCAGCGGCACGGCCGGGGTGGCGACGAAGCTGCTGACGAGCATCTGCCCGGTCTGGAGGCGGGCGTTGGCACTGCCGAGCGCCGCGGGTTCCACGAGGGACGGCAGCAGTGCCGTGGCCGCGTTGTCGAAGAGGGTCTGGAGTGTGGTGAGCGTGAACGCGAGCGCCACCAGGACCGCGATGCTCGACCGGTCGAAGGCGACGGCGAGGGCGAACACGCCGATCAGCAGCCCGCGTACGAGATCGACGGCCCACATGGCGCGGCGTTGGTCGACGCGGTCGGCGATGGCTCCGCCGAGCAGTCCGAAGAGGAGCCAGGGCAGATAGCCGGAAGCGGTGACGAGGGCGACGAGCAGCGGATCGTCCGTCAGCGAGGCGGCGAGCAGCGGCAGGGCCGCGATGCGCAGGGAGTCCCCGAACCGCGAGACGATCGCGGCCGTCCAGAGGCGTCCGAAGCCTCCGCGCCAGGACGGTGCGCGCGTCTCTTCCGCATCGGCTGTCTCCACAGCCCCCGTTGCCCCTGTTGCCCCCGTGGTCACGCCAACTCCCCCTCCCGGCCTGCCGTTTGACGACCTGCTGAAGACCTTAGAGGGCGCCACTGACAATCGCCGCGGAACGGCCTGCGACCTGGGGAAACGGCTGGGTGCGGGGCTGGTGTGCGGCTGGTGCTGTGGCTGGGGAGCGGCTGGAGAAACAGCTCCGGCCGGGCACCTCGCGGTGTCCGGCCGGTCTCAATTCCTAGATCTCGCCGCGCAGTTTGGCGAGTGCCTCGGCGAGGATCGCCTCGCCGTCGGCGTCGCTGCGCCGCTCCCGCACGTAGGCGAGGTGCGTCTTGTAGGGCTCGGTGCGCGGCGGGTCCGGCGGGTTGTCCCGGTCCTGGCCTGCCGGGAATCCGCAGCGCGGACAGTCCCAGGTGTCGGGGACCGACGCGTCGCTGGCGAAGCTCGGCTGTGTCTCATGCCCGTTGGAGCACCAGAAGGAGATGCGCAGGCGCGGCGCGGACTCGCCCCGCTCGGCCTCGCCCATCGGCCCCGCTCCGACCCGACTTCCACGGATCGCGTTGCCACTTGCCACGGTCGTAACTCCCTGCGTAACAGTGCTGCACAGCGTTGCTCACCGGCGGCCGTGCCGCGGGTGCCCCAGTCTACGTAAGGCCCAACGCGCGTCCAGTGTTCGGAGTTACACTCCCCCGCCCCGGAGACGCACGGCCATAATAAGCCGCCTATAAAAGGCGTACGGCGTTACTGCGTCAACCGGCAGGACGATAAAGAGTCAGCTGTCGAGCTTCATCAGCAGGCCGAGCACGACGATGCACGCGAACCAGAGCAGACCGACCACGACGGTGATGCGGTCGAGGTTGCGCTCGGCGACCGAGGAGCCGCCGACGGAGGACTGCATGCCGCCACCGAACATGTCGGAGAGTCCACCGCCCTTGCCCTTGTGCATGAGCACCAAAAGCATCAGCAGTCCGCTGAAGACGATCAGGGCGATCGAGAACCCCATAACCACGGCTGGACCAACTTCCTCGGTATCTGAACGACGACGGGGCCCGAGTCTCGCGTGAATGAGCGGAAAGCTCAGAAAAGCAAGCCTCGGACCCCGCAAGGGTACGACGTTACGTCGCTACCGCATACTCAGTGCTCGACGGTTCGCCGTCTCACTGGTCGCGGAATCGGACGATCTTGACGAACTCGTCGGCGTCGAGCGCGGCACCGCCGATGAGGGCGCCGTCGACGTCGGGCTGAGCCATGATCGCGGCCACGTTCCCGGACTTCACGGAACCGCCGTACTGGATGCGGACCTTGTCGGCCAGCTCCTGCGAGTACAGCTCGGCGAGCTTGCCGCGGATCGCGCCGCACACCTCCTGCGCGTCCTCGGGGGTGGCGACCTCGCCGGTGCCGATGGCCCACACCGGCTCGTAGGCGATCACGATGGACTCGGCCTGCTCGGCGGGGACGTCCTTGAGGCCGCCCTCGACCTGGTTCAGCGTGTACTGGACCTGCTGGCCGGCCTTGCGGATGTCGAGGCCCTCACCGACGCACAGGATCGGGGTCAGGCCGTGCTTGTAGGCGGCCTTCACCTTGGCGTTGCAGATCTCGTCGTTCTCGTTGTGGTACTGGCGGCGCTCGCTGTGCCCGATGGCGACATAGGTGCACTTGAGCTTCGACAGCATCGGGCCCGAGATCTCGCCGGTGTACGCACCGGAGTCCTGCGCCGAGATGTCCTGGGCGCCGTACTTGATCTTGAGCTTGTCGCCGTCCACCAGGGTCTGCACGGAGCGCAGGTCGGTGAAGGGCGGAAGGACGGCGACCTCGACGGCCTCGTAGTCCTTGTCGGCGAGCGCGAAGGCGAGCTTCTGGACGTGGGCGATGGCCTCGAGGTGGTTGAGGTTCATCTTCCAGTTGCCCGCCATCAGGGGCGTACGCGTGCTCATTAAGGGTCAGTCCTCCAGTGCGGCGAGGCCGGGCAGGGTCTTGCCCTCGAGGTATTCGAGGGAGGCACCGCCACCGGTCGAGATGTGGCCGAACTTCGACTCGTCGAAGCCCAGGTTGCGGACGGCGGCGGCCGAGTCGCCGCCGCCGACCACCGTGAAGCCCTTGCTGTCCAGCAGGGCCTGCGCGATGGCCGTCGTGCCGCCAGCGTAGTCGGGGTGCTCGGCGACGCCGACGGGGCCGTTCCAGAACACCGTCTCGGCGTCGGTGATCTTGGAGGCGAACAGCTCGCGGGACTTCGGGCCGATGTCCAGGCCCTCCTTGTCCGCGGGGATCTGGTCCGCGTCGACGGTGTCGAAGTCGGCCGGGGCCTTGGTCTTCAGGTCCGGGAAGTCGGTGGAGACCAGGACGTCGACCGGGAGGACGAGCTCGACGCCGTTCTTCTCGGCGCGCTCCATGTACTCCTTGACCGCCGGGATCTGGTCCTCCTGCAGCAGGGAGATGCCGACCTCGTGCCCCTTGGCCTTGAGGAAGGTGTACGCCATGCCGCCGCCGATGAGGAGGCGGTCGGCCTTGCCGAGCAGCTCGTCGATGACGGCGAGCTTGTCGGAGACCTTGGCGCCGCCGAGGACCACGGTGTACGGGCGCTTGACGTCCTCGGTGAGCTTCTTGAGGACGCTGACCTCCTTGGCGATGAGGTAGCCCGCGGCGTGCGGGAGCCGGGCCGGGAGGTCGTACACCGAGGCGTGCTTGCGGTGCACGGCGCCGAAGCCGTCGCCCACGTAGAGGTCGGCGAGCTCGGCCAGCTGGTCCGCGAAGGCGCCGCGCTCGGCGTCGTCCTTGGAGGTCTCGCCGGCGTTGAAGCGCAGGTTCTCGATGACGGCGACCTGGCCGTCGGCGAGGCCGGACGTGACGGACTTGGCGGAGTCGCCGACGGTGTCGGTGGCGAACTGCACGTCGGCGCCCAGGAGTTCACCGAGCCGGGTCGCGGCCGGGGCGAGGGAGAACGCCGGGTCCGGTGCGCCCTTGGGACGGCCCAGGTGGGAGGCGACGACGACGCGCGCGCCCGCGTCGGCGAGCGCCTTCACGGTCGGGAGCACGGCGCGGATGCGGCCGTCGTCGGTGATGGTGGTGCCGTCCAGCGGCACGTTGAGGTCGGCGCGGACGAATACCCGCTTTCCGGCGACGCCTTCGGCGAGAAGTTCGTCGATCGTCTTCATTTCTCAGGGACTCCTTGAAAGCTTCCGAGCAACAGCTACGGGGCCCGGACGGCGCGAGATCGCGCTGCCCGAGCCCCGTAGCTCACATCGAATTGCCTGTCCGAATCAAATCCGGGTCAGAGCTGGCCGCCGACGAAGGTGGTGAGGTCGACCAGTCGGTTCGAGTAACCCCACTCGTTGTCGTACCAACCGAGGATCTTCACCGAGTTGCCCTCCTGGACCATGGTCAGGGAGGAGTCGAACGTGCAGGAAGCCGGGTCGCTGACGATGTCCGAGGACACGATCGGGTCCTCGGTGTAGAAGAGGATGCCCTTCAGGTCGCCGCTGTCGGCGGCCTTCTTGAACGCGGCGTTGACCTCGTCCTTGGTGACCTCGCGGGAGACCTCGACGACCAGGTCCGTGGCGGAGCCGGTGGGGACCGGGACGCGCATGGCGATGCCGTCGAGCTTGCCCTTGAGCTGCGGCAGGACGAGGGCGGTGGCCTTGGCGGCGCCGGTGGTCGTCGGGATGATGTTCTCCGCGGCGGCGCGGGCGCGGCGCAGGTCCTTGTGCGGGAAGTCCAGGATGCGCTGGTCGTTGGTGTACGCGTGCACCGTCGTCATCAGGCCCTTGACGATGCCGAAGTTCTCGTCGAGAACCTTGGCCATCGGCGCCACACAGTTGGTGGTGCAGGAGGCGTTGGAGATGACGTGGTGCTGCGCCGGGTCGTACTTGTCCTGGTTGACGCCCATCACGATCGTGATGTCCTCGTCCTTGGCCGGAGCCGAGATCAGGACCTTCTTCGCGCCGCCCGCGATGTGCTTGGCGGCGTCCTCCTTCTTCGTGAAGATGCCGGTCGATTCGACGACGATGTCGACGCCCAGGTCGCCCCACGGGATGTCGGCGGGGTTGCGCTCGGACAGCACCTTGATGGTGTGCCCGTCGACGGTGATGGTGTCCTCGGTGTGGGTGACCTCGGCCTTGAGGCGCCCAAGGATGGTGTCGTACTTCAGCAGGTGGGCCGTGGTCGCGGTGTCACCCAGGTCGTTGACGGCAACGACCTCGATGTCCGCGCCCTGCTCCAGGAGCGCCCGGAAGTAGTTGCGGCCGATGCGACCGAAGCCATTGATGCCTACGCGGATCGTCACGAACCGATCTCCTCGTTGGTACGCCGGTCTGTGCGCCGGCGAGCTGAATGGGATGTCCCCGACCGCCTTCGACCCTACCTCTCCTGAGACGTTCGAGTGACATCGAGTGGGTCCGTACGAGTTGCGGCGGCGCGCACCGTGTTTGCGGATACGGACCTCCGTTCGTCACTCAGAGTCAACAGGGCGGCGAAGCAAGCGCTTGGCCCATCAGACGGGCGCAAGCGGCCTCATTTGAGTGCCCTTCCGGACCGCCTCCGACACCTCCGCTGTCACGCCCCGTAACGACCGCGCGAGGCCTGCGGAAGTCGCCTCCGAGCCTCCGGAGGGCAACCTTCCGGGGCTCATCCGGAGGTACCCTCCGCACCCTTTCGGGGGCCGGTCGGAGCGCTCCGAGAGTGAAAGTGCCGACGACGTCAAGTGACACCCAGTGCACGCCGGATCGACGGTTTTCGGATGACGATCGCGTTCAGGTTGTGAGACGGGACGGTTTCCGGCGGCGGCCCGACCTGGCCGTATCCGGCGCGTACGGCACGCAAAAGCCGTCGGTGTCCGGATCTCTCCGGACACCGACGGCTTTCGGATGCTACGAGCGGCCGCCCGAGGGTGGTCGGCCGACGAGGCGGGGCGGTCAGCCGACGAGGTTGTCGGCCATCTCCTCCGTCAGGTTCGACTCCGTACCCGGAATGCCGAGGTCCTGGGCGCGCTTGTCGGCCATCGCCAGGAGGCGGCGGATGCGGCCCGCGACGGCGTCCTTGGTCAGCGGCGGGTCGGCGAGCGCGCCCAGCTCCTCCAGGGAGGCCTGCTTGTGCTCCATGCGCAGCCGGCCGGCCGCCGCGAGGTGCTCCGGCACCTCGTCGCCCAGGATCTCCAGGGCGCGCTGCACACGGGCGCCCGCGGCGACCGCGGCGCGGGCCGAGCGGCGCAGGTTGGCGTCGTCGAAGTTGGCCAGGCGGTTGGCCGTGGCGCGGACCTCGCGGCGCATCCGGCGCTCCTCCCAGGCGAGCACCGAGTCGTGCGCGCCGAGCCGGGTGAGGAGCGCGCCGATCGCGTCGCCGTCGCGGACGACGACGCGGTCCACGCCGCGCACCTCGCGGGCCTTGGCTGCGATGGACAGCCTGCGGGCCGCGCCCACCAGGGCGAGCGCCGCCTCCGGGCCGGGGCAGGTCACCTCTAGGGAGGAGGAGCGGCCGGGCTCCGTCAGCGAACCGTGCGCCAGGAACGCGCCGCGCCAGGCGGCCTCCGCGTCACACGTGGCGCCCGAGACGACCTGCGGGGGCAGACCGCGGATCGGCCGGCCGCGACCGTCCACCAGGCCGGTCTGGCGCGCCAGTTGGTCGCCGCCCGCCACCACCCGTACGACGAAGCGGGAGCCGCGCCGCAGGCCGCCCGCGGCCATCACCATGAGCTCCGAGCTGTGCCCGAAGATCTCCAGGATGTCCTTCTTGAGCCGCCGGGCCGCGACGCCCGTGTCCAGCTCCGCCTCGATCACGATGCGGCCGCTGACCAGGTGAAGGCCACCGGCGAACCGAAGAATCGCCGAGACCTCTGCTTTTCTGCAGCAGGTCCGGGTGACGGGGAGCCGGGAGATTTCGTCCTTCACCGCTGCCGTCATCGCCATGGGCCGATCCTTCCATGCATCCGAAAAATACGGTCGTACGCGGCGGCCAGCAGCTCCGGGTCGTGCTTCGGAGAACCCACGGCCTCGGCCACCGGCGCCAGCTCGACCGCCGCCCCCAGACGCTTGGCGGCGTCGGTGAGGCTGTCCCGGTCGGGCACGGCGGCCTCGTCGGCCAGCACCACGTCCAGGGCGAGTTTAGGGGCGTGTCGTCCCAAAACCTCCAAATGACGCTGCGGGGAGAAACCTTCGGTTTCTCCGGGCTGCGGCGCGAGGTTGAGGGAGAGCACCTTGCGAGCCTTGGTCTCGGTGAGCGCCTCGAGCAGCTCCGGCACCAGCAGATGCGGGATCACCGAGGAGAACCAGGAGCCGGGGCCCAGCACCACCCAGTCCGCGTCGAGCACCGCGGCGACGGCGTCGGGCACGGCGGGCGGGTCGTTCGGCACCAGGTGCACGGACTGCACCTCGCCACGGGTCAGCGCCACATTGGCCTGCCCGCGCACCGTGTCCACCTCGCCCGGCCGCTCCGGATCGTGGCCCTTGACCAGCGCCTGCAGTTCGAGCGGCACGGCGGACATGGGCAGCACCCGGCCGTGCGCGCCGAGGAGCTTGCCCACCAGGTCGAGGGCCTGGACATGGTCGCCGAGCTGCTCCCAGAGGGCGACGATCAGGAGGTTGCCGACCGCGTGCTCGTGCAGTTCGCCCTGGGACTGGAAGCGGTGCTGGATGACGCGGGCCCAGGTCTGGCCCCAGTCGTCGTCACCGCACAGCGCGGCCAGGGCCTTGCGCAGGTCGCCGGGCGGGAGCACGCCCAGCTCGTCGCGGAGCCGGCCGCTGGAGCCGCCGTCGTCCGCGACGGTGACCACGGCCGTCAGGTCGCCGGTGATCCGGCGCAGGGCGGCGAGCGAGGCCGACAGGCCCATTCCGCCGCCGAGCGCGACGACCTTGGGCTGGGCCGAGCGCCTGCGGCTGAGGCGGCTGAGCCGGGCCCGACGGGGCTGGGGTTTCACTCGCGCCCCATGTCCCGGTGGACGACGACGGTCTCCACGCCCTCGGTGGCGAGGCGCGCGGCGAGCTTCTCCGACATGGCGACGGAGCGGTGCTTTCCGCCCGTACAGCCGACGGCGATCGTGACGTACCGCTTGCCCTCGCGGCGGTAGCCCGTCGCGATCAGCTGGAGCAGCTCGCTGTACCGGTCGAGGAACTCCTTGGCGCCGGGCTGGTTGAAGACGTAACCCGACACCTCCTCGTTCAGGCCCGTGTACGGACGGAGCTCCGGGACCCAGTGCGGGTTGGGCAGGAAGCGGCAGTCGACGACCAGGTCGGCGTCGACCGGCAGGCCGTACTTGTACCCGAACGACATGACGGTGGCGCGGAGTTCGGGCTCTTCGTCGCCGGCGAACTGGGCGTCCATCTTGGCGCGCAGCTCGTGGACGTTGAGGCTGGAGGTGTCGATCACCAGGTCGGCGTCGCCGCGCAGTTCGCGCAGCAGGTCGCGCTCGGCGGCGATGCCGTCGACGATGCGGCCGTCGCCCTGGAGCGGGTGCGGGCGGCGCACCGACTCGAAGCGGCGCACCAGGGCGTCGTCGGAGGACTCCAGGAACACGATCCGCCGCGTGACGTTCTTCGCCTCCAGGTCCGCGAGGGACTGCCGGAGGTTGTCGAAGAAGCGGCGGCCGCGGACGTCCACGACGACCGCGATGCGCGCCACGTTGCCCTGCGAGCGGGCGCCGAGCTCCACCATGGTGGGGATCAGCGCGGGCGGCAGGTTGTCCACCACGAACCAGCCGAGGTCCTCGAGGCACTTGGCCGCGGTGGAGCGGCCTGCCCCGGACATGCCGGAGATGATCACCAGCTCGGGGATGGCGGCCTCCGCGGCCTCGCCGGGCTCGACGATGCCCGTACCCGTACTCACCTGTGCTCCGTCTTCTTCGCGCTCTGTCATGTCTCCTGCCCCCGTCTCTCCACGGCGCCCGCGGGTGCCTCTGCGGCCTCCGCCGTCACGGGTGCCTCTTCTTCAATGATCTCTCCGGTCGCCGTGTTCACCGCCGGGGCGGCGGGGGCCGCTCCGGCGAGAGCCGCGGCGATCGTCTCGGCCGTCTTGCGGCCTATCCCGGGGACCTCACAGATCTGCTCAATTGTGGCGGACCGCAGTTTCTTCACGGAACCGAAGTGCTTGATGAGCGCCTGTTTGCGCGTCTCCCCGAGACCGGGCACCGCGTCGAGAGGCCCCGCCCGGAACCTCTTGGCCCGCTTCTTTCGCTGATAGGCGATCGCGAAACGGTGCGCCTCGTCACGTACCCGCTGGAGCAGGTACAGGCCCTCGCTGGAGCGGGGCAGGACCACCGGGTCGTCCTCGTCCGGCAGCCAGACCTCCTCCAGGCGCTTGGCCAGGCCGCACACCGCGACGTCGTCGATGCCCAGCTCGTCCATGGCCCGCTTGGCCGCCGCGACCTGCGGCTTTCCGCCGTCCACGACGACGAGCTGCGGTGGGTACGCGAACCTCTTCGGGCGGCCGTCCTCCTCGGTGAGGGCCTCCTCGGGGGTCGTCTCCTCTGCCCACTCGCCGGTCTTCTCCTTCTCGGCGATGTACCGCTTGAAGCGGCGGGCGATCACCTCGTGCATCGAGCGGACGTCGTCCTGGCCCTCGCCGTGCCAGACCTGGGTGTCGCCGACGCGGCCCTTGATCTGGAACCGGCGGTACTCGCTCTTGCGGGCGAGGCCGTCCTCGAAGACCACCATGGACGCGACGACGTCGTCCCCCTGGAGGTGCGAGATGTCGAAGCACTCGATGCGCAGCGGCGCGCTGTCCAGGTCGAGCGCCGCGGCGATCTCCTCCAGGGCGCGGGAGCGGGTCGTCAGGTCGGAGGCCCGCTTCGTCTTGTGCAGCACGAGGGCCTGCTGGGCGTTGCGCTGGACCGTCTCCATCAGGGCGCGCTTGTCGCCCCGCTGCGGCACACGCAGGTCGACCCCGCTGCCGCGGCGCTCGGCGAGCCACGCCTGCACGGGCGCCACCGGGTCGGGCAGGGCCGGGACGAGGACCTCCTTGGGGACGGCGTCCCCGCTCTCCTCGCCGTAGAGCTGCTGCACGGCGTGCTCGACCAGGTCGCCCGTGGTGACGGCCTCGACCTTGTCGGTGACCCAGCCGCGCTGGCCGCGGACCCGGCCGCCGCGGACGTGGAAGATCTGCACCGCCGCCTCCAGCTCGTCCTCGGCCAGGGCGATCAGGTCCGCGTCGGTGTCGTCGGCGAGGACGACCGCGCTCTTCTCCATCGCGCGGCGCAGCGCCTCGATGTCGTCGCGCAGGCGGGCCGCCCGCTCGTACTCCATCTCGTCGGCCGCGGCGGCCATCTCCTTCTCCAGGCGGCGGAGGTACGCACCCGTGCGGCCGGCCATGAAGTCGCAGAAGTCCTCGGCCAGTTCGCGGTGGTCCTCGGCGCTGATGCGGCCCACGCAGGGCGCCGAGCACTTGCCGATGTACCCGAGGAGGCAGGGGCGGCCGGTGCGGGCGGCGTTCTTGAAGACGCCCGCCGAGCAGGTGCGCACCGGAAAGACGCGGAGCATCAGGTCGACCGTCTCGCGGATGGCCCACGCGTGTCCGTACGGGCCGAAGTAGCGCACGCCCTTCTTCTTGGCGCCGCGCATGACCTGGACCCGCGGGTAGTCCTCGTTGAGGGTGACCGCCAGGTACGGGTAGCTCTTGTCGTCGCGGTACTTGACGTTGAACCGCGGGTCGAACTCCTTGATCCACGTGTACTCGAGCTGGAGCGCCTCGACCTCGGTCGTCACCACGGTCCACTCGACGGAGGAGGCCGTCGTGACCATCGAGCGGGTGCGCGGGTGCAGACTCGCCAGGTCCTGGAAGTAGTTGGCGAGCCGTTGGCGCAGGCTCTTGGCCTTCCCGACGTAGATCACCCGGCGGTGCTCGTCGCGGAACTTGTAGACCCCCGGGGAGTCGGGGATCTGTCCCGGCTTGGGGCGGTAGGTGGAGGGGTCAGCCATGACTCTCACCCTACTGGCGGGGACCGACAGCCGGGGCCGTGCACCGTGATGCCGCCCACGGGTGTGGACGGCATCACGGGTCGCTCAGCTTGCGCGCCGCTCAGCTCATGGACGAGTCAGCTCAGGGACGAGTCAGCTCTCCGCTGCGGCCCGGCGGTGGGTTCGTCGCGTCCGTACGGTGCGTACGACGGCCAGGCCGAGGGCCGTGCACGCGCCGAGGCCCGCGGCGGTGGAGGCCACGGTCACGGCCGCCGTCGTCGCCGTTGCGGTCGCGGTCGCGGTCGGAGGGCCGGATTCCGGTGCGGCGTCGGGCTGTGCCGCATAGCCGCCCGCCTTGCCGGACTTCGCGTACGCCGAGCCGGGCAGTTTGTCGCCGTAGGACTGCTCAACTCGCTCGCGGTAGGCGGAGAGTGAGGTCCCGTCGGGGCCGATGGCGCGGGCGGCGTCCTGGTCGAGGGGCAGCACGCGCGCGTGGTGCGTGACGTACCAGGCGTTGATCTGCGGCTCGTGGAAGACGGTGCCTCCGGGGAGCTTCTCGGCGCCCACGCGCGCGTAGTGCGTCTCGTCGTCCCCTGTGGCGATGTTCACCACCTTCCAGGCGCCGTCCTGCTTCACCGTCCACAGGGAGGCCTCCTGACCGTCGGACGAGACGGCTTTGCTGGCCAGGAACTCCAGGCGGGCCACGGGGGCGCCCTTCTTTCCTGCGACGAAATCCGGCGCCAAGTAGTACACGGGGACGGCGTCACCCTTGATGCGCGGTTCGGCGGCCGTCGCTGTGACGGTTCCCTCGCGGGCGAAGAAGCGGGACAGGGTCGCCCTGGTGCCGGGCGAGACGGCCGCCTCGTGCGCTGCCGCGCGTGCGGCGGCGGTCGGCGTCTCGTCCCGTGGGGGCGGCGTCTCGCCCTGTGCGGGAGTGGCGGCCGCCCGGGGCGCGCCGAGGCCGAGCAGCAGCGTGGCCGCCGCACCGGCGAGCACGGCCTTGAGGGGTACGGGTACGGCTACGGGTCGGCTCATCGCGGTCACGCCCCGATCCGGTAGAGCGAGTGGGTCCAGGAGAAGGTGTTGTTGTCGACGTACCAGGCGTGCGAGGCCCAGTTGTAGCGGTCGCTGGTGGGCCAGGGGTCGCCCCAGTAGACCCAGCTGTTCGCGTCGTCGTAGCCGTAGAGGACGTGCATGTGGCCGCCGCCGTTCGACCACTGGATGCGGGTCTCCACGGGGCGTCCGGCGTTCACCTCGCCCTGCACCGTCGGGTAGCGCAGCCAGCCGTTCACGTACGACCCGGGGTTGACGCCCATCCAGCGCAGCGCGTTCTGCACGTTGCCCAGCGTCGCCTGGTCGTTGGGGCAGTCGGTGCCCTGTTGGCGGTGGAAGGCGGCGTTGCAGAACTGGTTCTGCGTGTAGTTCTCGCCCAGGTGGGCGGCGATGGTGTTGCCGGCCGCCGCCCAGCACCAGTTGGACTTCTGCTGCGCCTGCATCGTGATGTCGAGCCGGCGCGCGGCGAGCGCGGAGACGCCGTCCGACGGGGCCGTGGCGGCGCTCTGCCGGTCTGTGGCGGCCGTGGGGGCGTTGGGGTCCGCGTGGGCGGTGGGGGTGCCGAGGACGGCTGTCACGGCGATCGCGGCGGCGGCGAGCAGCCGTCTCTTTCGGTTGCGCATCGCGTTCCTCCCTGAGCAGGGGTGGGGAGTGGAGGAGCGCGTCCGGACGCTGTGCAGGAGCATCAGGTGTTGTCCGGAGCAGGTCAACCCGCTTCAATGCGGGGTGGCACGGGACGTGAACGGGGGCGTACGGGTGTGAACACGTCCCCCGCGACGACCAGGAACCGATGGCAGCCGCACGTGCCTCGGTCACAGCGTCGTCGTGAACGTTCACAGGGAGGGCTGGCCCATGCCGAGCACCGGTGAAAACACCCCGGAGGCGGCCGAGTTGGCGTCCGCGCTGCGCGACGGTCCGTTCCATGTCGCCCTGCGCGCGGCGATCAGTGTGCGCGGGCTGCCGCTGCACCGGGTCCGGCACCATCTCGCCGGCAAGGGTGTGAACGTCGGTGTGACGAGCCTGTGTTACTGGCAGCAGGGCGCCCGTCGGCCGCAGCGCCCCGAGTCGCTGCGCGCGGTCCGCGCCCTGGAGGAGGTGCTGCGGCTGCCGGAGGAGTCGTTGCTGCGGCTGCTCGACCCGAGCGCCGCCCCGGAACGGCCTCCGACCCGCTCGTACCGCTCACTGCTCGACGTGTCCGGCGTGATCGAGTCGCTGCTCGGTGACCTCGGGGCGCCGCTGGACGGCGGGCTGCACACCGTGGGCCACCAGGAGCGGGTGCGGATCGGCGCTCGGCGGGAGCTGCTGGGGCGGGATTCGCAGCATGTCGTGCGCGCCCACCGGGACGGCGTGGACCGCTATGTGGCGATCCACCACGGCGACCCGGGGTGCTCTCCGGAGCGGGTGCGGGTCAGGGCGGTGGAGAACTGCCGTACGGGGCGGGTGCGTTGGCATCGTGACTCGGGCATTCTCGTGACCGAGTTGCTTTTCGACGCCCGGCTGCGCATCGGGGACACGTTTCTGTTCCACTACGCGTTCGAGGACGGCACGGCGGGCCCGAGCAGCGAGTACGTCCGCGGGTTCAGTTTTGCGGGCGGGCAGTACGCGCTGCAGGTCCGGTTCCATCCGAAGGCGCTGCCGGTGCGCTGCCACCGTTTCGCGCAGCATTCGGCGGGCTCTCGGCGCAGCGGTCTGCAGGACCTCACGTTGAGCGGCAGACACCGCTTCGTGCACCTGGTGGAGCCGGAGGTGCGGGCGGGGTTGTTGGGGATCGGGTGGGACTGGGAGTGAGGGGTACGCCGTCGGGGCGGGGCGCGGCCGGGATGGTGCACGGCCGGGGCGGTGCACGGCAGGGCGTACGTCGGCGGGATGGTGCGCGGCGGGGGCGTACGCGGTCCGGGCTGTGCGTGTTCGGCGTGCGGCCGGGTCAGGCCTCGGGGCCGGCGATCAGCTTGCCGTTCTCGGTCCTGACCGGGACCTTCGGGAGCGGCACGGTGGCCGGGCCCTTGAGGGCTTCGCCGGTGTGGACGCTGAACCTGCTGCCGTGGCAGGGGCAGTTGCCCTCGTCCTTCTCGATCTTGTCGAGGACGCAGCCGGCGTGGGTGCACTGGGCGCTGAACGCCTTGTACTCGCCCTTGGCGGAGCGCGTCACGAGGAGGCGCTGCTCGCGGTAGAGCTTGACGCCGCCGACCGGCACCGCCTCCGCGTCGCCGAGGTCGACGGGCGCGGTGGGCGTGGGGTTCTTGGCGTGACCGACCTTGGACTCGGTGGAGCAGGCCGCTGCGCCCAGGCCTGCCGTACCCGCAAGGGCTGCGCCTTTGAGGACGGTACGACGGGCGGCGGCCTTGCCGGACATGGGGTCTCCACGGGTGGTCGGGGCATCGGCGCACATCGTCGAAGGCGGGGGCCGATGCGGGTGGGGGTGCGGCACCGCGCAGCACGCGTCGTGCGGCGGGTCGGTGACGCACACCCGACGATACCGGTGCAGATCAGCACGGTGACCGGCGGGCCTCCAGGTGCTCGCAGGGCAGGCCCGTGCCCGCGGAGCCTCCCGGCGCCCCTCCGGGCGCGCGCGGCCGCACGGGTCCCTCGGCCTACCGCCGCCGGGCGGGCCCGTACGTCTGTCGCTGCGTACGAGCCCGCCCGGCGGGGTTGCCGTGCGTCAGGCCTTGCGGGTGCGGGCCGTCTTCTTGGCGGGGGCGGTGGCGGCGGACTTGGTCGTCTTCTTCGCCGCTCCCTTTGTAGTGCCGGTTTTCGCCGTGACGGTCTTCTGCGCGGGGGCCTTGGCCGCCACCGTGTTGTTCACGGCCTTCTTGGTGGTGCGCTTACGGGCCGGGGGCACCGTGGCGTCGCTGACCCGGTCGGCGCCGAGGATGTCCCGCAGGAACTTGCCGGTGTGGCTGGCCGGGACGCCGGCCACTTCCTCGGGGGTGCCTTCGGCGATGACGAGGCCGCCGCCGCTGCCGCCTTCGGGGCCCATGTCCACGACCCAGTCGGCGGTCTTGATCACGTCGAGGTTGTGCTCGATGACGATGACCGTGTTGCCCTTGTCGACCAGGCCGGAGAGGACGGTGATCAGCTTGCTGATGTCCTCGAAGTGCAGACCGGTGGTGGGCTCGTCCAGGACGTACACCGTGCGGCCCGTGGAGCGCTTCTGCAGTTCGCTGGCGAGCTTGACGCGCTGCGCCTCACCGCCGGAGAGGGTCGGCGCGGACTGGCCCAACCGCACGTACCCCAGGCCGACTTCGTTGAGCGTCTTGAGGTGCCGGGCGATGGTCGGGACCGCCTCGAAGAAGTCGAGCGCCTCCTCGATGGGCATGTCCAGGACCTCGGCGATGGACTTGCCCTTGTAGTGCACTTCCAGGGTCTCGCGGTTGTACCGCGCGCCGTGGCAGACCTCGCACGGGACGTACACGTCCGGGAGGAAGTTCATCTCGATCTTGATCGTGCCGTCGCCGGAGCAGTTCTCGCAGCGGCCGCCCTTGACGTTGAACGAGAACCGTCCCGGCATGTATCCGCGGACCTTCGCCTCCGTGGTCTCGGCGAACAGCTTGCGGACGTGGTCGAAGACCCCGGTGTACGTGGCCGGGTTGGAGCGCGGCGTACGACCGATGGGTGACTGGTCGACGTGCACCACCTTGTCGACGAGGTCGTCGCCGTCCACGCGCGTGTGCCGGCCCGGGACGTTGCGGGCGCCGTTCAGCTCGCGGGCCAGGTGCGTGTACAGGATGTCGTTGACCAGCGTGGACTTGCCGGATCCGGAGACTCCGGTGACGGCGGTGAGCACGCCGAGCGGGAACGACACGTCGATGTCCCGCAGGTTGTTCTCCCGGGCGCCGTGCACGGTGAGGCGGCGGGCCGGGTCGGCGGGGCGGCGGATGTCGGGGACCGGGATGGCCTTCTTGCCCGCGAGGTACTGCCCGGTCATCGATTCGGCGTTCTTCAGCAGCTCCTTCATGGGGCCGCTGTGGACGACCTTGCCGCCGTGCTCACCGGCGCCGGGGCCGATGTCGACGACCCAGTCGGCGACCTTGATCGTGTCTTCGTCGTGCTCGACGACGATCAGGGTGTTGCCCATGTCGCGCAGGCGGACCAGGGTCTCGATGAGGCGGTGGTTGTCCCGCTGGTGCAGGCCGATGGACGGCTCGTCCAGGACGTACAGCACGCCGACGAGGCCGGAGCCGATCTGGGTGGCGAGCCGGATGCGCTGGGCCTCGCCGCCGGAGAGGGTGCCTGCCGCGCGGTTCAGGGAGAGGTAGTCCAGGCCGACGTCGACCAGGAAGCGGAGGCGTTCGTTGACCTCCTTGAGGACACGCTCGGCGATCTTCTTGTCGCGGGCGTTGAGCGTCAGCTCGGCGAGGAAGTCCGCGCAGTCGGCGATCGACATGGCGGAGACCTCGGCGATGGACTTCCCCATCACGGTGACGGCCAGGACGATCGGCTTGAGACGCGTGCCGTCACAGGTGGGGCAGGGCACCTCGCGCATGTAGCCCTCGAAGCGCTCGCGGCTGGCGTCGCTCTCGGCCTCGCTGTGCCTGCGCTTGACGAACGGGACGGCGCCTTCGAAGGGCGTCGTGTAGACCCGCTCCCTGCCGTACCTGTTGCGGTAGCGGACCTCGATCTGGGTCTTGTGGCCGTTGAGGAGGGCCTTCTTCGCGCGCTGCGGGAGCGCTGCCCAAGGGGTGTCCGTACGGAAGCTGAGGGCGTCGGCGAGGGCTCCGGTCAGGCGGCCGAAGTACTCCTTGGTGTGGCCGTGCGACCAGGGGTGGATGGCGCCTTCGTCGAGCGACTTCTCCTCGTCGGGGACGATCAGCTCGGGGTCGACCTCCATGCGCGTGCCGATGCCGGTGCAGTCGGGGCAGGCGCCGAAGGGCGAGTTGAAGGAGAAGGAGCGGGGTTCGAGCTCTTCGAAGGAGAGGTCGTCGTGCGGGCAGTAGAGGTGCTCGCTGTACATCCGCTCGCGCTCGGGGTCGTCCTCGGGGAGGTCGACGAAGTCGAGCACGACCATGCCGCCGGAGAGGCCGAGGGCGGTCTCCACGGAGTCGGTGAGGCGGCGCTTGGCGGAGTCCTTCACGGTGAGGCGGTCGACGACCACCTCGATGGTGTGCTTCTCCTGCTTCTTCAGCTTGGGCGGCTCGGAGAGCTGGACGGTCTGCCCGTCCACGCGCGCGCGGCTGTAGCCCTTGGTCTGGAGGTCGGAGAAGAGGTCGACGAACTCGCCCTTGCGCTCACGCACCAGCGGCGAGAGCACCTGGAAGCGGCTGCCTTCGGGGAGCTCCAGGACCTTGTCGACGATGGCCTGCGGCGACTGGCGGGCGATGGGCCGGCCGCACTCCGGACAGTGCGGCTTGCCGATGCGTGCGAACAGCAGGCGCAGGTAGTCGTAGACCTCGGTGATGGTGCCGACCGTGGAGCGCGGGTTGCGCGAGGTCGACTTCTGGTCGATGGAGACCGCGGGCGAGAGGCCCTCGATGAAGTCGACATCGGGCTTGTCCATCTGCCCGAGGAACTGCCGGGCGTACGAGGACAGGGACTCCACGTACCGCCGCTGGCCCTCGGCGAAGATCGTGTCGAAGGCGAGCGAGGACTTGCCGGAACCGGACAGACCGGTGAAGACGATGAGCGAGTCGCGCGGAAGGTCGAGCGAGACATTCTTCAGGTTGTGCTCGCGCGCGCCACGGACGATGAGACGGTCGGCCACGCCGGTCCGCACCTTTCACTAGAGAAGCGGGGGCGGGGCCCCCGTCTCGACAGACTATGGGGGCCACCACAGCGAAGGACTGCACTGATTGAAACTCCTCGGCACCGCTTCGCATTCCTACAGTCCAAGAGTGCCTCGACCCAGGCTATAGCACGCGCATTCGATTTAAGGCCACGGTCTGGCACCTTCACCCGTACGAGTGGCGGGACTATCGTCGGGACCATGAGTGATCATGTGCGTGACCTGGCGACTCTGCGTGAAGCGACCGATCGTCTCCTGACCGCAGTCGGCAAACTGGACAACGCGGCGATCGCCGCACCGTCACGGCTCCCGGGCTGGACCCGCGGGCACGTCCTCGCCCACCTCTCCCGCAACGCGGACGCCCTGGTGAACGTCCTCGCGGGCCGCCCCATGTACGCGAGCGCCGAGGCCCGCGACGGCGACATCGAGCGGGACGCCCCGCGCCCGCAGCAGGAGCAGCTGGCCGACCTGCGCGCGAGCGCCGAGCGGTTCCAGGAGGCGGCTGCCGCGGACGCCGACTGGTCGCGGACGGTCGAGCTCCGCAACGGTGTCACCGACACGGCGTCGCGGGTGCCGTTCCGACGTCTGATCGAGGTGGAGCTGCACCACGTCGACCTGGACGTCGGCTACGAGCTGGAGGACCTGCCGGCCGATTTCCGGCAGCGGGAGATCACGTTCCTCGCGGACCGCTTCTCCGGCAACTCCACGGTGCCGCAGATCGCGATCACCGCCACCGACGGCGGGCAGTGGACGACCGGCCGCCCGAACGGCGGGGTGATCTCGGTGATCGGCCCGTCCGCAGACCTGCTCGGCTGGCTCGCGGGCCGCCGGGAGGGCACCGGCCTGGACTGCGACGGCGGACTGCTCCCCGTACTGCCCGCTCTGTAGGGTGAATCCATGACGTACAGCGGAGCGGTGAAGGTCGGCGGACCCGCGGACGTGCACGAACTCGCGGACCTGATGATCTCCAAGATCGCCGTCGGCCCCATGAACAACAACGCGTATCTGCTGCGCTGCCGGGCCACCGGCGAGCAGCTCCTGATCGACGCGGCTGCGGAGGCGGGCGTGCTGCTCGACTTCATCGGCCCGAGCGGCATCACCGCGGTGGTCACCACCCACCGGCACGGCGACCACTGGGGCGCCCTGCAGGAGGTCGTGGACGCCACGGGCGCGCGCACGTACGCGGGCCGGTTCGACGTGGACGGCATCCCGGTCGCGACGGACGTGGCGGTCGAGGACGGCGACACGATCAAGGTGGGCCGCGTGGAGCTGACCGCCCGCCATCTGGTCGGTCACACTCCGGGCTCGATCGTCCTCGTCTACGACGACCCGCACGGTCACCCGCACGTGTTCACCGGCGACTGCCTCTTCCCGGGCGGCGTGGGGAACACGCACAACGACCCGAAGGCCTTCGCGAGCCTGATCGACGACGTCGAGACCAAGATCTTCGCTCCGCTTCCGGACGAGACCTGGGTCTACCCGGGCCACGGCAACGACACCACGCTGGGCGCCGAGCGTCCGCATCTTCCGGAGTGGCGCGGCCGCGGCTGGTGATCCGCCCGCGGAACTGACTCCTCCGGCCCCGTCGCGCACTGCCGCGGCGGGGCCGGTTCGCGTCGCGGGCGGTCATGCCTGGGGCTCGGCTCGGGCGGTGGTGCTCATTGGCCGGCTCGCGCGGAGTGCCCAGTGCTCGGCTCGGGCGGTGGCTTCTGCCCGTCGAGGGCAGCGGGTCCGGGCGACTTGGACAATGGTCGGGTGACTCCCCACTACCGCGTACTCGGCCCCGCGCGTGTGCTGCTTTCGGACGGCGGTGAGGCCGTTCTGGGCGGTGCACGACTGCGGGCCCTGTTGGCCGCGCTGGCCGCCGACTGCGGCAGATCCGTGACCACGGGGCAGCTGATCGCCCAGGTGTGGGGCCCGGATGAGGAGCCTCCGGCGGACGCGGTCAAGGCCCTGCAGGCGCTGGTCGGCAGACTGCGGCGCACACTCGGACGCGAAGCTGTCGTCTCGGCGCCGGGCGGCTACCGGTTGGCCGCGGACCCGGACGACGTCGACCTCCACCGCTTCCAACGGCTCGCCGCAGCGGGATCGGCCGCAGCGGACGAGGGCGACGCCACACGCGCGGTGACGCTTTTCGACGAGGCACTCGCCCTCTGGAACGGTCCCGCCCTGCTCGACCTGCCGGGGCGTACGACGGACCCGCTGGCAGTACGCACGGAGCGGCTGCGCGAGACCACGCACCGCAAACGCCTCGCCGCGCAAGTCTCCCTCGGTCACGCCGACCAGGTGCTCGGCGAGCTCACCGCGCTGGCGGCCGAGGAACCGCTGGACGAGCCACTGCAGGCCCTCCGGCTGCGCGCCCTGCACGCTGCGGGCCGTACGGCCCAGGCGCTCGCGGCGTACGAGGAGGTGCGCGTCGGGCTCGCCGAACGGCTCGGCACGGATCCGGGGCCTGAACTCCAGGCGCTGCACGGGGAGTTGCTGCGGCCCGCCGCGCAGCCGCGACGGCCTGCGGAGCCGGGGCGACCTACGGGGCCTGGGGGGTCTGCGGGGCCCACGGGGCCTGCGAAGTCGGAGTTGCCTGCGGGGGCGCGGTGGTCTGCGGGGGCTCAGTCGCCTGCGGGGGCTCGGTCGCCTGCTGACCCACTCCGTGCCGCGGGGTCGTCAGGGCCCGCGGCCAGCGACCCGTCGTACGCCCCCGCGCCCGGGGCGCGCGCCCTGGGGAATCTGCGCGCTCCCCTCACCTCCTTCGTCGGCCGCGAGTCGGAACTCCGGGATCTGGCCGGGGAGTTGCAGAAGCAGCGACTTGTCACGCTGCTCGGCCCCGGCGGTGTCGGCAAGACGCGACTGGCGACGGAAGCAGCCCGGGCAGGGCGCGAGACAGCGGGGAAGGAGGTGTGGCCGGACGGCGTGTGGGTGGCCGAGCTGGCCCCCGTGCGTGAGGCGGAGACCGTCCCCGAGGCGGTGCTCACGGCCCTCGGCGCCCGCGAGACGACGGTGCGCGGGCCCGGTGCGTCCACCGAGGAGCTGCAGCCCGCGCCCCGCGACCCGTCGGCGCAGCTGGTGGAGCACTGCCGACGCCGGCGGATGCTGCTCGTCCTCGACAACTGCGAGCATCTGCTCGGCGCGGCCGCCGAGTTGACGTACGCGCTGCTCACGGAGTGCCCCGACGTGACGGTCCTGGCCACCAGCCGGGAGCCGTTGGCCGTGCCCGGTGAGGTGGTGCGTCCCGTCGATCCGCTGCCGCAGGACGTGGCGCTGCGGCTGCTCGCCGCACGCGGTGCGGCCGCCCGGCCGGGCTTTCGCGTCGAGGACGATCCGGAGGCCTGCGCGGAGGTCTGCCTGCGGCTCGACGGACTGCCGCTGGCGGTCGAACTGGCCGCCGCGCGGCTGCGGTTGCTCACGCCACGGCAGTTGGCGGACCGGCTCGACGACCGGTTCCGGCTGCTCGGCAAGGGCAGCGGCAGCCGGACGGCGCTGCCCCGGCAGCAGACGTTGCGCGCGGTCGTGGACTGGTCGTGGGACCTGCTGGACGAGGCGGAGCGGACGGTGCTGCGCCGGCTGTCCGTCTTCTCGGGCGGCTGTGCGGTGGAGCAGGCGGAAGAAGTGTGCGGTGCGGGCACCTTGGAGGCGCTCGCGTCCCTGGTCGACAAGTCCCTCGTGGTGGCGACGCCGCAGGGAACGGAAGGAGAGGAGGGCGGCCCCTGGAACGCCGAGCGAGACACCTCCGGTCACGGCGGCATGCGCTACCGCCTGCTCGAAACGGTCGCCGAGTACGCGGCCGAGCGTCTCGTCGAGGCCGAGGAACGGGAGCCCGTCGTACGACACCACATGACCGCGTACCGGGAGCTGATGCGTGTCGGCGAGCCGGCGCTGCGCGGGCCGCGACAGGCAGGCTGGCTGCGGCGGTTCGAGCGCGAGCACGACAACGTGCGCGCGGCGCTGCGCACGGCCGTCGAGCTGGGTGCTGAGCAGGACGGGCTGTGCCTGGCGCTGTCGATGAGCTGGTTCTGGCAGCTGCGGGGCCACCAGGCGGACGCCCGCACCTGGTCCGCAGCCGTCGCCGCGCTCGGCCCGGACCCCTTCGACGATCCGGTGCGGGTCGCCGTACCGCTGGAGGAGCGGTGCACCGACCGGCCTCCGCCCTGGGACGAGGAGCAGTTGTGGGAGGCCCGGCGCGGGGTGCGGCTGCTGGTGCGGGCCACCAGCCCCGAGGGGGACGCGGACGCGCTGACGCGGCCGGACGCGCAGGCGTATCTGCGGCGGGTCGTGTCGGCGTACCGCCCGGGCATGCCTCAGGTCGGCCGGCAGCCGGGGTCGGTGTGGTACTTCGCGCGGCTGATGACGGGCGAGTTCGCGGGGGTCGAGGAGACCATGGACGCGGTCGTGCGGGACATCGAGTCCTTGGGCGAGCGCTGGCGGGAGGAGCACGCCTGGGAGTTGGGGTTCACGTACCTGATGCGTACGCGGCTTGCGCGCGACCGGCCGGAGTCGCCGGATCCGGCCGAGCGTGACGCCGACCGGGCCCTCGCGTGCTTCGAACGGGCCGAGGACCCGTGGGGCATCGCCGAGTCGCTGGCGGCACGCGGCGACCAGCATGCGCGGCGGGGTCGGTACGGCGAGGCTGCCGCGGACCTGGCGCGGGCGATGGCCGAGGCCGAGCGCATCGGCGCGCGCCACCAAGTGCCGCTGTTCAAGGCGCGGTTGGCCGACGTGCGGCTGCGCACCGCGGCAGGCGAGCAGGAACGGGCGGACGCGGAACGGCTGTTGCGCGAGGCGGCGCTGGAGTCGGACCGCTTCGGCGGCGAGCCGGTCAGCACCGCCCGGCTGCTGCTCGTCCAGCACTACGGCGCGTCCGGGCGGACCGGGTCGGCCCGGGAGGAGCTGCGCGAGCTGGAGCGGTCGCTGCCCGGCGGGGTGTCGGCGCTGTTCGAGGGCGCGCTCGCCGGGCAACGGGCCTGGCTGGACTGCCTGGACGGGAGGTTCGAGCAGGCCGCGGACCAGGTGGGGCGGGCGGTGCGGGCGATGGCGAACGTGGCGTACCTGGTCGCGCCGTGGCTGGTCGCCGACCAGTTCCTCGTCGCCGCCTGGGCCAAGGCACGCCTCGGCACGGGCACGGCGGCCGACGAGGGGGCACGGCTGCTCGGCGCGTACGACGGCTACGGGCTGAGCGGCAGCTTCGGCTTCCGCCCCTTCCCCGACGCGTCGGCCGTGCGGGCCCGCGCGGAAGCCGAACTGCGCGCCGCCCTGGGCTCGGAGGCGTACGAGGCGGCGCACGCACGCGGAACGGGGCTGTCGGTGCGGGAGGCGGCGGGGTTGGTGTGAAGGGCGAGGTGGGGTTGGTGTGAGGCGGGGCGGGGCGCCGTCTCCCTCGCCCCGCCCAGCACCCGGGTCCGGGACCGGGACCTGGATCTCCTGGACCTAGCCCCGCGTCTGCGCCTGCGCCTGCGCCAAGAGTTCCTGGGCGTCGGCCAGGTCGTCCGCCGTCGGGGCGTCGTCCTGGGTGAGGCGGAGGCGCCAGTAGCCGGCGAAGTCGACGCTCTGCTTGGCCATGCCCCGCTCCCCCACCAGATGGCGCCGCAGCTCCCGCACGGCCCCGGCCTCACCGGCCAACCACGCGTAACCGGAGCCAGAGCCGGAGCCGTGACCAGGGCCGCCACCGGAACCAGAGCCAGAACCGCCACCGGTACCGGTACCGGAACCAGAACCGGAACCCACCGGCAGCGACGCCGCCCGTACCGCTTCGAGCAGCAGGCCCGCTCGTCCGGGCGGAACCGTGCCGCGGTGCAGCCAGTGCACGGTCAGCGCGCCCCGCGTCGTGAACACCTGCTCGTCGGCCGCGTCCTGCACCTCGATGTACGCGACCGCCTCCGCCCCCTCGGGCAGGGCCTCGATGATCGTGCCGAGCGCCGGGAGTGCCGTCTCGTCCCCGGCGAGGAGCATCCAGTCGGCCGTGGCGAGCGGGAGCGGCTTGGCGAAGTGGGCGGAGGGCCCGAACATGCCGAGGACGTCGCCGGGTCGGGCTCCGGCCGCCCAGCGTGTGGCGGGACCGGCGGCGCCGTCGCCGTGCAGCACGAAGTCGATGTCGATCGTGGCGTCGGCCGGCCCGCGGCCCGGCTCGTGGGCGCGCACGGTGTAGCTGCGCATCCAGGGCCGCTCGGCCTCGGGAATGGCGTTGAACTCCTCGTACCAGCGCATCACGTCGCCGCCCCCGACGCCGCGCTCGGGCAGCCGCGGCCGCCGTCGGCCGGGCTTCGGGAAGTACAGCTTGACCTGCTGGTCGGGCCCGTCGAGGCGGAGGTCGGCAAGATCGGCGCCGCCGAGGGTCACGCGCACCATGCGCGGAGTGAGGCGTCGCGTGCGGACGACATGGAGGAATCGGACCGGGAGAGTTGTCTCGTACGAGGTCATGTCCCGACGCTCTCGCGTCGCGTCGACAGATCGGCGACAGCCCGCCTACACCCCGTACGGGGCGAAGGCGGGCTGTCCTCGGCTCCTTGGCTGTCACCGCTGTGGCCGGCCGAGCGACCGACCGCGCGGGTCAGGCCTGCACGTCGTCCTTCGAGGACTCGGACTTCGAGGAGTCGGCCTTCGAGGGCTCGGACTTCGTCAGCTCCGCACCGCTCTCGGCCGCCTGCGCCTCCTGCTTCTCCTGCTTCTTCGAAGCGATCAGGCTGGTGATCGTCGTGACGATCAGCACGGCGCAGATGACGCCCAGGGAGAACGGAATCGAGATCTCCGGTACGTGCACGCCGCTCTCGTGCAGTGCGTGCAGCACCAGCTTCACGCCGATGAAGCCGAGGATGATCGACAGGCCGTAGCTCAGGTGGACCAGCTTCTTCAGCAGGCCGCCGATGAGGAAGTACAGCTGCCGCAGACCCATCAGGGCGAAGGCGTTGGCGGTGAAGACGATGTACGGGTCCTGGGTCAGGCCGAAGATCGCCGGGATGGAGTCGAGGGCGAAGAGGACGTCGGTCGTACCGATCGCCAGCATGACGACCAGCATCGGCGTCATGACCTTCTTGCCGTTCTGCTGGATCCACAGCTTGGTGCCGTGGTAGCGGTCGGCCACGCCGAAGCGCTTCTCGGCCGCCTTCAGCAGCTTGTTCTCCTCGTACTCCTCCTCGGGCTCGTCCGCGCGGGCCTCCTGGATCAGCTTCCAGGCGGTCCAGATGAGGAAGGCGCCGAAGATGTAGAACACCCAGGAGAAACTCGCGATGATCGCGGCGCCGGCGGCGATGAAGATCGCGCGAAGCACGAGGGCGATCAGGACGCCGACCAGCAGGACTCTCTGCTGGTACTGCGAGGGCACCGCGAACTTGCCCATGATCAGGACGAAGACGAAGAGGTTGTCGACGCTCAACGACTTCTCGGTGATGTAGCCGGCGAAGAATTCGCCCGCGGGCTGGCCGCCGCCCCAGATCAGCAGGCCGAGTCCGAAGAGGCCGGCGAGGACGATCCAGACGATCGTCCAGATTCCGGCTTCCTTGACGGACACGTCATGGGGCTTGCGCCCGATGAAGAAGTCGGCACCGATCAGGGCGCACAGACCCACGATGGTGAGGACCCAAAGGGTCACGGAAACATCCACTGCGCCTCCGGCAGTACGTAACGGCACGAACAGCGTCGTCGCTGCCGGAGGTCTCTTCCACCCGAGCGCCGCATTCAGCGGCAGCGCCACGGGCCGACGCCCCGGGACCGACCAGGTCCGTACTGACGGGAACGCCGCATTCAGGGAGTACTCCCCTCCGCGGGATGAAGACTACGCGAATTACCAAGGGAAGGTAAAGAGTGAAGTAAAGCACAAACCAAAAGTGCAGGTCAGAGGGGTTTTGCCGTTGAGGCCGCGAGCAAAACCCACCCCAAGGCGCCCCGCGCGCCCTTCAGCGCCCCCAGGCTCTGCGCGCGTCCGCGACCCGCGCGAGGACGTCGCTCAGCACATCGCTGCCGGGAGGCGTGAGCGAAGGCTCGTACGTCCAGGCGTGACCGACCCACGGGTCCGCGAGGTGGTCGTCGGGCACCGGGGTGAGGCGCAGGAGCGAGCGCCACAGCGGGTCGAGGATCGGGCCGTACTCCGCGGCGTCCTCGCGGTCGGCGACCATCATCAGGTGCACGCCGACGCGCGGGCCCTCGTCGGCGAGGTACCGCAGCTGGGTCACGGCGCGGTCATCGAAGCCGTGCGGGAAGTCGTTGACGATCAGGAGCTGCTCGGCGGTGTCCACGTCCGGCGGCAGCGAGTCCGTGGCGCGCGCCCGGACCGCCATCTGCACGAGGTCCACGCGCCGGGTCAGCCGCGCGAGCACCTCGGAGACCCCCTCGGCGCCCGCGGCGGGCGGCTCGGCGAGCACGCCGGCGTCCCGCAGCGGCGCGAGCGAACCGGCCGCCGCTCCCGCGGGGTCGACGACGTGCACCGCGAAGTCCCCCGGCGGGTACACGGCGAGCAGCCGTGCGGCGTGCGCGACGGCCGTGTCCATGGCGAGGCGGCGCAGCTCGTCGCTGTCGGCGAGGGACGCGGTCGCCGACGAGGCCGTACGCCCGCTGTCGATCCAGAGCCCGCGCTCCAGGGGCAGCCGGATCAGCATCGGGATGCGCAGGTCGGTGCTCTCCGGCAGGTGCAGATCGCCCAGGCGCAGCGCCATCGGCGGCTCCATCGGGACGCGGTACGCCTGCCAGACCGGGTTGTCCCAGGACGCGAACGACGGGGGCAGCGCGGGCTCGACCACGTCGGCCTCGGCGGCCAGCTGCGCGAGGTCCCGGTCGAGCACTTCCCTGGCCTGCTCGACCAATTTCGCCTGCTTGGCGCGGGCGGCCTCACGCGCGGCGTCGCCCTGGCCGCTGATCCGGCTGCGCGGGTCGGTGAGGACCTGGTCGAGCTCCTGCTCCATACGGGACTCGGCGAAGTCACACGCACTGCGGTACGCGGCGGCCGTGCGGGCCAGGTCCTCGAACATGCCCCACACCTGGTTGTAGAGCCGCTCCTCCATCGACCAGCCGGTCGCGTCCCCGGCGACGGGCTGCGCGGGCTGTCCCGCCTGCGCGGGCGGCGCAACGGGCGCGGGCGTGGGCGGGGCGGCGGTACGGCGACGGGGGTGGGTGTAGTCGACGGGGCCGGCGTGGGCCTGGGGCCCGGGCTCGTCCATGTGCTCGCGGCCGAGCTCGTCTGCCGGATCTTCCGGCTGGTCGGAACCGGGCAGTGCGGGCGAGCCCGGGCTCGCGGTGTGCGGCGCGGGCGCGGTGTGCGCCTCGGCCTCGGTGTGCGGCACGGACTCGGTGTGCGCCTCGGGCCTGGGCCCGGCGGCCTGCGCCGGAGCATGCGCGTCGCCCGCCCCCGCCCCAGTCTGTGCCTGCGCCTGTGTCTGTGCCGAGACCTGGGCCTCCTGCATGGGCTGGACGGGAGACTGAGCCGCTCCCTGAGTCGCGCCTTGAGCCGCGCCCTGCGCCGCGCTCTGGCCCTGCGGCGTGGAGGCGTGCCGCATCCGGTCCGCCTCGGCAATCCGCTGCGGAGGCGGCGCGACGGAACGGGCCATACCGCTCGCCACCGCCTCCAGAATCTCGGCGGCGAGCGCCGGACCGTCGGACAGCCCCTGGTCGGACAGCATGGCGGCGAGCCCGCCCGCGTACCCCTGGCCCACCGCGCGCACCTTCCAGGCGCCCTGCCTGCGGTACAGCTCGAGGGCGACCACCGCCGACTCGGCGTCGAGGTCGGTGATGGTGTAGCTGGCGATCTCGGAACCGTCGAGTCCGGTCACCGCGACGAACGGCGCGGCCAACGCGCCGAACCGGGCCGGGCGGTCCTCGACGTCCTGGGCGGAGTCGGCGACGGGCAGGGCGAGGAGGATGTTGACCCGGTCCGCGCTGGGAGGCAGCGCGCCGAGGTCCACGGCCAAGCGGTGGTCGGCAGCGGCCTGCTTGGAGACTTCGAGGCCCGGCATCGTGGGGGACGCGGGATGCGCCACCCAGTCGGCGCCGCGCACCTTGCCCTGCTCGTCGCTGAGCGTCGCGCCTGCCACGATCGGCTTGCCGGCCGACACCCGGATCTCCAGTCGGGTCTGGGGCAGTACCTGGTTCTGGCCCCTGACCAGCTCGGCCGTCATCGCCTTCGTTCCCCTCGTTGCACTGTTCTTCGGGTCAACTCCCGTATGCAGGACGGAAGTTACCGTCTTCGCCGACCGCCCGTACGCCCATACGGGCCGTCCGTACGCCCTTACAGAAGCGGCAGGATCGACGGCATCAGGTCCTGGAAGGTACGGCCGTTGGCGGGCGTGCCGAGGGCCGTCATGGACCAGCCGGAGCCGGTGCGGTGCACCTTGGCCATGATCTGCGCGGTGTACTGACCGCCGCCGTCCAGCGTGTACCGCGACATCTCCTGGCCGTTGGTCTCGTCCACGAGGCGGCAGAAGGCGTTCTGGACCTCCTGGAAAGTCTGGCCGGTGAAGGAGTTGACGGTGAAGACGATCTGGTCGATGTGGACCGGGACGCGCTGCAGGTCGACGAGGATCGCTTCGTCGTCCCCGCCCTGGCCGACGCCGCCGACGAGGTTGTCGCCGGTGTGCCGCACCGAGCCGTCGTCGCTGACGAGGTGGCGGAAGAACACCACGTCCACGGGCTGCTTGTCGGCGAACAGGACCGCCGACGCGTCGAGGTCGACCTCCTTGGTCCGGGAGCCGAACAGGCCGCGGCGCTGCGCCGCCTGCCAGCCGAGCCCCATGCGCACCGCGGTCAGGGTGCCCCCGTCGTTCTTCTGCAGGCTGATCGCCTGCCCCTTCGTCATGTTGACCGACACGCGCTGTCCCCTCTCGAACCTTCCCCAACGACCAACCGCCCTACGTGCTGCGGTTGGTCAGAACCCTACGCAGTGCCACTGACAACGCCGCAGTCCGGACAACGCTTTGTGGCGGTCTTGCAACACATCCGGCCAACCCGGCCGGGCGGTCGTCTCCGGCCGGGTGCGGCGGCGTGTTCGGCGCTCTCCCGGGCGCCCCGGCGCCCCTCGGGCGCCCTCCCCGGGCTCCTTTTGGGCGCCCGGCGGCGCGCCTCAGGCGAGGCCCGCCTCCTTCATCTGGCGGAGTTCCTTCTTCATCTCCGACACCTCGTCGCGCAGCCGGGCGGCGACCTCGAACTGCAGGTCCGCGGCGGCGGCACGCATACGGTCGGTCATCTCCTCGATCTGCTCGGCGAGTTCGGCGGCCGGCCGGTCCGTCGGCACCTGCTCGGCCTTGCCCTTCGCGGACTTGGCCGACTTGCCCGTGCCCGCCTTGCCGGAAGCCGCCTTGGCGCCCTTGCCCTCCGAACCCAGCGACGGGACGGGGGCCTTGGCGCCCTTGCCGTCCTTCGCCTTGCGGTACCCGGAGCCCAACAGCTGTTCCGTGTCGACCTCTTCGCGGGCGATCGCCGACACGATGTCGTTGATCTTCTTGCGCAGCGGCTGCGGGTCGATGCCGTTCGCCTTGTTGTACGCGATCTGCTTCTCGCGGCGTCGGTTGGTCTCGTCGATGGCCCGCTCCATCGCGGGGGTGATCTTGTCCGCGTACATGTGGACCTGGCCGGAGACGTTGCGCGCCGCGCGGCCGATGGTCTGGATCAGGGAGGTGCCGGAGCGCAGGAAGCCCTCCTTGTCGGCGTCGAGGATCGCCACCAGGGAGACCTCGGGCAGGTCGAGGCCCTCGCGGAGGAGGTTGATGCCGACCAGGACGTCGAACTCGCCCGCGCGCAGCTCCCGCAGCAGCTCGACACGGCGCAGGGTGTCGACGTCGCTGTGCAGATAGCGGACCTGGATGCCCAGCTCCAGGAAGTAGTCCGTGAGGTCCTCGGCCATCTTCTTGGTGAGCGTGGTGACGAGGACGCGCTCGTCCTTCTCCGTACGGGTGCGGATCTCGTGCACCAGGTCGTCGATCTGGCCCTCGGTGGGCTTGACGACGACCTCCGGGTCGACCAGGCCGGTGGGGCGGATGATCTGCTCGACGTGGCCGTCGCCGCGCGAGAGTTCGTACGCCCCCGGCGTCGCCGACAGGTACACGGTCTGGCCGATGCGCTCCTGGAACTCCTCCCACTTGAGGGGGCGGTTGTCGAGCGCGGACGGGAGCCGGAAGCCGTGGTCGACGAGGGTGCGCTTGCGGGAGGCGTCGCCCTCGTACATGGCGCCGATCTGCGGCACGGTCACGTGGGACTCGTCCAGGACGAGCAGGAAGTCGTCCGGGAAGTAGTCGAGCAGGGTGTGCGGGGGCGTGCCGGGGGCGCGGTCGTCGAAGTGCATCGAGTAGTTCTCGACGCCGGAGCAGGAACCGATCTGGCGAAGCATCTCCAGGTCGTACGTGGTGCGCATGCGCAGGCGCTGGGCCTCCAGCATCTTGCCCTGCTTCTCCAGCTCGGCCAGGCGCTCGTCCAGCTCCTTCTCGATGCCGTTGATCGCCTTCTCCATGCGCTCGGGTCCGGCGACGTAGTGCGAGGCGGGGAAGACGTACAGCTGCTGGTCGTCGCTGATGACCTCGCCGGTGAGCGGGTGCAGCGTGGAGAGGGCCTCGATCTCGTCGCCGAACATCTCGATGCGCACGGCGAGTTCCTCGTAGACCGGGAAGATCTCGATGGTGTCGCCGCGGACGCGGAAGGTGCCGCGGCTGAAGGCGAGGTCGTTGCGCGTGTACTGGATGTCGACGAAGCGGCGCAGGAGCTGGTCGCGGTCGATCTCGTCCCCGACCTTGAGGGGGACCATGCGGTCCACGTACTCCTGCGGGGTGCCGAGGCCGTAGATGCAGGAGACGGAGGCGACCACCACGACGTCGCGCCGGGTGAGCAGCGAGTTCGTCGCGGAGTGGCGCAGGCGCTCCACCTCCTCGTTGATCGAGGAGTCCTTCTCGATGTAGGTGTCCGACTGCGGGACGTACGCCTCGGGCTGGTAGTAGTCGTAGTACGACACGAAGTACTCGACGGCGTTGTTCGGCAGGAGTTCGCGGAACTCGTTGGCCAGCTGGGCCGCGAGGGTCTTGTTCGGCGCCATGACGAGCGTGGGGCGCTGCAGCTTCTCGATCATCCACGCAGTGGTGGCGGACTTGCCGGTGCCGGTCGCACCGAGCAGGACGACGTCCTTCTCGCCGGCGCGGATGCGTCGGTCGAGCTCGGCGATGGCGGTGGGCTGGTCACCGCTGGGCTGGTACGGGCTGACGACCTCGAAGGGCGCCACCGTGCGTTCGATCTTGGATACGGGCCGCATGAGACCCACCGTACGACTCCCCACTGACAACCGGCCCCGCAATCCGGCGGGCGGGCCCGTCGTGCCTGGTCAGGGGTGCGCGGGCGGCGTCCCGGTGATCATCGGCCCAGGCGGGAGCGGGGGCCTCGGGGCGGGGCGGGGACGAAGCTGCGGCGGCGGCGCGGCGGGCGGCCGCGGTACGCGTCGGAGCCGGGGCCGTGCGCGGGGATGCCCGGTCGGCGTACGAGGGCGGGGCGGGGGCGCGGGCCGAGGCCGGTGCGCGGCCGGTCGGCGCCGGCGGCCATCGTCGGGTCGAAGATCACGACGACGCCGGCCAGGACGAGGAAGGCGAGCGGGCCGATCATCATGGGCGCGAGCAGTTCGCCTGCCGGGGCGCCGGAGGGGCCGCCTCCGGAGGCGTGCACGTGGACGTCGAGGGCGGCCATGCCGGTGTAGTGCATGCCGGTGACCGCGAGCCCCATGACGAGGCTGGCGCCGAGGCTCCACAGGAAACCCCGCACCTGTACGGCGGCCCACAGGGCGGCGGTCGCCGCGACGACGGCGATCAGCACGGACAGGGACACCGTGAAGGTGTCGTACCGGAGGGTGCCCTGGAGGCGCATGCCGGCCATGCCCAGGTAGTGCATGGAGGCGACGCCGAGACCGGTGATGGTGCCGCCGGTGAACAGGGCCATGACCGTCGCGCCGCGGTAGCCGACGATGAAGATCCCGATGCCGACCATCACGACGGCGAGGCCGAGGCTGGCGAAGGTGATCGCGGGGTCGTACCGGACGGGGACTCCTTCGACGGCGAAGCCCATCATCGCGACGAAGTGCATGGTCCAGATGCCCGAGCCGATGGCGGCGGATCCGAGGGCGAGCCAGCCGGGCCGCCAGGAGTTCTCGACAAGCAGCGATCTGGTGGTGCAGCGCAGGCCGAGCGCTCCCCCGAGGCAGGCCATGAGGTACGCGACCACGGGCGTGACGAGCCCGTAACTGAATCCGTCGATCGTCCCCTGCATGGGCGGCAGCCCCTCCAACAAAATTGACTCGGTATCACCTGTGAGCCCCCGTGCAACCACCGTCCTCGTGGCGGTGATTGAGCAGAGATTAGAGCGCACCGACAAACGTACGAGCGATTTTTCGGCAAAGAATCAGGCGGGATGGGCGTGTTCGGCCTGTCTCGGGGCAACTCCGTTCAACCTGTGTCCATCCGGCGCCTGCCTCTTGTTGGTCATCGACTGTCACTCTCGTCCGGTCCGCGATCTCTCGAACCGAGGAGTTCACGTGTACGCACGTCCCGCAGCAGCAACGGCCGTATCGCTACTGGGAGTCGGCGCGCTCTTGCTCCCCACGACCACGGCTCAGGCGGCGACCCCGCCGAGCACGAACGCCGCGCAGGTCTCCGCCGAGACCGACAGACCGCTCGTCGTCGCCCACCGCGGCGCGTCCGCGTACGCCCCGGAGAACACCCTCGCCGCCGTCGACAAGGCCCGTGAGATGGGCTTCCGTTGGGTCGAGAACGACGTCCAGCGCACCAAGGACGGCGAGCTCATCATCATGCACGACGACAACCTGAAGCGGACGACGAACGTCGAGGAGGTGTTCCCCGACCGGTCCCCCTGGAAGGTCGCGGACTTCACCTCCGCCGAGATCGCCAAGCTGGACGCGGGCAGCTGGTTCGACGCCAAGTACGCGGGCACGCGCGTGCCGACGCTCGAGCAGTACATGAACCGCGTCGAGCGGAACCACCAGAAGCTCGTCCTCGAGGTGAAGAAGCCGGAGCTGTACCCCGGCATCGAGCAGGACACCCTGCGCGTGCTGAAGAAGACGGGCTGGCTCGACGCCGACCACGTCCGCAGCAAGCTGGTGTGGCAGAGCTTCAACGCGGACAGCATGCGCAAGGTGCACGCGCTGCGGCCCGACATCAAGAAGGGCTTCCTCGGCACGCCCTCGATCGCCGAGCTGCCGGAGTACGCGACGTTCGTCGACCAGATCAACTCCCGGCACACGACGATCTCGCAGACGTACGTGGCGGCGATCCACGCCATGACCGGCCCGCACGGCAAGCCGCTGGAGATCTTCACGTGGACCGTCGACGAGGCGGCCGACGCGCGGCGGGCCGACTCGTACGGCGTCGACGGCATCATCAGCAACAAGCCGGACGTGGTGCGCTCGGCGATCTCCGCCGAGGACTGAGCAGACCGGAACGACCGGAACCGGATCGACGGGATCGACAGCGGACACGATCCGGGTGAGGCGTGGCGTGCGGCCGGGAGGCCCGCGCCGCGCCTCCGTCGTTCCGGCGGCCGTCGCGGCCGTCGCGGCCGGGAATCCGGGAGGCGGGGCGCGTTGTCAGTGGCTCGCCGTACGGTTGTCCGCGTGAACGAGAACCGCGATCCGCAGACCTCCGGCCAGGTCGTCGAGTGGGCCGTCGTCGAGAGCGACATCGGCCCGCTGCTCCTGGCCGCGACCGGTCATGGGCTCGTCAACGTCGTCTTCCACGCCGACGCGGCGACCCGTGACGCGGCCGTCGAGCGCCTGGCCGCCCGCTTCGGCGGCATGCCGGTCGAGGCGCCCGCCTCCCCTCGTCTCGCGGAGCCGATACGCCAGCTCGCGGCCTACTTCGCGGGCGAGCTGCGCACGTTCACGCTCGACCTGGACTGGACGCTGATCTCCGGCTTCAACCGCGAGGTGCTGCGCGAGCTGGCGCGCGGGGTTCCGTACGGCTCGGTCGTGGGGTACGGGGACCTCGCGGCCAGAGTCGGCCAGCCGGGCGCCGCCCAGGCCGTGGGCGCGGCCATGGGCGCCAACCCGCTGCCGGTCGTGGTGCCGTGCCATCGCGTGGTCGAGAGCGACGGCGGGATAGGCGGCTTCGGCGGAGGCCTGGAGACCAAGCGCCACCTGCTCGCTCTGGAGGGGGTTCTGCCGGCGCCGCTGTTCTGAGAGCGGTGCTCGGCAGGCCTTGCGCGGAGTGGTCGGCCCCGGCGGCAATCCAGCGGGCCCGGAAGCCCTGGAGGTTCCAGCGGGCCCGGGAGCGCTAGAGGTTGACGTGGTACGCCTTGCGGAGGGTCTCGTGGACCGTCCACGTCGTGCGGTCGCCCGCGCGCAGGACGGCCATGTCTCCGGGGCCGAGCTCCAGTACGTCGCCGCCCTCGACGTCGACGGTGGCGCGTCCGCTGACGACCACGAAGAGCTCGTCGGCCTCCGTGTCCGTCACCACTCCGGGCGTGATCTGCCAGATACCGCGCGCCTGTCGGCCGTCCGCCGACTCCCACAGGACCTTGCCGGTCACGACGGGGTCGCCGGAGATGATCTGGGCCGGGTCCAGCGGCTCGGGCACCAGCTCGGCGTCGGGAATGTGCGCGGCGAACGAGGCGGGGGCGGTGTCGGTGGTCGTCATGGGACCGCACTTTAGAGCGACGGCGAGCGGCCTGGACAGGCGCAGTCCCCGGCCCGCCGACCGAAGCCAGTAGCCAGAAACCAGTAGCCAGTAGTGGCCGGCGCCTGTGACCGGGCGCGCGGTCTTGAAGCGCCGTCACGGCATGCACTATCCAAGTCACGTCTGATACGGGGGAGTTGACGGTGTCACCACAGACCGAGCAGACCGAGCAGAGCAAGCACACCGCGCGCGCCGGGCGGACCGGGAAGGCCGAGTACGAGCCGGCCCGTCGGCGTCGTTCGCTGCGGCGTGCCCTGGGGCGGCTGGCGGCGGCCCCGGTGGCGCTGCTGCTTCTGGCGACGGGCTGCGGAAGCGGAAGCTCCGGGAGCGGGCAGACCGCGAGCAACGGCCTGGAGAAGTCGACCGTCACCGTGGCGGCGACCCCGCTCGTGGACAGCGCGGCGCTCTACATCGCCCAGGAGCGCGGCTACTTCAAGGACGAGGGGCTGCGCGTGCAGGTGCGGCCGGTGCAGCAGAGCGTCCAGGCCGTCCCGGCGCTCGCCAACGGCCAGGTGGACGTGGTGGCGGGCGGCAACTACGTGACGCTGCTGCAGGCGCACGACCGGGGCGCCCTGAAGCTGCGGATCCTCGCGGACGGCGTGGCCCTCGCCCCGCACTCCATGGACGTCGTCGTGATGCCCGACTCCCCGATCCGTACGGCGAAGGACCTGGAGGGGCGCAAGGTCGCGGAGAACGTGTTGCACAGCATCCAGTCGCTGCGGCTCGGCGCGATCCTGAAGGACGAGGGGCACGACGCGAAGGCGGTGGAGTACCGGCAGGTGCCGTTCCCGCAGATGGCGGCGGCGCTGGAGAAGGGCCGGGTCGACGCGGCGGACATCACCGAGCCGTTCCTCACGGACGCCAGACGCAGGCTCGGCGCGCGCGTGGTCGTGGACGGCGCGAGCGGCCCGGCCGACGGGCTGCCGCTGTCCGGGTACGGCACGACGCAGCGTTTCGTCGACGAGAACCCGAGAACGGCCGCCGCGTTCCAGCGGGCCGTGCGGCGCGGCCAGCGGGACGCGGCGCAGAACCGGGACAACGTCGAGGAGGTGCTGCCCGGCTACTCGAAGCTGGACGTGCGGACAGCCCGCGCCATCGCCCTCCCCCGGTACGCGCGGTCCGACAACCCTGAGCGGATCGGTGAGTTGATCGCGCTGATGGTGGACGGCGGGCTCCTGAAGAAGCGGCTCGACGCCGAGAAGCTGCTGTTCCGGGCCGGGTCGCCATGAGTGCGGTGACGACGCTGTCGCGGCCGCGGCGGGCGCTGCTCGGTCTCGTCGGCGTCCTCGTGGTGCTCGCGGCCGGTGAGGTGGCGGGGCGGGCGGGCATCGTGCAGCGCGCCTATCTGCCGCCGTCGTCGGAGGTCGTGGCCCGCGCGGCGGAACTCGCCGGGGACGGCCTGTTCCTCGACGGGGTGGGGGCGACGCTCACGGTCTGGGCGTACGGGCTGCTGCTCGGGTGCGCCTTGGCGGTGCCGCTCGGTGTGCTGTTCGGCAGTGTCCCGAAGGTCGACGCGGCGGCACGCGCGGTGGTGGAGTTTCTGCGGCCGATCCCCTCGGTGGCGCTGATTCCGCTGGTGGCGCTGCTGCTGGGCACGGGCAGCCGAATGCAGGTCACGGTCATCGCGTACGCATGCGTGTGGCCGGTGCTCTTCAACACGGTGTACGGGCTGGGGGACGTCGATCCGGTCGCCAAGGACACGTTGCGGGCCTTCGGGTTCGGTCGGCTGCAGGTGCTGTGGCGGGTGTCGTTGCTGGCGACGGCGCCGTTCATCGCGGCCGGGGTGCGGATCTCGGCGGCGGTGGCGCTGATCCTGGCGGTCGCCTCGGAGATCCTGTCGGGCTTCGGGGAGGGGCTGGGCACATTCATCGCGCAGGCCTCGCAGATACCCGACGGCACGACGGACGTCCTCGCGGGCACGCTGTGGGCGGGCGCGCTCGGCCTGGGGATCAACGCGCTGCTCGGGCTCGCCGAGAGACGTCTGATGCCGTGGGCGGCGGCCCGGGCACGCAGAGCCTGAACGCGACCCCTGGGCCGCCCCGGGCTCGCCCCCGGCGCCCGTACCGCGAAATCCGACGCCACGCGCGCGTGCAGACGCATGCGCAAGTCCCGTACGCCGTACCGGCAGCCGTCTGCCGTCTGCCGTCTGGCGCCTGCCGTCTGCCGACAGTTGGCAGTTGGCAGTTGGCAGCCGTCAGGGGTTTGGGCGAGAGGTGGGGTCGACAGGGATGAGACGTGGAAGCCGGGGGGGGCGAGGAGCGGGCGAGCGGGCGAGGGCGTACGGCGGAGGGCCTCGCGGCGGCAGGGAAAGACGGTCGGACGGGCAGAGGTGTCGGCGATGGGAGGCCACAAGTGCTGATCGTGTCGGAAGAGGTCAGGGAGGCGTTGGCGGCGGGCCGGCCGGTCGTGGCCCTGGAGTCGACGATCATCGCCCACGGGCTGCCACGCCCGCAGAACCTCCAAGTCGCCCTGGAACTGGAGGAGTCGGTGCGGCGCGAGGGCGCCGTGCCCGCGACGGTCGCGGTGCTCGACGGGCGGGCGCGGGTCGGCCTGGACAAGCAGCAGGTGGAACGGATCGCGGCGGGCGACGGGATCCGGAAGCTGGGCCACCGGGACCTGGCGCCGGCGCTCGCGACCGGGGCGAGCGGGGCGACGACGGTGTCGGCGACGGCGTTCCTCGCGGCCCGCGCTGGGCTGCGGATCTTCGCGACGGGCGGGCTCGGCGGGGTGCACCGGGAGTGGACGTCGACGCAGGACGAGTCGGCGGACCTGGCGCTGCTGTCGCGTACGCGGATCGCGGTGGTGTGCGCGGGCGTGAAGTCGATCCTGGACGTGCCGGCGACGCTGCAGCGGCTGGAGACGCTGGGCGTGACGGTCGCCGGGTACGGGACTGACCGCTTCCCCGGCTTCTACCTCACCGACTCCGGGCACCCGGTGGACTGGACGCTGAGCTCGCCCGAGGAAGCAGCGGAGGTGCTGCGCGCCCAGGATGCGCTGGGCGGGCCGGAGTCGGCGCTGATCGTGGCCAACCCGGTGGCGGAGGCCGAGCAGTTGGACCCGGAGTTGCACGCGCGGGTGCTGGCCGACGCGCTGCGGGAGTGCGCGGAACGCGGCATCACGGGCCAGGCGGTGACGCCGTTCCTGCTCGACTTCCTGGTGCGGCACACGGACGGGGCGTCGCTGCGGGCCAACCTGGCGGCGGTGCGCGGCAATGTGCGGCTCGCGGCGCGGATCGCGGGGGCGTGGTCGCGTTGAGCGAGAGGGCGCGGCGGGGCGAGGGGGCGCGGTCGAGCGAGGCGATGCGGCCGGGCGAGGGGGCGCGGTCGGGCGAGGGGGCGCGGTCGGGCAAAGCGATGCGGTCGAGCGAGGAGGCCGGGCGGCGGGCGGGCGGCGGGCTGCTGGTGCTCGGCGATGTGGTGACGGACGTGGTCGCGCGGTATCGGGCGCCCCTCGCGCACGGCACGGACACGGCCGCCGCGATCCGGCTCGTGCCGGGCGGCGCGGGCGCCAACGTGGCGTGCTGGGCGGCGCGTTGGGGCTGCGGGGACGTGTCGCTCCTGGGCCGGGTGGGCGTGGAGTCGGCGGCCTGGCACGAGCAGGCGTTGCGTACCGCGGGGGTGCGGCCGCGGCTCGTCGTCGACGAGGAGGCGCCGACGGGGACGGTGATCTGCCTGGTGGACGGGGCGGCGGAGCGGACGTTCCTGACGGACAGCGGGGCGGTGCTGCGGCTGCGCCCGGCGGACTGGTCGCCGGCGCTGCTCGACGGGGTGGCCCATCTGCACCTGTCGGGCTACCTGTTCTTCGCCGACGGCAGCCGGGCCACGGCACGGCTCGCGTTGTCGGCGGCGCGGGCGCGGGGCGTGCCGGTGAGCGTCGACCCGGCGTCGGCGGGGTTCCTCGCGCAGACGGGGGCGGACCGGTTCCTGGACGCGGTGGAGGGGGCGGACGTCCTGCTGCCGAACCGGGAGGAGGCGCTGCTGCTGGCGGGGCTGCGCGCGCCCTCCGCCCCACCGCTCCCCTCAGGCCCACCGCTCCCCTCCGACTCCCCACCCCCTTCCGCCCCACCGCTCGCCCCCGGGCCGGCACTCGACCCGGCCGTCGTGGCCGAGGCGGCCGGGAAGTTGGGGAGCCGGTTCCCGTTGGTGGCGGTCACGGCGGGGGCGGAGGGCGCGCTGGTCGTGGAGGGCGGGGCGGCCCCGGTGCGGGTGCCGGGCGTACGGGTGACGGCGCGGGACACGACGGGCGCCGGGGACGCGTTCACCGGCGCCTTCCTTGCGGCCCGTCTCGCAGGCGCCACGGCCGTGGACGCGGCGACCGAGGGCTGCCGCGCGGGAGCACGAGCGGTGCTGCGGGTGGGCGGCAGACCGGGCTGAGGCCCGACCCGGACGAGAGGTCGACCAGGACCGACAAACCTCCCGCCGGAGCCTCCCGTACGGAAAGACGATTGCCCCGGCGGCCCCGCCTACACCTTCCGGCCCCAGGCCGAGATCAGCGGAGGTGTCGTCAAGTCGAGGGTGCCGGAGGCGAGTTGGTTGAGGTAGCGGTCGACGTCGCCGCCGGTGACGAGGGAGCGGGCGACGAGGCGGTCGCGGGCCTCCTGGACGGTGGCGGTCTCCAGGGCGGCGGCCGCGGGCGAGGTCAGCGGGAAGAACGCCTCGGCCTCGACCTGGGCCACGCCCGCCTCGCGCAGCAGCCGCGGCAGCTTCCGCCCGTACGCGGGATCGGCGCCGCTCTCCGCGAGGAGGATGTGCAGGCCCTTGCGCACGTGATTGGCCAACAGTTGGGCCTGGCCCTGGGCTTCGGGGCAGCCGAGGGGCTGGAGGGCGACGTCCGCGTCCTCGACGAGCAGGCGGCCGCCGGGGCGCAGGGCGCGGACCATCGAGCGCAGGGCGTGCTCGCGGTCGGTGACCTGGGAGAGGACGAGCCGGGCGTGCACCAGGTCGAAGCCCTCTCCGGGCGGCTCCTGGGCGGCCACGTCGTGGCGCAGGACCTCGACGGGCGGGCGCGCGGCGGCGCTCGCGCGCGCGGGGTCGAGGTCGGTGCCGACGACTCGGCCGGTGGGGCCGACCCGCTTGGCCAGCCAGCCCAGTACGGACGTGCCGCCCGCTCCGACCTCCCAGCAGCGCCAGCCGGGGCCGACGCCGATGCGCTCGAAGTGCCGGAACGTGCTTGCGTCGTAGAGGGCGGCGGTCGCGTCGAAGGGCAGGCCTGCGTCGGCGGAACGGGGGTCGAGGAGGTATCCGTGGGTTCGCGTCTGCGTCATGCCGCGATCATCCCAGTTGATCCGTTTTTCTTCCGGTTTTCTTCCGGATCATCCGGCCGGACGGCGGCATGACGCAGGCAGCGAACCGCCCACGGATACGGCTACGAGACGCACAGCTACGGGATACCGCTACGAGGCGCAGCTGAGCGGCCCAGTTGGGCGGCGCAGCTGCGAGACGCAGCCACGAGCGGAAGCTGCTCAGCTCCTCGCGTACACGCTCTCCACCCAGGCGGCGAGCTGCTCGTCGGAGAGGTGCTGGGCCAGGTCGGCCTCGCTGATCATGCCGACGAGGCGCTTGTCCTCGATGACGGGGAGCCGGCGGATCTGGTGGCCCTTCATCTCCTGGAGCACGGCGTCGACGTCGGCGTCGGACTCGATCCAGCGCGGGGTGCCCTTGGCCATCTCGCCCGCGGTGATCTTGGCCGGGTCGTGGCCCATCGCCACGCATCCGACGACGATGTCACGGTCGGTGAGGATGCCGCAGAGCCGCTCGTTCTCGTCGCTGATCGGCAGGGCGCCGACGTTCAGCTGACGCATCAGCTGGGCGGCGCGGTCCAGGGTCTCGTGGGCGGGGATCCACTGGGCCCCGCGGTGCATGATGTCTCCGGCGGTGGTCATGGTGTGCCTCCATAGGCCGGTTCGGGGGTGGCTGGTTCGGGCACGGCGCGCCACGAGGGCGCCGCTGCCGACCGCGCACTCATTCTCTTCCGCGACCGGGTACCCCGCACCTGCGCGAGGAACCGGACACCCACCGTGACCGCCGCACCCCCGCCCCGGCACCCCGCGGCCGCACACAGGCACCGGCTCACGCAGGCACGGCCGCACGCAGGCACCGGCTCACGCAGGCACGGCCGCACGCACCCCCGGCCCAGGCAGCCTCACGCACCCCCGGCGGCCCACGCGGGCCGCGCCCAAGCCGGGCGTCGCGGGTCGTCGGCGCGTACGAGCACGTCTGCCGCGGTCTCCGGGCCGACCTCGTCCGCGTACCGGGCGAAGGCGGGCAGGCGCCAGCGCTCGTCCGGGGGCGTACGGCGGTCCAGTGCGCCGGGAGCGAGCGCCAGGTGGACGGTCAGGTCGAAGGGGAACCACTTGCCGAGGAGCAGCGGGCCGTGCAGCAACAGGACGCCGCCGGGCGGGAGTTGGACGTACGGGCTGCGGGTGGCGCGGTCGGCGGCCGGGTCCCACAGGTCGGGCAGGATCCGGCCGGTGCCGCCGGGGTCGAGCGGACCGAGGACCTCGCGCCAGAGGGCGCCGGTGTCGAACCAGCCGTCGTAGTACGACTCGGGGTCCCGGTGCCCGTACTCGAAGCGCAGGGACGCCGGGCGCAGGAAGTCCTCCGTGGCCACGACCTGCGCGGACCGTCCACGTACGCGCAGGGCGTCGGCGAGGCGGCGGGCGAGGTCGCCGGTGCCGGCGGGCGGGGCGCCGTCGAGGCCGATCCGCGGCCAGGCGCCGCCGTCGGCGGGGTCGAGGGCGGCGACGCGGTCGGCGAGGGCGTCGGTCAGGCGGTCCCAGGTGATCGGTTCGAGTCGCACGGGGCCATGATGCCCGGCCGGCTCAAGGCACCATGTGCCGCGTGGCGGGTGGCGGGTGGCAGGTGGCGGGCGCCGCGCACCGCGGAATCCGGTTGCCGCGCGCTCCCTCGCGAGGGAGGATCAAGCGGGTGGACTCAAGGGGGAGTTCAAGGGGGAGTCATCTTGATCGCCGGACCGTATTTCGCGCTGACGCTGGCGGCCGCGCTCGGCTGCGGGCTCGTCGCGGGCGTCTTCTTCGCGTTCTCCACCTCCGTGATGCGCACGCTCGCCGCGCTGCCGCCCGCGCAGGGCATCGCCGCGATGCAGAAGCTGAACGTGCTGATCGTCAACCCGCTGTTCCTGGCCGTGTTCATGGGCACGGCGGGGCTGTGCGCGGTGGTCGCGGTGGTCACGTTCGTGCTGTGGCCCAACCCGGGGACGGCGCCGCTGCTGCTCGGCTGCGCGCTGTATCTGTTCGGCTCGTTCGGGGTGACCGTGGCGGCGAACATCCCGCGCAACGAGGCCCTGGCGAAGCTCGACCCGGAGGCCGCGGAGAGCGTCGAGCCGTGGCGGTCGTACGTACGCGAGTGGACGGCCTGGAACCACATACGGGCGGCCGGTGCGCTGGCCGGATGCGCGGCGCTCGTCCTGGGCCTCGCCGCCTGACCTCGGCACGGGCACGGGGCGGGGACGGGAGGCGAGGGGTGCGCGACGTACCCGAGGCGCCGACCGGGTAAGTACCGCTCATGCCGCGCTCATCGGCCCGGGTCGGGCCGTCAACCGACGTACCCGTCACGGGACTTGTGGCGATCCAGCCGCTCGGGCGGCGGCACCGGCACTGCGCGGAGTGCGCCGCGGGCCCGCTCCCGCTCCTGGTCCTCGCGGACGGCACCCCGCACTGCCTGGACTGTGCCGACCTCGGCCATCTGGTGTTCCTGCCGCGCGGGAACACGGCGCTCACCCGGCGGGCCCGGGAGGCGAGTTCGCTGTCGGTGGTCGTGGTCCGCAGAAACCGCAGGGCGCGGCGGTGGGAGCGGCAGGGCGTCCTCGTCGAGGAGGCCGCGCTCGCCCTGGCCGAACGGCGCTGCCTCGCCGACGCCGACGCCCGGGCCCGGCGCCGGGAGCGGGACGCGGCGCGGCGGGCGGCGGAGGACGTGCGGTTCACGGCGGCGTTCGCGGCGGAGATCCGCGCACTGTTCCCCCGCTGCCCGGAGGAGCGCGCGCAGCGCATCGCGGCGCACGCGTCCCGACGCGGCAGCGGCCGCGTGGGCCGCAGCGCCGCGGGCCGGGCCCTCGACCCGGTCGCGGTCACGGCGGCGGTCCGGGCGGCGGTCCGGCACGACGACTCGCAGTACGACGCGCTCCTGATGGCCGGAGTGCGGCGCGCCGAGGCACGGCGCCGGGTACGGGCGGTGGTGGACGGTGTCCTGGACGGCTGGCGGGAGAGAACGGACGACGCGTGACAGGCCGCCCACCTCCCACAGGCGGCAGGTGTCAGACGTCAGGCGGCAGGCGGCAGGCGTCAGGCGTCAGCTGTCAGGTGTCAGGCGTCAACTGTCAGGCAGGCGTCCGGCATCAGGCGGCGAGCACCCGGCGGCAAGCAGCAAGCGGCAGGCGCCCGGCCGCAAGCGTCAGGCAACGCCCCTCAACCGTTCCGCTCAGCCGAGGACCCGGATCGGCTCCCCCGCCAGGAACGCCGCGATGTCCTCGACCGCGCCCTGGAAGTACCCCTCGTAGTTGCGGCGCGTGACATACCCGAGGTGCGGGAGGCCGAGGAAGTTCGGGGCGGTGCGCAGCGGGTGGTCGGCGGGCAGCGGCTCCTGGTCGAAGACGTCCGCGCCTGCGCCCGCGATCCAGCCCTCGCGCAGGGCGCGGACGAGCGCGTCCTGGTCGACGAGGGCGGCCCGCGAGGTGTTCACGAGGTACGCGCCGGGCCGCATCGACCGCAGCTGCGGCTCGCCGACGAGCCCGCGCGTACGGTCGCTGAGCTGGACGTGCAGGGAGACGAAGTCGCTGCGGGACAGCAGGTGTTCGAGAGAGTCGGCGAGCTCGACGTCCGCCGCGGCGGCGCGCTCCGCGGTCAGGTTCTGGCTCCAGGCGGTCACGTCCATCCCGAAGGCGCGGCCGACCCGGGCGACCTGCGTGCCGATCTTGCCGAGGCCGACGACGCCGAGTCGGCGCCCGTGCAGGTCGGCGCCGAGCGTGGACTGCCAGGGCCCGCCGTCCCGCAGCGCGCCGCCCTCCGGCAGGACGTGCCGGGCGAGTCCGAGGATCAGGGCCCAGGTGAGCTCGGCGGGCGGCTCGGAGTTGCTGGGCGTCCCGCAGACGGTCACGCCGTGCCGGGCGGCCGCCGCCAGGTCGACGGAGGCGTTCCGCATCCCGGAGGTGACGAGGAGCCGCAGCTTGGGGAGGCGGGCGAGGAGCGAGGCGGGGAACGGGGTGCGCTCACGCATGATGACGACGATCTCGCAGTCCGCGATCTCGGCGGCCACGGCGTCCTCGTCGCCCAGGTACCGGCGTACGACATGGACGTCCACGGTGTCGGCGAGCGGTGACCAGTCGGCGATGGACAGGGCCACGCCCTGGTAGTCGTCGAGCACGGCGCAGCGCAGCTTGGCCATCCCACTCTCCCTCGGTGATCGTCGGCGGTCCGCGGTCAGCGTAGACGGCGGGCCCGAAGGGGCGGCGCCCGGTGCCGTGGCAGGCGGCGGGGCCGGCCCCGACCGTGCGGAAGGGACAGCGGACGAAGCCGGACGTATCGTGGCGAGAGGGCCGGTGAGGCGGCGAGCGCCGGCCCGCGGAGGAGACGGCCATGGGCGATCCCAAGGGGTTCCTCACCACCGCGCGCGAGGACTGGCCGCGCAGGCCCGTCGAGGAGCGCGTACGGGACTGGCACGAGGTGTACGTGCCGGGGGCGTTGCTGCCGATCGTCCGCGCGCAGGCCGACCGGTGCATGGACTGCGGGGTTCCGTTCTGCCACGAGGCGTGCCCGCTGGGGAATCTGATCCCGGAGTGGAACGACCTGGTGGCGCTCGGCGACTGGCGGGCGGCGAGCGACCGGATGCACGCCACCAACAACTTCCCCGAGTTCACCGGCAGGTTGTGCCCGGCGCCCTGCGAGTCCGGCTGTGTCCTCGCCATCAACCAGCCCGCGGTGACCATCAAGAATGTCGAGGTGGCGATCGCCGACGTCGCCCGGGAGCGCGGCTACGCGCCGCCCAGGCCGCCGCACCGGCTCTCCGGCCGCACGGTCGCCGTCGTCGGCTCGGGCCCGGCGGGCCTCGCGGCGGCGCAGCAGCTGACGCGGGTGGGGCACACGGTCGTGGTGTACGAACGGGACGACCTGGCGGGCGGGTTGATGCGGTACGGCATTCCGGACTTCAAGATGGAGAAGCACCATCTGGACCACCGCCTGGCGCAGATGGAGGCCGAGGGCACCCGGTTCCGCACCTCGCTGACCGTCGGCCTGGACGTCTCGGCGGACGAGCTGCGCGGCCGGTACGACGCGCTTGTGCTCGCGACGGGCGCCACGGCCTGGCGCGAACTGCCCGTACCGGGGCGTGAGTTGAAGGGCGTGCACCAGGCGATGGAGTACCTGCCGTACGCCAACCGCGCCTGCCACGACCACGACTCGGCCTCGGCCTCGGGCCCCGACCCGGGCCCGGACCCGGACGACGAGCTGTCGGCGGCCGGGCGGCACGTCGTGATCGTCGGCGGCGGCGACACCGGCGCCGACTGCCTCGGCACCGCGGTCCGGCAGGGCGCCGCCTCGGTCTCGCAGCTGGACATCTATCCGCTGCCGGCCGCCGAGCGCGACGAGGACGCCGAGCCGTGGCCCACGTACCCGAAGGTGTACCGGCTGTCGCCCGCGCACGAGGAGGCGGCCGCGCTCGGCACCGCCCCGGAGGCGGACGCGGACGCCCGCCTGTTCGCCGCGTCGACGCTGCGGCTCACCGGGGACGCGGCGGGGCGGGTGCGGGAGGTCCACCTGGTGCAGGTCACGCCGGAAGGTCGGCGTCCGGTGCCGGGTACGGAGCGGGTGCTGCCGGCCGACCTGGTGCTGCTCGCCCTCGGCTTCTCCGGGCCCTCCCAGGAGGACGGCCTGATCGCCCAGTTGGGGATCGACCTCGACGAACGCGGGACGCTGCGCCGCGACGCCGGGTTCGCGACCGGGGTGCCGGGGGTGTACGCGGCGGGCGACGCGGCGCGCGGCCAGTCCCTGATCGTCTGGGCCATCGCGGAGGGCCGGGCGGCGGCCGCCGCGGTCGACCGGTTCCTCACGGGGGACACGGACCTGCCCGCACCGATCACGGCGGACGCCGGACCGATGCGGGCGTGAAAGGGGACCGGCAACTCCCTCCGCGTTCCGGGGAGTTCAGGCCCTGGGCGGGTGGGTTCAGGCCCTGGGCGGGTGGGTTCAGGCCCGCTCGTCCGTGCCTGCGACCTTGGCCGTGGCGAGGGCGATCCGGTTCCAGGTGTTGATGGCGGTCATCAGGGCGATCAGCTGGGCCAGCTCCTCCGCGGAGAACCGCGCGGCGGCCTCCGCGTACACCTCGTCCGGCACGCCGCCGGCCGCGACCAGGGTCACGGACTCGGCGAGGGCGAGCGCGGCCTGCTCCCGCTCGGTGAAGAAGTGCCGGGCCTCGCGCCACACGCCCACCATGTGCAGCCGCTCCTCGCTCTCGCCGGCCTTGCGGGCGTCGCTGGTGTGCATGTGCAGGCAGTAGGCGCAGCCGTTCAGCTGCGACGACCTGATCTGGACCAGCTCGACCAGCGCCGGGTCGAGGCCCGCGCGGGCGGCGGCGTCGAAGCCGATCAGCGCCTTGAAGGCACGGGGAGCGGCCTGCGCGAAGTTCACCCGGACCGGCTTCGCAGCGGCGTGGTCCGTCGTCCGGTTCGTGGGCTCGTACGTCGTCTCGTTGCTCATGCCCATGAACCTACGGTCCGGAAAGACCCTGTGTAGGGTGCAATTCCATGGCAGTTTCCGAGGTCAATTCCGGGCCCGGCACGGACGGATCCGACGGCGGCACCGGCACACGCGCGGGAACCGACGAAGGCACCGGCACGCGCGCGGGCGCCGACGGCGGCACCGGCACCGACCTGCACCTGGACCTCCCCTCCACCGGCAGCCGCCGCGCCGCCCTGCTGCACGCGCTGCGCTCGGCCGTACGGTCGGGCCGCCTCGCCCCCGGCACGCTCCTGCCGCCCTACCGCGCGCTCGCCGCCGACCTCGGCATCGCCCGCAACACCGTCGCCGAGGCGTACGCGGAGCTGGTCGCCGAGGGCTGGCTCGTCGCCCGCCAGGGTTCGGGCACCCGGGTCGCCGAGCGGACCGTCCCCGCGAGCCCCGTCCGCGTACCGAAGAGGTCGCCCGCGCGGGAGGCGTCCGCGCGAAAACCGGCTGCACGCGCGCGTGGGCCCCGTTTCGATCTGCGGCAGGGGCAGCCCGACCCGGCCTCGTTCCCGCGTACGGCCTGGGTGGCGTCGGTGCGGCGGGCGGTGAACGCGGCGCCGCACGAGGCGTTCGGGCCCGCCGCACCGCAGGGCCGGATCGAGCTGCGCACGGCGCTCGCGGAGTACCTGGCACGCGCGCGTGGTGTGCGCACCTCACCGGAGCGGATCGTGATCTGCGCCGGTTTCGCGCACGCGCTGCGGCTGCTGTTCGGCGGCGCGGGCGGCAGCGGCGCCGGGGTCCTGCGGGGCCCGCTGGCCGTGGAGGAGTACGGGCTCGCCTTCCACCGCGCCCTGCTCGGCGCCGCGGCGGTCCGCACGGTTCCGCTGCCGTTGGACGAACAGGGCGCGCGCACCGGCGAGTTGGGGTCCGAGCGGGCCGTCCTGCTCTCCCCCGCCCACCAGTTCCCGACCGGCGGCCCGCTGCACGCGGAGCGGCGCGCGGCGGCCGTCGACTGGGCACGCGCGCGGGGCGGCCTGGTCCTGGAGGACGACTACGACGGCGAGTTCCGCTACGACCGCCGCCCGGTCGGCGCGGTGCAGGGCCTCGACCCGGAGCGGGTGGTCTACCTCGGCTCGGTCAGCAAGAGCCTCTCCCCCGCGCTGCGCCTCGGCTGGATGGTGCTGCCGGACCACCTGGTGGACGACGTGCTGCGGGTCAAGGGCGAGCGCGAGGCCTGGACGGGCGTCACCGACCAGCTGGCCCTGGCGGACTTCCTGGAGTGCGGCTCGTACGACCGGCATGTGCGGCGGATGCGGTTGCGGTACCGGCGCCGGCGCGACCGGCTGGTGCGGGCCCTGACGGAGCGCGCCCCGCACATTCCGGTCACCGGGGTGGCGGCGGGCCTGCACGCGGTGCTGCGGCTGCCGCCCGGCACGGAGCCGTCCACGCTGAAGGCGGCCCGCTGGCAGGGGCTCGCCCTGGACGGTCTGGCGGACTTCCGGCACCCGGAGGCGCGCGGCCCGCTGCGTGAGGGCCTGGTCGTGGGCTATGCGACGCCGCCGGAGCACGCCTACCCGGCGGCGGTGGACGCTCTGTGCGCGGCGCTTCCCCCGAACGGGTCGTAAAACCGCTCACCGCTGCTCGCAGAACCGGCACCTAGGGGACCGGTCGCAAAACCAGCACCTGCACGACGGCACCTGCAAGACGGGCACCTATAAGGCGTGCACCCCTAAGGCGTGCACCCACAAAACGTGCACCTATAAGAGGGGTACCGCTCAGGACAGCAGGAAGTCGGCCTGGCCGGACTTCGCGCCCTGGATGAAGGCGTGTATCTCGCTGGTCGTGTAGATGAGCGCCGGCCCGTCCGGGTCGGCGGACTGGCGCACCGCGACCCGCCCGTCGGCGAGCTTCATGGCCTCGACGCAGTTGCCGCCGTTGCCGCCGCTCCAGGGCTTGTGCCAGCCCTCGGTGCCGAGGTCCCGCGCGGGCATGCCGTTGTAGACCCGGCCTTCGCCGTGGGCGCGGCCCTCCTCGGCGGCCGGGTCCTCGACGGTGGTGCGTTCCATTCAGAGCTCCTTGCGCAGATCCCGGAGGATCTCCTTCGTGCGGTGTGCCGTCGCCGACTGCGCCGCCATCCGGTCCATGACCTCGAGGTACGTCACGACCTCGGCACGCCGGTCCAGGTAGACCGCGCCGGTGAGGTACTCGGCGTAGACCATGTCCTGCAGCTCGGGCACGGCGAACCGGAAGAGCACGAACGGGCCGTAGGTGCCCGGGTGGTGACCCTGGGCGAACTCGGCGACCTGCAGGGTGACGTTGGGCAGCTTCACGGCCTCGAGGAGGCGGTCGATCTGCGCCCGCATCACCTCGGGACCGCCGACCGTCCTGCGCAGCACGGTCTCGTCCATGACGACCCACAGCCTCGGGGCGTCGTCCCGGGTGAGCAGTTCCTGACGCTGCATGCGCAGCGCGACGTGCCGCTCCAGCTCGGCCTCGTCGGTGCGGCCGACGGCCCCGGAGCGCATCACCGCGCGCGCGTACTCCTCGGTCTGCAGCAGACCGGGCACGAAGTGCGGCTCGTACGACCTGATCAGGCTGGCGGCGCCCTCCAGGCTGACGTACATGCTGAACCAGCTGGGCAGGATGTCGTGATAGCGCTGCCACCAGCCCGGCTGGTTCGCCTCCTCGGCGAGCGTGACGAAGGAGTCGGCCTCCTCGTCCTCGACGCCGTACGCCTTCAGGAGCGACTGGAGGTACGGGATCTTCAGCGTGACCTCGGCGGTCTCCATGCGGCGGACCGTGGCGGGGGCGACGCGCAGCACGCGCGCGGCCTCCTCGCGCTTGAGCCCGGCTTCCTCACGGAGTTCCTGGAGACGTTTGCCGAGAACGACCTGACCCACGGTGGGAGCGGACCGCGGTTCGCTCACTGCTTGCCTCCGTTTCGCCTGGGTCCGTCGTCGTCGAACGCTGTCGGCCGACGGAAAAACCGCCGCCCGCGCGGCGCCGTACGGAAGCCGCTGGAGCAGTGTGCCATGGGCGCCGCGGGAGGAACACTGCACTCTGCACTTTTCAGAGTGACGCTTGCCAAGTGTTCGCGGCGGGGAGATAGTGGCATGCGTGAACTCGTCCGCCCCGTTAGGAACCGGCCGTGGCACTCGGTAAGACCCAGACTGTGCAGTCCCCTGCCGGGGCGCCGTTCGGCGACCGCCGCTGCCGTTTCGAGCTGGCCGCACGCCCTGATTCGGTGGCGCGCGCCCGGCGCCTCACGCGCAAACATCTCTCCGGCTTCGCCCTGTGCGACGACACCTGCGACACGGCGGCGCTGGTCGTGTCCGAGCTGGTCACCAACGCCTTGGTGCACACGGTGAGCCGGCAGATCGTCTGCGACCTCACCGACGACCCCGTAGCGGGCCACGTCCGGATAGTGGTCCGCGACGAGGGCCCGGGCCAGGACGGCACCGGCCCGCATCCGCACCCGGCGCGCTCCGGGGACGAGGACCACGGCCGCGGCCTGCTCCTCGTCTCGGCGGTGAGCCACGCGTGGGGCGCGCAGGAGGAAGGGCTCGGCCTGATGGTCTGGGCCGAGCTGCCGCGTTCCGTCCGGGCGGCGGCCGCGTGACGCGAACTTGTCACGGCACGGGAGTGGCCCGCACGGAGACCGGGGTGGCGGCATGCGCGTGATGGCCCTGACGACGCTCGCCTCGCTGGCGCGCCTCCCCCAGGACGTCCCCCTGGAGCTGCCGGAGGGCATGACGACGCCGCTCGGCTGCGACGCGGTGGGCATGCCCGAGGAGTACGGCCGCCAGGTGCGGGCCCGGCTGCCGCGGATCGGCTGCGTGTACGCGGACGGCGCCCGCTGGTGGTGGATCGTGCCGTCGGGCTCGTCGGTCTCCCTGGACTGGCCGGCTCCGCTGCGGTACGCGACGGGGGCGCGGGTCCCGGCCGGGCCGAAGGCACCCCGCCTGGTGCACCGCCCCGAGGGCACGGCGCCCTACACGCCGCCGATCCCGCTGTACCTCGCGATGTGCCGGGTGACGGGCACGGTTCCGCTGTGGATGCGTACGGGGCGTACGGCGCCGACCTCGCCGACGGCGCGCCGCTGAGCTGCCCTGGCCTTATCCGGTCGTGACAGTCCCGCTGTCAGACTGCGGGCATGGACGCACCCCCTGAACTGAGCCCGCACACCCGGGAGTTGGCCGCCGAAGCGCCCGCCGGTGCGACCGCCGGTGCGCCCACCGGGGTCGACGCGGCCGTCACGCTCGGCCTGTTCGCGGCCTGGCTGCTGCACGACCTTGAGGAGCTGGCGACGGTGCCGCGCTGGACCCGTACGCGGGTGCCGGAGCTGCGGCGGCGCTTTCCGCAGGTGCCGGAGCGGCTGTGGCGGAGCATGGCGGGCATGCAGCGCCGGGAGTTCGGGCTCGCGATGGCGGGCGTCGGCCTGGTGGTGGCGTCGGCCGCGGCAGAGGGCAGGCGCACGGGCGGGCGCTCGGCGTACTACCAGTCGGTCCTGAACGGCTTCGGCCTGCACGGCCTGGTCCACCTCGCCCAGGCAGCGGCGGTACGCGGCTACACCCCGGGCTCGGCCACGTCTCCCCTGCTCGTCGTCCCGTTCACCCTCTGGGCCCGCGGCCGCCTCCGCCGCGCGGGCACCCTCCGCCCGACCCGCCCCCGCGACGCGGCCATCAGCCTCGCCATAGCGGGAGCGGTGGCAGCAGGCGCACATACGGCGGCCCGCAGGGTACTGGGGACTCGACGGGGCTGAAGGGGGGTACGGGCGGGGGAAGTTGGGGGCGCGGCGGTCGAACGGCTGGGCGGCAGCGGGGCGGCTGGACGGCTGGGCCACCGCAGCCGGGCCGACTCAGCCGGGCCGCCGGTTGGCCCGTCAGGGCGGGGCGAGTTGGCGCTGAGAGGCAGGACGGGCTGGCGCACCGAGGCCTGGCGTCCGGCAAGGGTCTGCCGAGGCAGGAGGAGTTGAGGCTGAGGGACAAGCGAGCCAGGCGGGACGAGCCTCGGAGCAGGCGGGCCGGGCCACCGAGACGGAGCGAGCGGAGCCGCCGCAGCCAGACGGTCAGCCCGTCAGCAGGTCAGCCGGTCAGCCGGTCAGCCCGGAACAGCCGGGCGGGTGGGAACGCCGAGGCAGGACGAGCCGGGACGCCGAGCCCATGCGGGACACGCCGCCGAGCCAGGCCGAGCCGGGCCGCTCAAGACGAGGCCCACCGCGCCCCCGAATCGAGCCGTGGCCGGGCCGAGCCGTGGCCGAACCGGGCCGTGGCCGAGCCGAGGCCGAGCCGAGCCGAGGCCGGGCCGAGCTGTGGCCGAGCCGAGGCCGAGCCGAGCCGAGGCCGGGCCGAGCCGTGGCCGAACCGAGCCGTGGCCGAACCGAGCCGAGCCGCTCCTGGCGAAGCCTGCCTCCCCGCCGAACGAGCCGAGCCGGCCCCAGGCAAAGCCCGTCTACCCCCGCCCTCGGCGGTGCCCCAGGGAGGCTTCGATGCGGCCGATGAGGCGATCGCGGTTCGGCTGGTCGGACTGGTCGGTCTCGGTGAGCCAGGTGCGGCATCTGCTGGCGAGGAGCAGGCCGAAGCTCTCCGCGTCGGCCTCGTCGTCGTGGTCGAAGCGTGTGCGGGCCGCGACCTTGAGGACCGTGTCCTGGAGGTCCGCCTCGTCGGCGAGTAGGCGTGCGGCGACGCCCGCGCCCTCCACGTGCTGGCCCGTGTGCCCGGCCTCCATGTGCCACAACTCGTGGCCGAGGATGACGAGTTGGTGGTCGGGGGCGGTGCGCTCCTCGATCACGATCAGGTCCTGGTCGGTCATGTCGAGCCAGAGCCCGCTGGCGGTGCCGGGCGGGAAGGACGCGGTGCGCAGGCGTAAGGGACGGCCGCGGCGTCTGCTCATCGCCGCGCACAGCGCCTCGTGCAGCTCCTGGGGGCGGGCGGGTGCGGCCGACTCGACGCCGGCGAGCAGGTCGGCGCAGAGCTTGCGCATGTCCTTGGCTATGCCCACGGTTCTCTCCGTGCCTCACTCGCCGCGCTCGTGGTGGGGACCCGGGCGGCGCTCGTACCGACCCTGCCCGCATGCGTGTGCAGGGTCCTGCTCGTACCCCTGGCTGCGGCCATCAGGACTCCGATCGCCGCACGTTCTCTAGGAGCATGTCCAGCCATTCCGTGACGGTGTCCCGGTGCTTGTCGGTGGGGAGTTGGGCGGCGCGCCAGGCGATGCCGCGCACGCCGTGGTCCTGCAGCAGGCGCTGCAGCGGGTCGTCCGGGCCGTCGGCGGCGCGGCTCCGCGCGGCGCCCGCCGCGACCTCGGAGCCGGAGCCGGGGCCGGGCCCGGGACCGGTGCCCGGAACGGATCCGTCCGCGTCGACCGGCGGGCGTTCCTCGGGGAGCCGGAGCGCCTGCCGCTGCCGCAGCTCCTCCTCGACGCGGCGCAGCGCACCCGTCAGGGCGTCCGCGTCCTCGGCGGTCAGGAACCCGGCGTGCACCTTGAAGAAGCGCTGGATGGCGGCGCAGTGCTCCATGGTGGGGCGGCGGTCGCCGTTGATGAGGGCGCCGGCCTGCTGGCGCGACATGCCCGCGCCGTCGGCGATCTCCTGCTGGGTGTACCGCCGCCCGTCGGGCTTGAGCCGGGTCTTGCGCAGCAGGGCGAAGCGCTGCAGGAAGCGGGCCTGCAGGTCGGCCTCGCCCGCGGTGCGGCCGGCGAGCAGTTCCTCGACGACGGCGACGGGCACCCCGGACTCCGCGGACAGCCGCTGCGGCCGGAACACCTCGCCGCGGGGCACGCCGACCCGGTCGGCGAGTTCGGCGACGCGGGCGACCACCACGGCGAGCGGCCCGGCGGCTGCCGGCCCGGGAACCGAGATGCAGTCATCAGTCACCGGTGGATCTCCTACGTCGAGAGCTTCGATTCGGTCAACTGTCGTCCCGTACGGCCGCGTTGTGCCCGCAGTGCCGCGCGTACGGCGCTGACCTCGGGGAACTCCCCCTGGTCGGGGAGGAGTCGGGCGGCCTCGGCCCGGTGCCGTACCGGCTTCGGGCAACAACCGGGGCTGCCCGGAGGCTAGTCGGTCCGCCTCGGGACGGAAAGGGCTTGCCACAGCTGTGGCGCAAAGCAATCGGCCTGCGGCAGGAAATGCCACGATCATTGACACGCGGTCTCCGGGAGAAGGAGTATCGCCTTCAACAAAGTACGTAACGGCCGGTCGCGCAGGGCGGGGAGCACCGCCGACCGGCCAGGGCCCGCGGCGGACGACCACCGTGCGGGCCCGCGTGCGGAACGTCTGACTCCACGGGAGGGACAGCGTCTCGATGACGAATGATCTCGATGACGAATGACCCGGCGTCCGGACCCACCGGCTCCCTGAAGCCCTGGCCGCACGGCCCGGGGCACGCCCAACCCGCCTCCGCCGAGCGTGAGTTGGAGCTGCGCGCCTATCTGCGCGACTACACCGCACTGATCGCCGCCACCCCCAGCCCGTCGGTCCTCTTCGACCGCGCCTGGAACGTGCTCGCCGCGAACTCCGCGTACGAGGAGCTCTTCGCGGGCGTACGGGAGGCGCCCGGGGCGATGCCGGGCGAGAACGTCCTGCGGTTCGTCCTGTTCCACCCGGACGCGGGCACGGTGCTGCGCGAGCACGAGACGCGCTGGTGCCTGCCGCTGCTAGCCCAGCTGTCGGCGGCGCTCGACGCGTACGGGCAGGACGCCACGTTGCGCGGCATCCGCGAGGACATCGCCCGCGACCCGCTGATGAACGCCGCCTACCAGCAGGGCCTGCCGCGCTGGATGCACAGCGTCGGCCCGGCGGCCCTGGACCACGACGGCGCGGTGCGTCCGCTGCGCCACCCGGACCCGGCGTGGGGCGCGACGACCTGCCGCGTCGTCACGGACACCCCGGCCACGCTGCGCGAACGCGGCCTGACCCGGCTGACGTTGATCCTGCACCCGCGCAGCGCGACCCCGGGCGGCCGCGAGGCGACGGAACGACGGGATTCCGCTGCGACGGCGCCTCGGACCACCGAGGCCGACGCGCGGGCGACGCCGCCCCGGCTCCGGGTCGTACGTCCGCAGGGCTGAGCACCCGGACGCGTGCACGGGCGAGCGTACGGACGCGGCCCGCGGGCGATCGGCTGCCCACGGGCCGCGCACACCGTGCGACGTGAACCGGCCGGTCAGCCGCCGATGTTGACGTCGATGCAGGCGTAGAACGCGTTCGCCGTGTCGGCGATGTTCCACACCGCGAGCACCTTCTGCTTGCCGCTCGCGCCGCCGAAGTTCACGTTGTGCGTGACGGTCTCGCCGGGCTGGGCCCCGCCGTCGTCGAACTCGGCGATCTTGTTGCCGCCGACGTAGTACTCCCAGGTGCTGGTGGCGTGCCGGGCCGTCAGCTTCCAGGTGAAGTCCTGGGAGCTGCCGACCGGGGTGACCGCCCAGCCCTTGCTGTCGTCGTCCAGCTCGGCGAAGGCCTCGTTGCCGCCGCTGCAGCTCTTCAGGCCCTTGGGGCCCTCCACGCTCTGCGGCTCGTACTTGATCGCGCCGCACGGGACGGTGCCCGCGGCGCACTGGGCCTGCCTGCTGGGCGGCGAGTTGACGTACCCGTGCGCGCTCGCCGTGCCGGTCGACAGGGTGAGGGCGATGAGCGGCGCGATGCCCGCGCCGAGGGCGAAGGCCAGCTTCCGGTTCCTCTGCATGGCTACTCCTTCACAGCTTGGAGGCGCCGCGCGCGTGGGGCGTACGACGGCTCCGCTCGGTGGGGGGAGGTGAAGGAGCGTGAAGGTGCGCAGCCCGGCGGGCCGCCAGGGCGCCGACTCGGCGGCCCGCGACGGGAGTTCACGCTCAGTCCTGGTCTAGACCTTGCGCCTAGACCATAGCGGCTGACGGGCCACGGTCAAGAGGTCGGCCGGAATCCGAGAGACCGGCCGGAAGGTCGGTCCAATCCGAGAGGTCAGTCGGGATCGCGCGAACCCGCGGTGCCCTCGGAACCGCCCGCCTCACGCCCCTCGGGCTCCGCCGCCTCCTGCGGTTCCAGGGGCGGGGCCGCGACCGAGCAGTTCGTACGGCACTCCGGGTGGCAGCGCCCGGCGCGCTCCGCCTCGGGCGCCCGCACCGTCCACCACGCGACGAGGGCGCCCAGGACCAACAGCCCGGCGCACAGCGGCATCGCGCGCCGGAACGCGCTCCCGAACTCCGCGACCGAGCGGTACGCCTCCGGCCCCATGCCGACGAGCAGCGGCAGCGCCGCCACGGTGACCAGGCCGGCGGCGCGGGCGGCCGCGTTGTTGACCCCGCTGGCCAGACCGGCGTGCGCGGTGTCGACCGAGGCGAGGACCGTCGACGTGAGCGGGGCGACGAGGGTGACCATGCCGAGCCCGAGCACCGCCACGGCGGGCAGCACCTCGGTGACGTACGAGGAGTGCCCGGCGTCGACGCGCAGCATCAGGAGCATGCCCGCGGCGCACAGCAGCGGGCCGACGGTGAGCGGCAGGCGCGGCCCGGTCCGCTGGGCGAGGTCGCCGGAGCGGGCGGAGAGCAGCAGCATCAGGACCGTCGTGGGGAGCAGCGCGGTGCCGGCGCCGAGAGCCGAGTAGCCCGCGACGACCTGGAGCTGCAGCGCGGCCAGGAAGAAGAAGCCGCCGAACGCCCCGTACACGCAGAGGGTGACGATGTTGACGGCCGTGAACAGGCGGATGCGGAACAGCGACGGCGGCAGCATCGGCTCGGGGCGGCGCCGCTCCATGCGGACGAACAGCCAGGCCAGGACGAGCCCGGCGAGCACCGAGCCGAGCACGGCCGGGGACGCGGCGCCGTCCGGTGCGGCGATCAGGGCGTAGGTGAGCAGGCCGAGCGCGAGGGCGCCGAGGGCCGCGCCGAGCACGTCGAAGGAGTGCTCGCGCGCCTCGGCCCCGCCGGACGACTCCGGTACGTGCCGCAGGGCGACGGGGACGCAGAGCGCGGCGAGCGGGACGTTGAGCAGGAACACCCAGCGCCAGCCGGGCCCGTCCACCAGCCAGCCGCCGAGGAACGGCCCGACCGCCGCGCCGACGCCGCCGAGTCCGGACCACAGGCCGACCGCCCTGGCCCGGTCGTCCGGGTGGAACGAGGCCTGGATGAGGGCGAGCGAGCCGGGCGTGAGCAGCGCGCCGCCGATGCCCTGCAGGGCGCGGGCGGCGATCAGGACTCCGGCGTTGGGCGCGAGCCCGCACAGCAGCGAGGCCGCCGCGAACCACACCACGCCCAGGACGAAGACCTTCCGCCGCCCGAACCGGTCGCCGAGCGCACCGCCGAGCAGGATGAGCCCGGCGAGGGTCAGCATGTACGCGTTGACGGTCCACTGCAGTGCGGCCAGATCGGCGTCGAGGTCGCGGCCGATCCGGGGCAGGGCGACGTTCACGACCGTCGAGTCGAGCAGCGCCATGGCGGAGCCGAGGACGGTGGTCAGCAGCACCCAGCGGCCGGTCGCGCTCCGGGTGCGCAGGGCTCCGGCGGCGTCAGGGGCATCACGGCTCATGTCCGGATCATCCCTCGTACGGCGGGCCCGCGCCGCTCGCCTTCCCCCGATCGCCGCCGCCCGGCGCCGCCGCGCTCACTGGCGGCTGATCGTCCGGGTCACACCGGCCGCGATCGTCGTGGCGAGCACCCAGCCGGTGACGATCAGCCCGTACGCGAGCCACTGCGCCCCGCCGTCCGGCGCGTACGCCTTCTCCTGGCCGAGGTCGACGATGGGCAGCAGCAGGTCGAGGGTGTACGCGAGCGGGTTGAAGGGCGGTGACTCCTCGGGTTTGAGGGCGGGCGGCCGGTCCAGGGCGAACGCGACGGTCCCGACGAGCAGCAGCGAGGCGAGCCAGCCGGCGGCGCGCACCGGCCGGAAGCCGTAGCCGACGGTCACGTCCTGCAGATGCCCCCAGGCGCGTGCGTACGCGGGCAGGGTCGCGCGGTGCCTGCGCTGCTTGGCGAGCTGGACGGTACGGGCGGCCGACTCGTCGCCCAACCGGCGGTAGGCGGTGGTGAGTTGCTCGTACTCGTGCGGGACGTAGCCGTCCTTCTCGCGCTCCAGGAGGTCGAGCCGGCGTTCGGCGGGCTCGTGCGGGTCGAGGGCGGTGTAGACGAGTCCGTCGAGGCGGACGGTGTCGGGGTAGGTCTCCGGCGGGAAGTTGAGGATCTCTATCTGGGAGCGGCGCAGGGTCACCTCGCCGTCGATACGGGGCGCTTCGCGCAGCCACAGCTCGCCGATGACGGAGCTGCTGACGCGCAGGGCGGTGCCGCCCGGGTTGGCGAACTGAGCGTAGGCGAGGTTGAGTTGGCCGGGTACGTGGAGTCCGCGCAGGTTGACCCGGCCGAGGGCGCGCAGCCGCATGCCGTGGACGTCGGAGCCGACGGTGAGGGTCTTGGCGGACAGGGCGTCGCCGCCGGGGTTGTCGAGGAAGGCGTCGCTGAGCTTCACCGCGCCGCTGACGGTGGCGCCCTGCAGCCGTACCTCGCCGTGCGCGACGAGCCCCGGCCCGTGCAGGTCGTGCCCGACGGTCGCCTGGTTGAGCTGCAGCACGGGCTCGTCCGACGCCACGCCGGGTAGGCCGAGTTCGGCCCGGTCGACGAAGAAGGCGCCCGAGACGGCGGCCCCGCCGAGCCGTACGGGCCCGGGTGTGCGGCAGCCGGTGAGGCGGAGGACGCCGTCGACGCGGACGGTGGCGGCATGCAGGGCGGGGAAGGTGCTGTCGGTGAGGTTGATCTGCCGCAGCTGCGCCCCGTAGAGGTCGGGCGGCTCCTCGAACTCGCAGGCCTGCAGCGTGATCGCGCACTCCACGAGCGCGTACCGCAGGCGCAGCGCGCCGGTGATGCGGGCGCCGGTGACCCGCAGTGCGGCCACGGCGCCGTCGCGGCGGCGGTCGCCGAGCAGGAGGTCGGTCAACACCTCGGCGCGTACGGCCCGTTGCTCCTGCGGGGCGCCGCTCAGGTCGACCGTGTGCCCGCTCGGGAAGGCCTCCCGGACGCGTCGCTCACTGTCCGTCAGTTCGTCGATCTCCACCGCGTGACTCTCACCCGTCGGGCGACGGCAGTCAACCAACTGTCCGACAGACGCGCACTGTTGTCCGCAGAGCGTTCACCCCATAAGAATGCGCATGACAATGCCGAGGGCACCAAGGTCCTCGGAGACAGAGGGGACCCCCACATGAAGAAACCTCTCGTCGGCGCGTTCGCGACGGCCGCGCTCCTGGTCGCCGGCGTGGGCGCCGCCCCGGCGGTGGCGCAGGACAACCACTCTGGCACGCCCGGCAAGGCGGCCACGAGCAGCGCGAAGGCCGCGCCCGGCAAGGCGCTCGGCACGGCCCTCGGCGAGGCGTTCGGCAAGGCGAAGAAGCCGCGCGCCGTCGACTTCGCGGGCACGGTGGCGCTGAGCAACTGTTCCGGCTCGGTCGTCCGCACACCCGACGCCGAGCCCGGCGACCCCGCCCTGGTGATGTCCAACGGGCACTGCCTGGAGGGCGGCATGCCGGGTCCGGGCGAGGTCCTCGTGGACCAGCCGTCGAGCCGCACCTTCGACCTGCTGAACGCCTCGGGCAGCGAGGTCGGCACGCTGAAGGCGAGCAAGCTCGCGTACGGCACGATGACCGACACGGACGTCTCGCTGTACGAACTCACCGAGACGTACGAGCAGATCGAGAGCAAGTACGGCATCAAGGCGCTGGAGCTGAACGCGGAGCACCCCTCGGCGGGCACCGCGATCACGGTCGTCTCCGGGTACTGGAAGAAGACGTACAGCTGCGACATCGACGGGTTCGTGCCGACCCTCAAGGAGGGCGACTGGACCTGGAAGGACTCGGTCCGCTACACCGACGCCTGCAAGACGATCGGCGGCACCTCCGGCTCCCCGGTCCTGGACGACGCCACCGGCAAGGTGGTCGCCGTGAACAACACGGGCAACGAGAGCGGCGAGGAGTGCACGGTCAACAACCCGTGCGAGGTGGACGAGAACGGCGAGATCACCGTCCGCAAGGGCATCAACTACGGCCAGCAGACGTACCAGATGGTGCCCTGCGTGGGCGTGGGCAGCAAGATCGACCTGAGTGCCGAGGGCTGCGGGCTGCCGAAGCCGGGCGCGGGCAAGTAGCCCGTACTCGGCGGTGATCGAGGTGGGTGGCGACGCCGGCCGCCACCCACCTGCCGGCCTCGGGGGCACCGGCCCGGCCTCGGGGGCACCGGCCCGGCCTCGGGGGCACCGGCCCGGCCTCGGGGCACCGGCCCGGGCGCGGGACCACCCGCCCGGGCGCGGGGCTCACGACCGCAGCAGCAGCTCCTCCGCCCGCTCCACCGCCCGTACCAGGGACTGCGGTTCGGGAGTGAGGCCGGTGACGAGGGCGTCGGTGTCACGCAGACCGGCCCGGGCGAGCAGCGTCTTCTCGTTGGTGACCCACTCGCCGCGCGCCGCGAGCACCGCGTGCGCGGACTGAGCCGTGGCGACGGCGAGCGCGCCCGCGACCTCGGTGAGCCGGCCGTGCGGGGCGTGGTTGCCCTTCGCGTACATGAGGGTGAGCCGCGCCTGGTCCCGCCACACCGCCGGGGCGGCCGCCTTGAGCGCCTCCGGGTAGGCGGGGCTGGGGAGTTGCCCGCGCAGCACCCGGTTGACGCCCAGCTCGGCGACGACCAGGTACGAGGGGATGCCGGCCAGGTGGAACATCAGCGGCTCCCAGTGGAACCGACCCTGCTCGGCCTCGGCCAACTCGTGCTCGACTACGTCCAGGTCGCGGTAGTGCACGTCGACGCGGCGGCCCTCCACGGTGAGCCAGGCGCCGCCGTTGAACACGCCGCCGCCCCAGCCGCCCAGTTCGGAGGCCTCGCCCTCCCAGCCGAACTCGCGTGCCGCGCGCCGGAGTTGTTCCGGTTCGAAGGCGCCCCGGTAGTACACGGCGAGGTCCCAGTCGCTCTCCGTCGTGTGCGTGCCCTGGGCGCGGGATCCGCCGAGCGTGACGGCTTCGACGGCGGGCAGCGCGGCCAGGCGGTCCGCGAGCCGGTCGAGGAAGGCGTCGTCGTCGGGGCTGCCGGTCTGCGTGGTGGGGGTGTGATCCATGGTGGCTCCAACGTACCGACGTACGACGGCGGTCCGCTCGGAATATTCCGTGGCGCGGAACCGGTCTCGGGCTGCATCCTGGCCACATGAGTCAACATGACCAGAAGGCGACGACGACGATCGCCTCCGCCCCTTCCCGCCGCATCCGCGCGCTGCACACCGCCGACACCGTCACCGTCTACCAGGCCTACTCCCCCGCGCTCGGCCTGCCCGCCGCCCGCGACGGCCGCTTCCCCACCGCGTGGAAGCGGGACCGGATGACCTGGATCAAGCCGTCCTTCCTGTGGATGATGTACCGCTGCGGCTGGGCCACGAAGGACGGCCAGGAGACCGTGCTCGCCGTCGAGATCAGCCGCAGCGGCTTCGAATGGGCCCTGCGGAACGCGTGCCTCTCCCACTACGAGCGGGGCCTGCACGCCGACCGCCAGGCATGGCGCGAACAGCTCCGGACCGCGCCGGCGCGCGTGCAGTGGGACCCCGAGCGCGACGTCCACCTCGCGCCCCTGCCCCACCGCTCGCTCCAACTCGGCCTCGCGGGCGAGGCGTCCAGGCGGTACGCGGACGAGTGGACGGTCTCCATCACCGATGTCACGCCCACGGCCCGGGAGATCCACGCGCTGGTGCGGTCGGGCCGACTGGACGCCGCACGGGCGCTGTTGCCGGACGAGCGGGAGTACCCGACGGCGCCGGGAGCGCTGGCGCATCTGGGCGCGTAGGGCCGCAGTGGACGACGGGACGCCGCACCGCGCGGGACGGCGAGGGTGGGCGGTGTGCCGCGCAGGACGGCGAGGGTGGGCGCGGTGTGCCGGGTAGGGCGACCGGCAGGCGCGGCTACGGCACCGCGAGGACGATCTTCCCCCGGGTCCGCCCCTCCTGGCTGAGGCGCCATGCCTGCGCGGCGTCCTCCAGGGGCAGCGCCTGGTCGACGTGCACCTTCAGCTTCCCGGCGTCGGCCAGCTCCGCGAGCGAGGCGAGGCCCTCCGCGTCCGGGCGCACCCACACCATGTGGCCCCCGGCGGCGAGGACGTCGCCGTCGGCGATGGACGCGAGGCGCGCGGAGCCGGGGCCGCCGGTCGGCGGGATGCGCAGCAGCGGAACGGACGCCGCGGCCACGCCGCCGCCCACGAAGTCGAGCACCGCGTCCACGCCCTCGGGCGCCACCTTCCGTACGCGCTCCACCAGCCCGTCCCCGTACGTCACCGGCTCCGCGCCCAGCTCCCGCAGGAAGTCGTGGTTCCGCTCGCTGGCCGTGCCGATCACGCGGGCGCCCGCCGCGGCCGCGATCTGCACGCCGAGCGATCCGACACCGCCGGCCGCCGCGTGGATCAGGACCGTGTCGCCGGCGCGCACCTCGACCCGCTGCAGCGCCTGCAGGGCGGTGAGCCCGGCGAGGGGGACGCCCGCGGCCTGCTCCCAGTCGAGCGCGGCGGGCTTCTTCGCGAGCATCCGGACACTGGCCGAGACCAGCTCCGCGTACGCGCCGTTCTGCGCCCAGTCCTTGCGGACGTACCCGTACACCTCGTCGCCGACGGCGAACTCCGTCGCGTCGAGACCGGTGCGCTCCACGACGCCCGCGACGTCCCAGCCGGGGATCATCGGGAAGCGCGTCTCCATGATCGGGTCGAGGCCGCCCGCCGCGAGCTTCCAGTCCACCGGGTTGACCCCGGCGGCGCGGACCCGGATCAGGACCTCGCCGGGCGCCACCTTGGGTTCCGCGAGGTCGGCCACGCGGAGGTCGTCGGGGGATCCGTAGCTGTCAAGTGCGATTGCCTTCATGTTCGGCGCAACTCCCCTGCGGTACACGGCATTCCCGCGAAATTCGGGTGCGAGGGGCGGTCCCTCCCGTACATGATCCGGTGGGCGGTCCCCGCCGGCATGTCGACACGGCTCCAGGAGGCACCACCGTGATCAGGCGCAACGTCGTCCCCTCGCTCTTCACCCCGCCCCGGTACACGCATGCCTCCGTCGTCGAGGCCGGCACCCGGCTCGCGTTCCTCGCGGGCTCGGTGCCGCTGGACGCGGACGGCGAGCTGGTCGGCCCCGGGGACCATGTCGCGCAGGCCCGGCAGGTGCTCGCCAACCTGGAGGAGCAGCTCAAGGCGGTCGGCAGCGACCTCTCCCTGGTGGCGTACACGGATGTGTACGTGGTCGCGGACGAGCCGGGTCCGCTCTCCGCCGTCTGGGAGGTGGTGGAGAAGTCCGGCCTCGCCACCGGCGCCTCGGGCCCGCACTCCTCCACCCTGATCGGCGTCCCCACGCTGGGCTACACGGGTCAGCTCGTCGAGATCACGGCCACGGCGGTCGTCCCGGACTGAGCGCGGCTGACCGAGCCCGGGGCTCACTCCGGCCGTACGCCCCGCATCCGCCCGTACGCGTACACGCATCCGGCGAGCGCCAGGTCGGACAGCAGCATGAAGCCGATCGAGTACGAGTCCTTGGCGCTGTAGATCGCGCCCATCACCAGCGGCGGCACGAACCCGCCGAGGCCGCCGACCGCGCCGACGATGCCGGTGACCGAGCCGACCTGCGGCTGCGGCGTGACCTGCGCGACCATCGCGAACACGCTGCCGCTCGCCGCGCCGAGCCCGGCGGCCATGCCGAGCAGACAGATCGTGCCCATCGGCACGAGCGACGGGTCGAAGGCCTGCGCGATCGCGAGCAGCGCCACGAGGACGAGCGCGCCCGCCGTCACCACCGCCGGGTGGACGCGGTCCGACAGCCAGCCACCGATCGGCCGGAACACGACGGTGACCAGGGCGAACCCGGCCGCCCTGGTGCCCGCGTCGGTGGGCGACAGCTCGTACCAGGTCTTCAGGTACGTCGGCAGGTACACGCCGAAGGCGACGACGCCGCCGAAGCCGATCGCGTACAGCGCCGACAGCTCCCACGTCACCCGCAGCCGCCCGGCCGAGCCGAGGCGGGTGGAGAGCGGGGCGGTGGGGACGGGCCGGTCGGGGCGGTCGGTGATCAGCAGCGCGCCGAGCACCGCGAACACGGCGAGGGCCGCGGCCACGACAAGGAACGGCAGGTTCTCCCCGTGCTTCGCGATCCGCGGCGTGAAGTAGCCGGAGAGCGCGACGCCGCCCATGCCCATGCCGAAGACGCCGATCGCGAAGCCTCTTCTGGCGGGCGGGAACCAGGAGTTGACCAGCGGCACCCCGATCGCGAAGGTCGTGCCGCCGAGCCCCAGCAGAAAGCCGACGCCCAGCATCGCGGCGTACGAGTCGCGGGCGGGGATCAGCAGCAGCACCGGCACGATCGTGAACGCCGTGACCAGCGGGAACATCAGCCGGGCCCCGTAGCGGTCGGTGAGCGCGCCGACCGGGACCCGGCCGAGCGAGCCGACGATCACGGGGACGGCGACGAGCAGCGACTGCTGGAACGAGCTGAGCCCGAGGTGGTCCTTGTACGCGCCGCCGAGCGGCGAGATCAGGTTCCAGGCCCAGAAGGTGAGGGTGAAGCCGACGGTGGCCGCGATCAGATTCCGGTACGCGGCGGCGCCGGGACCGGTGGTGGCGGTGGCTACGGCGCGGGGGGTGTCAACGGTGTCGCTCACCCCGCCCAACCTAGGCTCGACGTCCCTTTTGCGCAGTTTGGGGGCGTTCTTGGGGTTGCTCGGGGTGTACGGGCAGTCCGGCCGTCGTCGCCGCGTTCCGGAGGATCTCGCGGAGCATCGCGGGCGTGAGCCGTCCGGTGAAGGTGTTGCGCTGGCTGACGTGGAAGCAGCCGTACACGTCGAGCGGCCCGTGCGCTCCGCGCAGCGTCGTACGGGCGCCGTGCCCGAAGGCCGGCCGCGGTCGCGGCACCTCCCAGCCCGCGGCGGCGAACGCGGGCAGCGCCGACTGCCAGCCGAACGCGCCGAGCACGACCGCCGCGCGCAGCGTGGGCGCGAGCAGCCCCAGCTCGCCGACCAGCCAGGGCCGGCAGTCGTCCCGCTCCTGCGGCGTCGGCTTGTTGGCGGGCGGTGCGCAGTGCACGGGCGAGGTGATCCGCACACCGTCCAGGGCGAGCCCGTCGTCGGCGGCGGTGGCGGTGGGCCGGGAGGCGAGGCCGATGTCGTACAGGGCCTGGTAGAGCACGTCGCCGGAGCGGTCGCCGGTGAACATCCGGCCGGTGCGGTTGGCGCCGTGCGCGGCGGGGGCGAGGCCGACGATCAGGAGCGCCGCGTCCGCGGGCCCGAAGCCGGGCACGGGCCGGCCCCAGTACGTCTCGTCGGCGAACGCGGCGCGTTTCGTCCGGGCGACCTCCTCCCGCCAGGCGACGAGCCGGGGGCAGCGGCGGCAGTGCGTGAGGTCCCGGTCGAGGGCCCCCAGGTCGGGGTACGGCGGGCCGGCGGAGCCGTGGGGGCCGGCGGAGCCGTGGGGGCGGTCGGCGTGGGCGCCGCTCGCGTGGGGGTCGCTCACCACTCCACCCGCACCCCATCGCGGAAGAACCCGCCGGTCGGGCCGCCGCCGGGCAGGGTCGCGGCCCAGACGACGCCGGCCGCGCCGTCCGCGACGGGCCGCCCGCCCGGTCCACCCATGTCCGTCTCCACCCAGCCGGGGCACACCGAGTTGACCAGGATGCCGTCGGCCCGCAGCTCGGCGGCGAGCATCCGCGTCAGGGCGTTGAGGGCGACCTTCGTCGTCGCGTACGCGGGGGTGCCCGCGCCCATGTCGGCCAGCGAGGCCGCGCCGCTCGACACGTTCACCACGCGCCCGTGCGGGCTCGCCCGCAGCAGCGGCAGCAGCACCTGCGTGAGCCGCCACGGCCCGTACAGGTTGGTCTCGGCGGCCTCCCGCACCACGTCCAGATCGGCGTCGACGGCGTACTGCCAGGTGTCGTACGCGATGGCCGCGTTGTTGACCAGCACGTCCAGGCGGCCGAAGCGCTCCTCGACCTGGCGGACGATCCGCAGCCGGTCGTGCTCGGAGGTCACGTCGAGCTGCGCGGGCACGACGCCCTGCCCGATCTCCGCCGCGGCGGCCTCGGCGTCCGCCAGGGACCGCGCGGTGAGCAGCACGACATGCCCGAGCCCGGCCAACTGCCGGCACACCTCACGACCGATCCCACGATTCCCCCCGGTCACCAGGACCACGGGCCCGCCGAATCCCTGCACGTCCGACATGCCACCACGGTACGTACGGGCTGCCGGGAAATCACATGGGAAGGGGCGGGACGGCCCAGGGGCGGGCACGGGCAGTGAGCACTCGGGAGCCGCCGCCGGAGACCGCACGCCCCGAGCCCGATCGCGATCCGGGAATCTCGGCGGCGCCGAGGCGGGCCGCGGAGCTACAGTGCGGGCATGAGCTCGCAGTCCGATCAGCCCGGCCAGAAGGACCGTTCCGCCCCGCGTGAGGGGGTGCCGTCGCAGGACGGCGGCACGGTGCGGGTCGACAGCTGGATCTGGTCGGTGCGCCTGATCAAGACCCGCTCGGCCGCCGCCACCGCCTGCCGGGCCGGGCACGTCCGGGTCAACGGCGACCGCGTCAAGCCCGCCCACGCGGTGAAGGCGGGCGACGAGGTGCGGTTGCGGTACGCGGGCCGGGACCGGGTGGTCGTCGTGAAGCGGGTCATCCGCAAGCGCGTCGGCGCCCCGGTCGCCGTGGAGTGCTACGTGGACAACAGCCCGCCGCCCCCGCCCCGCGAGGCCGTCGCCCCCGCGGGCGTCCGCGACCGGGGCACGGGCCGTCCGACCAAGCGGGACCGCAGGGAGATGGAGCGCTTGCGGGCACTCAACTCGCGGTTGTAGATCCAGCCCGTCCGGGGGCACCTCCCGGCCGAAGGTTGGGGGAGTTCGAGGACGAGCCGCAGGCCGATGAGAGCGGGGGCCTGGGGCGCAGCCCCGGTACCGAACCCCGGACACCCCGCACGCGCCGCAAACGACCTCAACTCATCCGCGCCGCCGCCGACTTGATCGCCTCCCGGATCCGGAAGTACGTACCGCACCGGCAGACGTTCTCGATCGCGTCGATCTCCTCGTCCGTCGGGTTCTTGGTCCGCTTCAGGAGGGCGACGGCCGCCATGATCTGGCCCGGCTGGCAGTAGCCGCACTGCGCGACGTCCTGCTCCATCCACGCCTCCTGCACGGGATGCAGCTGGTCCCCGTCGGCGAGCCCCTCGATCGTGGTGACCTCACGGCCGGCCGCCTCGGAGACCGGCACGGCGCACGGGTTGACCGCCTCGCCGTCGAGATGGCTCGTGCAGGCCTTGCAGACGTCGATGCCGCAGCCGTACTTGGGTCCGCGGATGCCGAGCAGATCGCGCAGCACCCACAGCAGCGGCAGGTCGTCGGGGGCGTCGACGGTGACCTGCTCGCCGTTCACGGTGAAGGTTTGTGCGGGCAAGAGAGAACTCCTCAGCAGAAACGCAGGATGCCGCCGCTCAGCGCGGGAACGGCTCGAAGTCGACGTCGAAGTGGATGGGGAAGCTGCGCACCCGCGTGCCGGTCGCCCGCGCGTAGGCGTTGCCGATCGCCGCGGTCGCCGCGGGCACGCCGAGCTCGCCCACACCGCCGGGCTCGGCGTCGGACTCGACGACGTGGACGGTGACGTCCGGCGGGGAGTCCTTCTGCCGCGCGTAGTGGAACTGCGAGTAACTGCCCTCCAGCGGAAGGCCCTTGTCGAAGTGCAGCCCGGCGCGCAGGGCCGTCGAGATGCCGTCGGTGAGCCCGCCCAGCATCTGCGCCTCGACGCCGCGCGGGTTGACCGCCCGGCCCACGTCGACCGCGATCACGGCACGCGTCACGCGCGGCGCCTTCGGGGCGCGGGCGTCCAGCTCGACGAGGCAGGCCACCCGCGACTTGTACTCCTCGTGGAAGCCGACGCCCTGCGCGACGCCCTCCGGCAGCTCCCGGCCCCAGTCCGCGGTGGCCGTGTCGAGCACCTTGCGCTGCGCCTCGGTCTTGAGCCGCGTACGCCGGAATTCCACCGGGTCCACGCCCAGCTTCTCGGCCACCTCGTCGAGGAACATCTCCTCGGCGGCCCGCGCGGTGCCCGAGTACACGCTGCGCCACGACCCGGTGTGCAGCTTCAGCGGGACCTCCGTCAACGTCTGCGCGGTGGCCCCCAGGTCGTACGGCGAGCGCATCGACAGGCGGAACATGGTCTGCGCGAACGTCTCGTTCCCGGCGGGGAGTTCGGTGAGTCCCGCGGTGAGCGCGTCGCCGATGCCGTGGCCCGTGTCGGTCTCGACGGACGCCGTGCGGTGCTGCAGGGACAGCGGCTTGTCCCGGGTGTGGGTGACGCGCAGCTTGTGGTGCGTGGGCGGCCGCATCCGCCCGTGCCGCATGTCGTCGATCCGCGACCACATCAGACGCACGGGCTTCCCGCACGCCTTGGACACCTGGGCCGCCTCGACGGCCGCGTCGTAGAAGAGCCGCCGCCCGAACGAGCCGCCGGCCTGCACCACATGGAAGTCCACGCGGGACGCGGGCAGCCCGATCGCCTCGGCGACGGCGGAGCGCGCGGCGATCGGGGACTGCGCGGCCGTCCACACCGTGGCCCGGTCGGCCCGCACGTCCGCGACCGCGCTGTTGGTCTCCAGCGGCGCGTGGCTGACCGGCGCGAAGTCGTACTCGGCGTCGATGTGCTGCACCAGCAGCGGCGGCAGGAAGCCAGGGGCGGCCTTGCGGAGCTTGGCCTTGATGTCCTCGTGGGACAGCTCGTCCACGGTGCCGGGGCCCCAGTCGACGCGCAGCGCCTCCTTGCCGGCGAGGGCCTGCCCGAAGGTCTCGGCGACGACGGCCACGCCGGTGGGGATCTCCACGACGTCGAGCACGCCGGGCAGGGCGCGTACGTCGGCGGCGTTGTGGACCTCGGCCACGGTGCCGTTGACGGTGGGCGGCCTGCGCACCATCGCGGGCTTGGCGCCCGGCACGTCCAGGTCGAGCGCGAACTCCTTCTGCCCGGTGACGATCGCGCGGGCGTCGATCCGCCCGGTGGGCCGGCCGACGACGCTCTGGTCGGCGGCGTCCTTGAGCGTGACGTCGGGCGCCTCGGCGGTACGCGGGGCGGCCGCGCCCTTGGCGAGCGCGCCGTAGCCGAGGCTGCGGCCGTCGGGGGCGTGCACGGCGCCGTCGCGAGCGGTGAGGTCGGCGGCGTCGACGTCCCACTGGCGGGCGGCGGTCGCGATCAGGCGGGCGCGGGCGGCGGCGGCCGCGGTGCGCACGGGGCGGTGCAGGGCGCGGATCGAGTTGGAGCTGCCGGTGAGCTGGTTGAAGAGCAACTCGGGCCGCGCGTCGTCGAGTCGGACGTCGATCCGGTCGAGCGGCAGGTCCAACTCGTCGGCTATCAGCATCGCCACGGCCGTCGTCAGGCCCTGCCCCACCTCCGCTCGGGGCAGCCCGAAGCGGGCGCTGCCGTCCTCCTGGAGCTCCAGGGTGAGCAGGTGCGAGGTGGGGGCGGCGGCGAGGATCAGCACGTCGCCCAGGTCGGGCAGCACGTCCGGCAGCGCGGCGGGCGCGGTGGCGGGCGCCTCCGGGCCGGCCGCGGCGGCCTGCTCGGGCGCCCAGGCGTCGGCCCCGACGCGGACGGCGACCGTCAGGGTGGGGGCGGCGACCAGGTACGCGAGCAGCTTGCGCCGGCCGACTCCGTCGCCCGCGGAGTTCTCGGCCACGGCAGGGGGCTCCAACTGGGGTCTCCAAAGGGTCGTCGCAGCGCCAAGCTGCTTGATGGGTCTACGCGTTGACGTCCCGTCAACAACGCCTGGACGATGCTTGGCTACCACAACCGGCCCGCCCCGGCTACACCCTACCGAGCACCCGGCGCACGACCTTCACGAGCAGCGACCGCACACGACGAGCACCGCTCGCCCCAAGGCCACAGGGCTCCCCGCCCCTCACCGCACGGCCGCAGGGGCGGCGGCCCTCCTCCCCCTCACCGCACCGGCCGCGCCAGCACCCACGTCCCGTCCTCCGTCAGGTACCGCTCCACGGCGAGCCCGGCCCGCGCGAGGTGCTCCTCGAACTCGGCCACGCTCAGGACCCGCGCCCGGAACGTCTGCGTCCAGGTGACGTCCGGCCATATGTACTGCGCTTCCACGGAGTTGACCCCGTCCCCGACCGGCGTCGACGACACGATCCGGACCGTGTACCCGGCGGGGTCGACGCGCTCTCTCGGCAGGGCCGTGTGGTAGTCGGCGCCCTCGCGCTGGATCAGCACGCAGCCGTCGTCCTTCACATGGCTCCGGCACGCGCCCAGGATGCCGTTCCGTACGGCGGGGTCGGCGGCGTGCACCAGGAACGAGGCGAGCAGCACGACGTCGAACCGCTCGCCGAGCCCTCCCCCGTCGAGCGCCTCGATCGGACTGCGCACCGTCCGGGCCACGCCGGGCAGGCCCTCGACGTGCGCCAGCATCTCCGCCGACTCGTCGACGGCGGTCACCGTGAAGCCTCTGCCGGTCAGCGGGCGCGTCAACCGCCCGGCCCCGCAGCCCAGTTCGAGCAGGCTCCCGCCCTGCGGAACCGCGCCCGCCACGATGTCCGGTTCGACCCCCGCCTTCAGGCGTGCGTACAACTCGACCGCGCAGCCGTCGGGTGTGATCGCCCCCGGCCCCGTGCCCGAGTATCCCTCTCGGATCACTTCGCTCATGCCGGTCCAACGGGCGGCGCTCGTACGGGAGTTCCCCGCATCCGCGAGCGTCACCCGATCGTGGCACGGCCCCGTGCTCACCCGCGAGGACGAAGACGGAACGCGGAACGGCCCCGCACCGGGAGGGCGCGGGGCCGTTCGCGAGGAAGGAGTTCCGAGCTCAGCTCGCCTGCGCCTTCTCGTACAGGTTCTTGGCGTCGTCCCCGAAGTAGGGGCCGAACATGTACCCCGGCAGGAAGTTGTAGCCGAAGGAGTTCACCGAGGTCTGGAGGCCGGTTCCGGTGGACTCGTTGAAGTCCTGGAACCAGGGGCCGCCGCTGGAGCCGCCGGTCATGTCGCAGGACAGACCGTGGTCGTCGGAGAGCAGGAAGTCCTGGAAGGAGTTCCCGCTGCAGTGGATGAGCTTGGACCCGTCGTACGGGTCGGCGGCCGGGTAGCCGAAGGCGTACATCTTCTTGTTGTAGCCGCTGTTGAAGGCCACGCCCTGGGCGCCGACGACGTCCGTGAGCCGCTTGCCGTCGAGCGGGTTCACGACCGCCGCGCCGACGTCGTAGTTGATGTCCTCGCTCGCGGTCCACTGCGGCGTGGACATGGTCTTGGCGGCCGTCCACTTGCCGTGCGGCGCCTGGCCGTCCTTGTAGCCGGGGACGAACACCCAGTTGGTGTGCCAGGCGCCGTCCATCTTCACGCAGTGCCCTGCGGTCAGGACGGTCGACTTGTTCGCGCTGGTCACGGCGTTGCCGGAGCAGGAGGCCTGGCGGCCCTGGTACGTGAAGAAGACCCGGCCCGTGGTGCTGGTGACCTTGCCGCCGCCGGTCCAGGGCCCGCCCTGCTCGGGGAAGGCCTCGGCGCCGGGCAGACCGGTCCCCGGCACGAGCTTCTCCACGCCCTCCTTGACCTTGGTCAGGTCGCCGGGGTTCACCGGCAGCAGGTCGAGCGGCTCGGCGGAGCGCATCCGCTCGGCCGTCCAGAAGTCCTCCGCCGAGGGGGCGGTCGAGGCGGAGGCAGATCCGGTCTGCAGGAGCAGTCCGGCCACCAGGGCGCCGGCCGCTGCGACCGCGCTCATGGCCCTGTGGGGTATTCGAAGGCTGCGTCGTCTCACGCTGCGTACTCCTTCGTTCGGGAGGTGGGAGTGCAGGGGGCAGCGTGCCACGAATTCGACACTGTGTCAGGGGCGCGTCAACACAAGCTGGTTACGGATCGGCCTGAGCCCGATTTCCGTCGGGGATTCCGCAGGAGGATCCTGGAAGAAGCAGGAAGAAACGCCTGGGCGGGGCGTGGAGATCCGCCCGGCGGGAGGTGCCTTCGATGCGCACGGGCAGTGAACCGATGACTGCGCGCAGTCCCCTCCGCATGCGCTTCTGGCTCGGCGTGTGGGGCCTGATCTGGACGACGGCGGGCACCGCGGCCTTCGCCGTGGCGGGCCGCCCCGGCTGGGCCGCGGCCTGCGGGGTGCTGTGGCTGATCGTCACGGTCGACCTGGTCCTGGTCCTGCGCCACATCCGCCAGGGCCCGCACTTCCAGCCGGGCCGGGACGTTCCCCCGTACGAACCGGACCACGGCGACAACCGGCCGGGGCGCGACCGCCCGCGCGGCTAGCCGTCGAAGCGGGCCGCCGCCAGGTACTCCGGCTGCGGGTCGAGGGCCGCGGCGAGGCGGAAGTGGCGGCGGGCCTGGCCGGGCCGGTTGGCGCGTTCGTAGGTGCGGGCCAGGGCGAAGTGGGCGAAGGCGTTGTCCGGCTCGCGCTCCAGGACGATGGAGAACTCCAGCTCGGCGGCGCGGAGTTGGGCCGACGCGAAGAAGGCGCGGGCGCGAAGGAGCCGGGCGGCGGTGTTCTCCGGGTGCGCGGCGATGACCTCGTCGAGCAGCTTCACGGCACCCCGCGGATCGCGCGCGGCGAGGAGCTGCTCGGCCGCGCGGAAGTCGATGACATGCGTCTCGGGGTTACGCCCGGCACCGCCGCGACCACCGCCGGTGTCGCCGGATCCGCTGCTGCTACGACCGATGCTTTCGGGCACGACTGAGTCCTTCCCTCACTGCTCGGTTTCAACGCGCCCTGCACCAGCGCTATTCCACCGAACCCGCACCCCCGTATCGCCACGGGCGCCCCCTACAGGGCTCGCACCACCAGCACCACACCGAGCACCACCAGCGCGGCACCGGCGACCATGAACGCCTGGTCGACGCGTACGCGCCGCCGGTCGAGGAGCACGATCTCGCGCGGGTCGTCCGCGTCGTACGCGATGCGGAGTTCGCTGCCCGGCCGCAGCGGTCGGCGCCGGGTGCGGCGGACCGGGGAGGCGATCTCCACGACCCTGCCGTCCGCCGTCCCGAACTGCACCAGCGGCCGGTCCGAGCCCGGCTGCGGCGGCTTGACCAGCGCGTCCGCCGCCTGCGCCGACGCCTCCATGCGCCGGGTCCTGCGCAGCCCGTAGCCGCCGGCGAGGAGCGCGACGAGACCGCCGAGCGCGGTCAGCACCGCGAGTACGAGCATCGGCGGGCCCTCAGGCGTCGCCCGCGGCTGCGCGCCGCGCGAGGTCCTCCCAGACGCTGCGTACCTGCGGTTCGAGCGCTTCCAGGGGCCCGTCGTTGTCGATCACGATGTCGGCGATCTCCAGGCGCTTCTCGCGGGTGGCCTGGGCGGCCATCCGCGCGCGGGCGTCCTCCTCGGACATGCCGCGCAGCCGTACGAGCCGGTCGAGCTGGGTCTCGGGGGACGCGTCGACGACGATCACCAGGTCGTACAGCGGGGCAAGGCCGTTCTCGGTGAGCAGCGGTACGTCGTGCACGACGACGGAGTCCGCGCCGGCCGCGGCCTCCAGTTCGGCCGAGCGGGCGCCGACCAGCGGGTGCACGATGCCGTTGAGCACGGCGAGCCGCTCCGGGTCGGCGAAGACGACGGAGCCGAGGCGCGGCCGGTCGAGGCTGCCGTCGGCGGCGAGGATCTCGGGCCCGAAGGCCTCAACCACCGCCCGCAGCCCCGGAGTTCCCGGTTCCACGACTTCGCGCGCGATCCGGTCGGCGTCGATCAGGACCGCCCCGTACGAGGCGAGCAGGCGGGAGACCTCGCTCTTGCCCGCGCCGATTCCGCCGGTCAAACCCACTTTCAGCATGCCCGGCAGCTTAGGGCCTCGCTTCACTCTCCGCTGCCCGCCCCCTCGGGATCTTCACGCGGGGCTCAGAGGTCGCCTTCGCGCTCCGCGAGGAACCGTGCGAATTCCCGGCCGATCTCGTCGGCGGACGGGATCTCGACCGGTTCGGCGAGCATGTTCCCGCGCGTCTCCGCTCCGGCCGCCGCGTCGTACTGGTGCTCAAGTCCCTGGACCATGGAGACCAGTTCCTCGTCGCCCTCCTGGATCTGGCGGTCGATCTCGTTCTGGGTGCGGTGCGCCTCGGTGCGCAGCGCGTGCGCGGCGGCGGGCAGTACCAGACCGGTGGCCGAGGTGACCGCTTCCAGGGCGGTGAGCGCCGCGTCCGGGTAGGCGGAGCGGGCGATGTAGTGCGGGACGTGCGCGGCGACGCCGAGGACGTCGTGCCCGGCCTGCATCAGGCGGTACTCGACAAGCGCCTCCGCGCTCCCCGGCACCTGCGCCTCGTCGAAGGGCGAGGTGTGGCCGGGGACGAGTTCGCTGCGGTTGCCGTGCGGGGTGAGGCCGACGGGCCTGGTGTGCGGCACGCCCATGGGGATGCCGTGGAAGTTGACGGACAGGCGCACGCCGAGCCGCTCGACGATCTGCTTGACGGCGGCCGCGAACCGCTCCCACTCGACGTCCGGCTCGGGCCCGGACAGCAGTAGGAACGGCGCGCCGGTGGCGTCCTGCAGCATGCGGACCTCGAGCGCCGGGACCTCGTAGTCGGTCCAGCGGTCGCGCTCGAAGGTGAGCAGGGGGCGGCGGGCGCGGTAGTCGATGAGCCGGTCGTGGTCGAAGCGGGCGACGACCTGGCCGGGGAGCGTGTCGATGAGCTTCTCGACGATCTGGTCGCCGGTCTCGCCGGCGTCGATGTACCCGTCGAAGTGGTAGAGCATGACGAGTCCCGCCGACTCCTGGGCCAACGCCATGTCGACGACCGCCAGGCCCTTCGGCTCCCACCTGTACAAACCCTCGGGTTCAACCACAGTGACCGCTCCTCCTCGTGTTCGTACTCCAGAACACGTGACGCGGCACAAGCATTCCCAACCCCCGGCCCCACGACGCCGTTTCCTGCACCACGCGCGCGTACTACGCCAACTCGTCTGGTCCAGACCTTGACGGGGACATGCCCCGCCTCTACGTTCCCGGAGCAGCCTCACGTTCACACACAGGCCCCGCATTCATATAGGAGAACCCCCCATGCGTACGCGTACTCTCCTCGTCTCCCTCGCCGTCCTGACCGCGACCGCCGCCGTGCCTGCCGTCGCCGCCTCCGCCGCCGCGGGTCCGGCCCCGGACGCGGTCATCGACGTGTCCACCTCGGCCGAGCTGAAGTCCGCCCTGTCGGCCGCCCGCGCCGGCGACACGATCCGCCTGGCCGACGGCACGTACAGCGGGAACTTCAAGGCCTCGACGGCGGCCCGCCCCGACGCGCGCATCACGCTCACCGGCTCCGGGAACGCGGTCCTGAAGGCGGGCGGCGGGTACGGCCTGCACCTCGACGGAGCGGCGTACTGGACCGTGCACGGCGTGACCGTCACCGGTGGCCAGAAGGGCATCATGATCGACGCGGCCCGAGGTGTGGTCGTCGACTCGGTGACGGTGCACGGCCTGGACATGGAGGGCGTGCACTTCCGCAAGTCGTCGAGCGACGGCGTGATCAAGAACTCCCGCATCCACGACACCGGCAACGACGGCCGCGGCATGGGCGAGGGTGTGTACGTGGGCAGCGCCAACACCCTCGACGACAAGAGCGACCGGGTGCGCATCACCGGCAACACCATCGGCCCGGACGTGGGCGGCGAGAGCGTCGACATCAAGGAGGGCACGACGGGCGCCCAGATCGTCGGCAACACCTTCGACGGCAGGGGCCTGACGGGCGCGAACTACGACGACTCATGGGTCGACGTGAAGGGCAACGACGTCCTGGTGGCGGACAACCGGGGCCGGAACACCACGAACAACGGCTACGAGACCCACACCCAGAAGCCCGGCTGGGGCTGCGGCACGGTCTTCCGCGACAACGCCTCCGACCTGACCGGCGCCTCCGGCGACAAACAACTCGCGATCAACGTGACCAACCAGAGCGACGCCTGCCGCACGACGGTCTACGCGAGCAACACGGTCACGGGAGGCAAGGGCCTGACGAACATAGAGGTCACGCCTTGACGAAGGGGGGCATCACCTAGGGGCGCGGGGACCTGCGCGACCAGCCACGACGAAACCGGCACCCGCACAAAGAAGGCACCCCACGGCGAGTGGGCGAAAAGGCAAGTGGGCCCGCACCAGAAGGTGCGGGCCCACTTGTTCAACTACCTGCTAGCGCAGAGCGATTCAGCTCTGACCGCCGGCCAGCTTCTCGCGCAGAGCGGCGAGCGCCTCGTCCGACGCCAGGGCGCCGGAGTTGTCGTCCGACTCCGAGGAGTACGAACCGCCACCGGCGTTGACCGGAGCGGCAGCAGCGGCCTCGCCACCCTCGGCCGCCGCCTGGGCGTCGGCCTCGCGGGACTTGATGACCTGGGCCTGGTGCTGCTCGAAGCGCTGCTGCGCCTCGGCGTACTGGGTCTCCCAGGCCTCGCGCTGCGCCTCGTAGCCCTCGAGCCAGTCGTTGGTCTCGGGGTCGAAGCCCTCGGGGTAGATGTAGTTGCCCTGGTCGTCGTAGGACGCGGCCATGCCGTACAGGGTCGGGTCGAACTCGACGGCCGACGGGTCGGCGCCGAAGGCCTCGTTGGCCTGCTTCAGCGAGAGGCTGATGCGACGACGCTCGAGGTCGATGTCGATGACCTTGACGAAGATCTCGTCGTTGACCTGGACGACCTGCTCCGGGATCTCCACGTGGCGCTCGGCCAGCTCGGAGATGTGGACCAGACCCTCGATGCCCTCGTCCACGCGGACGAACGCACCGAACGGAACCAGCTTCGTGACCTTGCCGGGCACGACCTGGCCGATCTGGTGGGTGCGGGCGAACTGCTGCCACGGGTCTTCCTGCGTCGCCTTGAGCGACAGGGAGACACGCTCGCGGTCCATGTCCACGTCGAGGACCTCGACGGTGACTTCCTGGCCGACCTCGACAACCTCGGACGGGTGGTCGATGTGCTTCCAGGACAGCTCGGAGACGTGAACCAGACCGTCGACGCCGCCCAGGTCCACGAAGGCACCGAAGTTGACGATCGAGGAGACGACGCCGGAGCGGACCTGGCCCTTCTGCAGGGTGGTGAGGAACGTCTGGCGGACCTCGGACTGGGTCTGCTCGAGCCAGGCACGGCGGGACAGGACCACGTTGTTGCGGTTCTTGTCCAGCTCGATGATCTTCGCCTCGAGCTCCTTGCCCACGTAGGGCTGGAGGTCGCGGACGCGGCGCATCTCGACCAGGGAGGCCGGGAGGAAGCCGCGGAGGCCGATGTCGAGGATGAGACCACCCTTGACGACCTCGATGACGGTACCGGTGACGATGCCGTCCTCTTCCTTGATCTTCTCGATGGTGCCCCAGGCACGCTCGTACTGGGCGCGCTTCTTCGAGAGGATCAGGCGGCCTTCCTTGTCCTCCTTCTGGAGAACCAGGGCCTCGATCTCGTCGCCGACGGCGACGACCTCGTTCGGGTCGACGTCGTGCTTGATCGAGAGCTCGCGGCTCGGGATGACACCTTCGGTCTTGTAACCGATGTCGAGCAGGACCTCGTCCCGGTCGACCTTCACGATGACGCCGTCGACGATGTCGCCGTCGTTGAAGTACTTGATCGTCTCGTCGATCGCGGCGAGGAAGGCTTCCTCGTTACCGATGTCGTTGACCGCAACCTGCGGGGTGGTGGCGGTGGTCTCGGTGCTGCTCGTCATGTGGGAAAGGGCTCCGGTACGGACATTGAAGTCGTAGGTACTGCTACGCCGAGAGCCCATTTCGCCCTGCAGAAGCCAGACAGTTCAGGAGGCGCGGTTTCCCCGGGAAGACTTCCCACCGGGAAAAACGGAATCGCCTCGACAACCGAGGGGACATACAACAGATGCGAGCGCACCCTGCTCTGTCTGAGGAGCGCAGGCCGCCAGCGCAACTTGTAGCATACGGGGGCTGCCGGGCAGGGTCAATGCGCGAAGGCGGGCACCCGGGGCGGATCGCCGCATACCCGGCACAAGAACTGTCGCACGAGGCCAACCGCGCCTCGCGAACCCCCGCGACGACAGCGTTCGACGGAAGAGTACGACGAGGGAGCCGACCATCCAAGAGCACGAGCTGCCCGAACCGGAAGCCACCCGGCGCGCCTCGGGCGTCGCCGAGAGCAGCCGCGCGAACCGCGGCTGGTGGGACCGGAACGCGGACGAGTACCAGGTCGAGCACGGCACCTTCCTCGGCGACGACCGCTTCGTCTGGGGCCCCGAGGGGCTCGACGAGGTGCAGGCCGAGCTGCTCGGCCCGGCGGAGGACCTGAAGGGGCGCGACGTCCTGGAGATCGGCGCCGGCGCCGCGCAGTGCTCGCGCTGGCTGGCCGCGCAGGGCGCCCGCCCGGTCGCCCTCGACCTCTCGCACCGCCAGCTGCAGCACGCGCTGCGCATCGACGACCTGAACTCCTCCGCTCCCCTCCCCCTCGTCCAGGCGGACGCGGGGGCGCTGCCCTTCGCCGACGGCTCCTTCGACCTGGCCTGCTCCGCGTACGGGGCGCTGCCCTTCGTCGCCGATCCGGTGCTGGTGCTGCGCGAGGTGCGCCGGGTGCTGCGGCCGGGCGGGCGGTTCGTGTTCTCGGTGACGCATCCGATGCGCTGGGCCTTCCCGGACGAGCCGGGCCCGGAGGGCCTGTCCGTCGCGGCGTCGTATTTCGACCGCACTCCTTATGTGGAGCAGGACGAGCAGGGCAACGCCGTCTATGTGGAGCACCACCGGACGGTCGGCGACCGGGTGCGGGACGTGGTGGCGGGCGGTTTCCGCCTGGTGGACCTGGTCGAGCCGGAGTGGCCGGAGTGGAACACGCAGGAGTGGGGCGGCTGGTCCCCGCTGCGCGGCAGCCTCATCCCGGGCACGGCGATCTTCGTCTGCGAACGGGACTGACGGTCGTACGGCGGCTGCTGGAGCGTACGAAGCCGGGGGACTGTCGGACTGTCGTACGGAGCCGTCCGGGAGACTGGGTGCGTGATCCGTAGCGACGTCCTGGAGCAGTTGCCCGTACGGCAGGCCGTGCCCGAGTTGCGTGCCGCCCTCGCAGGGCAGGGCGCGGCGGTGCTGTGCGCGCCGCCCGGCACCGGCAAGACGACGCTGGTGCCGCTGGAGCTGGCGGGGCTGCTCGGCGGGTCCGAGGCGCGGCGGGTCGTGGTGGCCGAGCCGCGCCGGATCGCCGCGCGTGCGGCGGCGCGGCGGATGGCGTGGCTGCTCGGCGAGAAGGTCGGCGACAGCGTCGGGTTCACGGTGCGCGGGGAGCGCGTCGTCGGGCGGCACACGCGCGTGGAGGTCGTCACGACCGGTGTGCTGTTGCAGCGCCTCCAGCGCGACCAGGAGCTGAGCGGCGTCGACGCGGTCGTCCTCGACGAGTGCCACGAGCGACACCTGGACGCGGACACGGTGGCGGCCTTCCTGCTCGACGTACGGGCGGCGCTGCGGCCCGAGCTGGAGTTGGTGGCGGCGTCGGCGACGACGGACGCGGAGGGGTGGGCGCGGCTGCTGGGCGGTGCGCCGGTGGTCGAGGCGCAGGGTGTCGCGTACCCGGTGGACGTGGTGTGGGCGCCGCCCGCGCGGCCGGTGCGGCCTCCTCATGGGATGCGGGTGGACCCGGCGCTGCTCTCTCATGTGGCGGCTGTGGTGCGGCGGGCGCTGGCCGAGCGGGACGGCGATGTGCTGTGTTTCCTGCCCGGCGTGGGGGAGATCGCGCGTGTGGCGGGCCAGTTGGGGGATCTCGGCGGCGTCGAGGTGCTGCAGGTGCACGGGCGGGCGCCGGCGGCGGTGCAGGACGCGGTGCTGTCGCCGGGTGCGGGGCGCCGGGTCGTGCTGGCCACGGCGGTCGCGGAGTCGTCGTTGACGGTGCCGGGCGTGCGGGTGGTCGTCGACGCGGGGCTCGCGCGGGAGCCGCGTACCGATCACGCGCGGGGCCTGAGTGCGCTGACGACGGTGCGGGCCTCGCAGGCGGCCGGGCGGCAGCGTGCCGGGCGCGCGGGGCGCGAGGCGCCGGGGGCCGTGTACCGGTGCTGGGCGGAGGCGGAGCAGGGGCGGCTGCCGCGCTTCCCGGCGCCGGAGATCAGGGTGGCCGACCTGGCGGCGTTCGCGCTGCAGGCGGCCTGCTGGGGTGATCCGGACGCCTCGGGCCTGGCGCTGCTCGACGCCCCGCCCGCCGGGGCGCTCGCGGCGGCGCGGGAGGTGCTCACGGCGCTCGGCGCGCTGTCCGCGGACACCGGCCGGGTGACCGAACGGGGCGCGCGCATGGCCCGGTTGGGCCTCCATCCGCGTCTCGCGCGGGCGCTGCTCGACGGGGCGGCCGAGGCGGGTGCGCGGGCCGCCGCGGAGGTGGTGGCGCTGCTGAGCGAGGAGCCGCCGCGCGAGTACGGGGACGACCTGGCGGCGGCGCTGCGGTCCGCGCGGCGCGGTGGCGACGCGTACGGGTCGCGCTGGCGGCAGGAGGTACGACGGCTCACCTCGGCGGTCGGGGAGAAGGCGGTCGGCGCGCAGCAGGGGCCTGGGGCCGCGCTCGGGGACGACCGGGTGTGCGGGCTCGTCGCGTCTCTCGCGTTCCCGGAACGGGTCGCACGCGCGCGTGGTGACGGCACGTTCCTGATGGCTTCGGGCACGGCCGCGGCGACGGGTCCCGGTTCGCCGCTGCACGCGGCGCCGTGGCTGGCCGTGGCCGTCGCGGACCGCCCGGTGAGCTCGGCGCACGCGCGCGTGCGGCTTGCCGCGGTCGTCGACGAGGAGACGGCGCTGCGGGCCGCCGCACCGCTGCGCTCCGCGGGCGAGGAGGTCGCCTGGGCGGACGGGGACGTGGTCGCGCGGAGCGTGGAGCGCCTCGGCGCCGTGGAGCTGGCGGTGCGCCCGCTGAGGGACGCGGATCCCGCGCTGGTGCGGGAGGCGCTGCTCACCGGTCTGCGCGCGGAGGGCACGGCGCTGCTCAAGTGGTCCGACAGCGCACGGGAGTTGCGCCTGCGGCTCGCGTTCCTGCACGAGCAGCTCGGGGCGCCCTGGCCCGACGTATCGGAGAACGCCCTCTACGCGCGCGTGCAGGAGTGGCTGGAGCCGGAGCTGTCGAAGGCGCGGCGGCGGGCGGATCTGGGGCGGATCCACGCGGGGCAGTGCCTGAACCGGCTGCTGCCGTGGGCGGACGGGCAGGCGGCGCGGCTCGACGAGCTGGCGCCCGAGCGGCTTGAGGTGCCGAGCGGTTCGCGGATCCGGGTGGACTACTCGGATCCGCGACAGCCCGTGCTCGCCGTCAAGTTGCAGGAGATGTTCGGGCTCGCCGAGACGCCGACGGTGGCCGGGGTTCCGGTCCTGGTCCACCTGCTCTCCCCCGCGGGCCGTCCGGCGGCGGTCACGGCGGACCTGGCGTCGTTCTGGCGGGACGGCTACCGGGGCGTACGGGCGGAGCTGCGCGGCCGTTATCCGAAGCACCCGTGGCCGGAGGACCCGGCGACGGCGGAGCCGACCCGGCACACGAACGCGCGGCTCAGGCGTTGACGGGTTCGGGCGCCGCCGGACTCAGGCGTTGACGGGTTCGGGCTCAGGGGTGGATTCCGCTTCCGGTTCGCCGGGCCTGCGGCTGCGGGCCTCCAGGACGAGGGCGAGGGTCAGCAGGGCGGCGCCGAGGGCGAGGAAGCCCCAGGGGAGGTAGCTGGTGAGGAGGAGGACGAGGACGCGCTGGGACTTGACCAGGTCGACGGTGTAGTCGATGTAGTCCTCGCGGATCTTGGCGTGGCCGGCGAAGGCGGTCACCTTGTCGCGTCCGCTGCCCTCCAGGAGGGTGCCGCCGCGCATCTCCTCCTTGTGGATCTCCTCGCCGTACACGGGCGCTCCTGTGGTCGGTTCGACCCAGAACTTGCGGACCGTCGTGTACCAGAATTTCGTGCCGGTCTTGCGGACGGACTCCGGCGTGATGCCCTTCACGGGAAGGGTGTTGGGGACCTCGACCTCGGTCCAGGGGATGGTCTGCTCGAAGTAGTAGACCTCTACGCCGCGGAAGTCGCGGGTGCCCTTGTAGTGGATGGGGGCGGTTTTGTTCGCCCGTGCGTCGTAATACTCGTAGTCCCTCTGCTCGGTGAGGAAGGGCCACTTGAACTCGATGCCCTCGCGCTTCACGGCCCGCCCGTCGACCATCTCGCCCTTGGCGTGCACGGGTTCCTGGGTGTGGGCGTCGAAGATGTAGCGCTCGGGGATCTGAGAGACCATCTTGCCGTCGGGGCCCACGACGTGGACGAGTCCGTCCCAGACGACGACGTCCTTCCCGACCTTCTTCTCGATCTTCTCCGACTCCTCGACGTTGCCCTTGAGGGTCTGCACGATGGTGAGCTTGTCGACCTTCTTCGGCTGCATGGTGCCGTAGTCGATGAGCGTCGCCGGCTTCACCTCCAGGACCATCTCCTGGTACTGGCTGGGCGGGATCTTCGCCAGACGCGGGAAGGCGTAGAACCGCATCAGGGGGGACAGGGCCGTGAAGAACACGGCGAACGCGAGCAGGACGAGGCCGGCCTTGCGGCGCATCGCGGCCCTCCCTACGGGTGGTCGGGGACGGTGGTGAGCAGCGGCTTCGGCGAGGTCTCGCCGGGCGGCGCGCCGACGGCCGTGATGGTGAGGACCAGCGCGAGCGCGGCGACGAGGCCGATGGCGGCGGAGATCAGGGCGCGCATGCTCGGCCTCCCGTGGTGGTGGCCAGGCCGGCCGAACCGCCGACCTGACACGGCGTCAGGGCGGGGGCACCGTAGCAATGCGGCCGTGAGATGAGAACACGTCGCACGGGCCGGAGATGGGCCGGGCGCGGGCCGAAGATGCTGTGCGGCGCGGGTCGGCGCGGGCCGGACAGGGCACCGCCCCCGGGCCCGGGGAGGGCGCGGGGGCGGAACGGTCGGAGTCAGTCCTGCTGCCGGGTCAGTCGGGGCTTGTCCTGTCGCCGGGTCAGGAGACCTTGAGCTCGACGGTGACGGTCCCGCCGCCGACCGCGGCGATCCGCAGCAGGTACGTGCCCTGCGCGCCGTCCGCGTAGATCCTCGGCAGCTTCAGCACGCCGTTCGCGTCGGTCTTGAGGCCCTTGAGCGTGCGGATCACGTCGCCGTCCGCGTTCTTGAAGTACGGGCCCTTGTCGTTGACGGTCGGGTCCTCCGCCGACTTGATCATGGTCGCGGTGACCTCGACCCCGACTGCCGCCTCGCCGTTGTACGTGGCCTTCACCTCGACGGGGACCGTGTACTCGGCGCCGGACGCGCAGGTCATCTCCTGGTCGCCGACGCGGGACATCGAGTCGGCCTGGCGGGCGGTGACCTTCGCGGTGTGCTCGACGGGGGCGAGGGTGCGGCCGACGACCTTGGCGCGGACCGTGAACTCGCCGGTCTGCTCGCCCGCCCGCAGCTCGGGCGCGACGGCCTTGCCGGTGCTGTCGGTGGTGATCGTCGCGCCGGTGGCGCCGCCCGCGAAGCGGGAGTCCGTGTCGCCGACGATCTCGTACCGGATCTGCACTCCGGCGACGCCCGCGCCGTTCGCGCCGTGCGCCCGTACGACGGGCCGGGCGGCGAACGTCTCGCCCGCGGTGGCGGTGAGCTCGCCGGTCCCCGCGTCCGCGAGCTTCGCGACCCGGTCCTCGGGCGCGGTCGGTGTGGGGGTGGGGCTGGGGCTCTCGCTGCCGCCGCCGGGGCCGGTGCTGGGCTCGGAGGGGTCGGTTCCGGTGCCGCCGGTGCTGCCGCCGCTGTCCGTCCCGCCGGTGCTGCCGCCGCCGTCGGTGCCGCCGTCGGAGTCGCCCGATCCGTTCGGGCTGTCGGTGCCCGTGGAGCCGTCGGTCGAGCCGGGCGCCGGGGCGTCGGAGTTCGCGCCCGTACCGGTGTTGGACCCGTTGTTCGTACCGGAGCCGGATTCCGTGCCCCCGTTCCCGGAGCCGCCCGTCGAGCCGCCCGAACCGCCCTTCGCCGAACCGGACTTGGCGTCGTCGTTGCTGCGGTTGACGGGCAGCACACCGGTGCCGTCGGGAACCTCGTGGGTGCCCTTGCGGTAGAACTCCAGCCACGACAGGACCGTACGCAGATAGTGCTGCGAGTGGTTGTAGCTGAGGATCGCCTGGTGCAGGCCCGCGGTGGTCGACAGGTCGCGGTCGCCCGCGCAGAGGTAGCGGCCGGCGGCGAGGGCCGCGTCGTAGATGTTGTTGGGGTCCTTCTTGCCGTCGCCGTTGCCGTCCTGCGCCCACGTCGCCCAGGTGGACGGGATGAACTGCATGGGGCCGACGGCGCGGTCGTGCGTGGTGTCGCCGTCGTACGAACCGCCGTCCGTGTCGCGGATGTTCGCGAAGCCGACGCCGTTGAGCTGCGGGCCGAGGATCGGCCGGAGGGTGGTGCCGTTGTCGTCGACGCGGCCGCCGCGCGCCTGCCCGGACTCCACCTTGCCTATCGCCGCGAGGAGTTCCCAGGGCAGTCGGCAGCCGGGCTTGCTCGCGCGCAGCTCCGCCTCGGCCTTCTTGTACGCGTCGAGGACGGTGGCGGGTATGCCGGCCTCGGCCTCCCGGACCAGCTGCTCCTGCTCGTCGCCCGGCGGGTACGGGCTGTCGAGCGGCGGAAGGTCCGTGTAGTACGGGGAGTTGCCGGTCGCGGAGTCGTCCGCGGGCGCGCTGGACTCGGTGGTCTTGCGGCCCTGCGGGGTGTCGGTGACGCCGGGCGCCTGCGACGCGGAGAGCGCCGCCACCGCTGCCGCGGCCACCGCCGCGCTCACCGCCGTCTTGCGCAGCCGTCGACCGTACAGCGCTGCCATACGTCTGATCCCCTCCCGCTGGTGATCGTGCGCGCAACTCCCCAGCGCGCTGACGCAGGCGACCCTACGGCAACTTCCCGCGCCCAGACACCCGTTCAGGTCCGCTTTTCACCGGTTGGCCACACGCCGGGGCGGCCTGTGCCGTCGGGGCAACGGTTCGTTTCCGCGGCCGGAACCGGAGGTGAATCCTCAGGTTCGGGCGGGTGGGGCGGGACGGGGGCGTGCCCTCACCAGGTTCGCGGGCCGCCGGAGGCGGGGCTCGGGGTGTGGGCGCGTACGCGGCGGCCCTCGGCGCCGGTCAGGCGGCGCCCGAACTCCTGCGCCCGCCGCAGCACGGTCTCGACGAGCAGTACGCGGGTGGGTCCGACGGTGTCGTGCCGGTGCCCGCCGCCTTCGAGCGCGCACCACAACAGGCTCTCGTCCTCCGGCACGGGCACCGGCTCGGGATCCGGCGGCCCGTACGACGAAGCCGCCCGTACGTCCGGTGACGTACGGGCGGCGAGTGCGGAGGTGGCGAGCGCGGGGGTGGTGGCGGCTCGGCAGGTGGCGGCGCGTCGTGCGCGACGGTCCTCGGCGCGTGCCGCGAGCGCGGATATCGGCACGAGCAGGACGGGGACCATGGCGGCGATCACGGCCGCGCGGCTCTGGTGGCTGACCATGCCGCCACGTTGCCTCCTGCCGGAACCCCCGGCACGGGCACGACGGCCATCCGGGTGTGCGCCCCGCCGTACCGGGCCCGCACGGCTGTCACCTGCTGTGATGCGGCGGGGACGATGGGTGTGCGGGGGTGCGGGGGTGCGGGGTGCGGTTGGCACGGTGGGGCGAGGTGGCCCCTCCCCGGTCCTCCTTGCACGCTAGGGGTGCGGGGCCGACGCCCCGCACCCCTCCCCCCTGCCCTCAGTGGGCCGCCGACTCCCAGTCCGTGCCGACGCCGACCGATACGTCGAGCGGGGCGCGGAGGCTGACCGCGCCGGCCATCTCGCGGCGCACCAGTTCCTCGACCTGCTCGCGCTCGCCGGGGGCGATCTCGAGCACGATTTCGTCGTGCACCTGGAGCAGCATCCGGGACGCCAACTCGGCCTTCTCCAGGGCCTGTCCGACCCGCAGCATCGCGATCTTCACGATGTCCGCCGCGGTGCCCTGGATCGGGGCGTTGAGCGCCATCCGCTCGGCGGCCTCGCGGCGCTGGCGGTTGTCGCTGCTGAGGTCCGGGAGGTAGCGGCGGCGGCCGAGGATCGTCGCCGTGTACCCCGTCGCCCGGGCTTCCTCCACCACGCGGTGCAGGTAGTCCCGCACGCCGCCGAACCGCTCGAAGTACGTGTCCATCAGGGCGCGGGCCTCGGACGCCTCGATGTTCAGCTGCTGCGACAGGCCGAACGCGGACAGTCCGTACGCCAAGCCGTACGACATGGCCTTGATCTTGCGGCGCATCTCGGCGTCGACCTGGTCGCCCGGGACGTTGAAGACCTGGGAGGCGACCGTGGTGTGCAGGTCCTCGCCGGAGGTGAACGCCTCGATCAGGCCCTCGTCCTCGGAGAGGTGGGCCATGACGCGGAGCTCGATCTGGCTGTAGTCCGCGGTCATCAGGGACTCGAAGCCGTCGCCGACGACGAAGCCGCGGCGGATGGCGCGGCCCTCGTCGGTGCGCACCGGGACGTTCTGCAGGTTGGGGTCCGTGGACGACAGGCGGCCGGTCGCGGCGACGATCTGGCTGAACGACGTGTGGATGCGGCCGTCCGCGGCGATCGTCTTGATCAGGCCCTCGACGGTGACGCGGAGCTTCGCCTGCTCGCGGTGGCGGAGCATGATCACCGGGAGCTCGTTGTCGGTCTGGGCGGCGAGCCAGGCGAGGGCGTCGGCGTCCGTCGTGTAACCGGTCTTGGTCTTCTTCGTCTTGGGCAGGCCGAGCTCGCCGAAGAGGACTTCCTGAAGCTGCTTGGGCGAGCCGAGGTTGAACTCGTGGCCCGCGGCGTCGTGCGCCTCCTTCACCGCCTGCTGCACGGCGCCCGCGAACTGCTGCTCCATGGCCTCGAGATGGGCCCGGTCGGCGGCGATGCCGGCGCGCTCCATCTTGGCGAGCAGCGCGGAGACGGGCAGCTCCATGTCGGTGAGCAGCTCGGCCGCGCCGACCTGCTCGAGCCGCTCGCCGAAGGCGGTGCCCAGGTCGAGGACCGTACGCGCCTGGTGCATGAGGGCGTCCGCCTCGGCGGTGTCGTCCGCGCCGAACGCCAGCTGGCCGTCGGCCTCCGCGGCCGGGGCGAGCTCGCGGCCCAGGTACTCCAGGGAGAGCGCGTCCAGGGCGAAGGAGCGGCGGCCGGGCTTGACCAGGTACGCCGCGAGGGCGCTGTCCATGGTGATGCCCTCGATGGTCCAGCCGTGCTCGGCGAAGACCCGCAGGGCGCCCTTCGCGTCGTGCACGACCTTCGGCTTCTTCGGGTCGGCGAGCCACTGCGCGAACGCGTTCTCGTCGGCCTCGTCCAGCTGGGACGGGTCGAACCAGGCGGCCGCTCCCCCGGCGGCGGCGAGGGCGACCTCGGCGACGGCGCCGGTGCCCAGCTTCCAGGAGTCGACCGTGGCCATGCCAAGGACCGCGTTGCCGTGCTCGGCGAGCCAGGGGGCGAGCTCGCCGGAGCCGAGGACCGTGCCGTCGATCTCCACGCCGTCGGCGACGGGCGTCTGGTCGGTGTCCTCGGCGCCCGGGTCGACGGCGAGGAGGCGCTCGCGCAGCGACGGGTTGCGGATCTCCAGGGTGTCGAGGACGACGGCGACGGCCTTGCGGTCGTACGCCGCGCGCTCCAAGTCGTCGACGGTCCTGGGCAGTTCGACGTCCCGGACCATCTCGGTGAGGCGGCGGTTGAGCTTCACGGCCTCCAGGTGGTCCCGGAAGTTCTGCCCGGCCTTGCCCTTGACCTCGTCGGCCCGCTCCACGAGCTCGGCGAACGAGCCGAACTGGTTGATCCACTTCGCGGCGGTCTTCTCGCCGACGCCGGGGATGCCCGGCAGGTTGTCCGACGGGTCGCCGCGCAGGGCCGCGAAGTCCGGGTACTGGGAGGGGCTCAGTCCGTACTTCTCCTGGACCTTCTCCGGGGTGTACCGCGTGAGCTCGGAGACGCCCTTCGTGGGGTAGAGGACCGTGACGTTCTCGCTGACCAGCTGGAAGGAGTCGCGGTCGCCGGTGACGACGAGGACCTCGAAGCCCGCGGCCTCGGCCTGGGTGGCGAGCGTGGCGATGATGTCGTCCGCCTCGAAGCCGTCGACCGCGAACCGCTCCGCGTGCATCGCGTCGAGCAGCTCGCCGATCAGCTCGACCTGGCCCTTGAACTCGTCCGGGGTCTTGGAGCGGTTCGCCTTGTACTCCGCGAACTCCTGGGAGCGCCAGGTCTTGCGGGAGACGTCGAAGGCGACCGCGAAGTGCGTGGGCTGCTCGTCGCGCAGCGTGTTCGCCAGCATCGACGCGAAGCCGTAGATCGCGTTGGTGGGCTGGCCCGTCGCCGTCGTGAAGTTCTCCGCGGGCAGCGCGAAGAACGCCCGGTACGCGAGCGAGTGCCCGTCCATGAGCATCAGGCGCGGGCGCTTGCCGCCTGCGGTCGGGTCGGCGGCCTTCGCGGCCTTCGGCTGGGCGGGGGTCTTCTTCGATGCTGTCTCTGCCACGTCCCCGATCCTGCCACGCCCCACTGACATTCCCGTCCGCGTCCGCCCACCGCACCCCTGCGGGCCTGGTGAGGGAGTTTTCCACAGGCCTCCCGGGTCCGGTGCGACGCGTGCGAGGATCGAGGCGTACGCAGACAGTGACTGTTCGAAGGAGACCGGTCATGGCAGGCAAGCCCCCCGCCGGCGATCCCGTCCAGGACGCACCGCAGGTCGAAGGCCCCAAGCACGCCGCCGCCGGGCTCCCCGCCATCGGGCACACGCTGCGCATGGCCCAGGAGCAGATGGGCGTGCGCCGCACGGCGCTGACGCTGCTGCGGGTGAACCAGAAGGACGGCTTCGACTGCCCCGGCTGCGCCTGGCCCGAGCCGGAGCACCGGCACAAGGCGGAGTTCTGCGAGAACGGCGCGAAGGCGGTAGCCGAGGAGGCCACGCTGCGCCGGGTCACGCCGGAGTTCTTCGCCGCGCACCCGGTGGCGGACCTGTCCCGCCGCAGCGGTTACTGGCTGGGGCAGCAGGGCCGCCTCACGCACCCCATGTATCTGCCGGAGGGCGCGGAGCGGTACGAGCCGGTCAGCTGGGAGCAGGCGTTCGACATCGTCGCCGAGGAGCTGGACGCGCTGAGCTCACCGGACGAGGCGCTGTTCTACACGTCGGGGCGCACGAGCAACGAGGCGGCGTTCCTGTACCAGTTGTTCGCCCGCGAGTTCGGCACGAACAACCTGCCGGACTGCTCCAACATGTGCCACGAGTCGTCGGGCTCGGCCCTGACGGAGACGATCGGCATCGGCAAGGGCAGCGTCCTGCTCGAGGATCTGTACAAGGCGGACCTGATCATCGTGGCCGGCCAGAACCCGGGCACGAACCATCCGCGCATGCTGTCCGCCCTGGAGAAGGCGAAGGCGAACGGCGCGCGGATCATCACCGTGAACCCGCTGCCCGAGGCGGGCATGGAGCGGTTCAAGAACCCGCAGACCCCGCAGGGGATGCTGAAGGGCACCGCCCTGACGGACCTGTTCCTGCAGATCCGCCTCGGCGGCGACCAGGCCCTGTTCCGCCTCCTCAACAAGCTGATCCTCGATGCGGACGGCGCCGTGGACGAGGAGTTCGTCCGCGAACACACCCATGGGTACGAGGAGTTCGCGGCGGCCGCGCGTGCGGCCGACTGGGACGAGACGCTGGCCGCGACGGGCCTGGAGCGGTCCCGGATCGAGGAGGCGCTCGCCATGGTGCTGGCGTCGAAGCGGACGGTGGTGTGCTGGGCGATGGGCCTGACGCAGCACAAGCACTCGGTGCCCACGATCCGCGAGGTGGTGAACTTCCTGCTGCTGCGCGGCAACATCGGCCGTCCGGGTGCGGGCGTGTGCCCGGTGCGCGGTCACTCGAACGTGCAGGGCGACCGCACGATGGGCATCTTCGAGCGGCCCGCGCCGGCGTTCCTCGACGCCCTGGAGCGGGAGTTCGGCTTCGCGCCGCCGCGGGAGCACGGCCTGGACGTGGTGCGCGCGATCCGGGCGCTGCGCGACGGCGAGGCCAAGGTGTTCTTCGCCATGGGCGGCAACTTCGTCTCCGCGTCGCCCGACACTCAGGTGACGGAGGCGGCGATGCGGCGGGCCCGGCTGACGGTGCATGTGTCGACGAAGCTGAACCGCTCCCACACGGTCACCGGCGCGCGTGCCCTGATCCTGCCGACGCTCGGGCGCACGGAGCGCGATCTGCAGGGCAGCGGCGAGCAGTTCGTGACCGTCGAGGACTCGATGGGCATGGTGCACGCCTCGCGCGGGCGCCTGGAGCCGGCGAGCCCGCAGCTGCTGTCCGAGCCGGCGATCGTGAGCCGTCTGGCCCGCCGCGTCCTGGGCGAGAAGAGCAGCACGCCGTGGGAGGAGTTCGAGAAGGACTACGCCACGATCCGCGACCGCATCGCGCGCGTGGTGCCCGGCTTCGAGGACTTCAACGCGCGCGTGGCCCGCCCCGGCGGCTTCGCCCTGCCGCACGCGCCGAGAGACGAGCGCCGCTTCCCGACGGCCACCGGGAAGGCCAACTTCACGGCGGCGCCGGTCGAGTACCCCGAAGTGCCCGAGGGGCGGCTGCTGTTGCAGACGCTGCGCTCCCACGACCAGTACAACACCACGATCTACGGCCTCGACGACCGCTACCGCGGCATCAGGAACGGCCGCCGCGTCGTCCTCGTGAACCCGGCGGACGCCCGCGAGTTGGGCGGCCTGGCCGACGGGGCGTACGTCGACCTGGTCAGCGAGTGGCAGGACGGTGTGGAGCGGCGGGCGCCGGGCTTCCGGGTCGTGCACTATCCGACGGCCCGCGGCTGCGCGGCGGCGTACTACCCGGAGACGAACGTCCTGGTGCCGCTGGACGCGACCGCCGACACCAGCAACACCCCGGCGAGCAAGTCCGTCGTCGTGCGCCTGGAGGCCCGCCCCTGACACCGCCCCCGTCGCCGCCCCGGGACGGCCCGCGGAGCGGTCTGGAACAATCGCCCCTCGTCTAAGCGTTTGCTCAGGCGGCGGTACGGTGCGACGCACGGCCGGACCGCCGCCACAAGGACGACGAACTGGAGTCGAGGCCCATGGGCGAGAAGCACAACGTCAAGTTCCCGCAGGAGATCGTCGACGAGTACGCGTCACTCGGCGTCGACCTGCCCGCCCTGTTCTCCGCCGGACACCTCGGCACCCGCATGGGCATCGAGATCGTCGAGGCCGCCCCGGACCGGGTCGTCGGCACCATGCCCGTCGAGGGCAACACGCAGCCGTACGGGCTGCTGCACGGCGGCGCGTCCGCGGTGCTCGCCGAGACGCTCGGTTCGGTCGGCTCGATGCTGCACGGCGGCGTCTCCAAGATCGCTGTCGGAGTCGACCTGAACTGCACGCACCACCGCGGCGTCCGCTCCGGCCTGGTCACCGGCGTGGCCACGCCCGTGCACCGGGGCCGCTCGACCGCCACGTACGAGATCGTCATCAGCGACGAGCAGGGCAAGCGGGTCTGCACCGCGCGTCTGACCTGCCTGCTGCGGGACGCCGCGCCCGACAACGGGCAGGCGGGCAAGGAGAGTTGAGCCGAGCCGGCTGATCGGGGGCTGTGGACCTTCGCGGGTCACCCGGGGGCACCGCGGGCGGGGCGCGTCACTTCAAGTGGCGCGCCCCGCCCGTCTGTTGCGCGGAGGGCGGCTCCCCGCCCGGCACTCCGCCCGACTCGCGCCCTATCCACACCCCGGCTCGCACCCCGCCCGCGCCCGCTCGCGACCCTCCCGCAGCCCGCTCGCCGTAACTGTGAGTAATGCGGGTGCGCCCCATCGACACAATCCGTTCACACAAGGCGGGTCGCCGAAATCCCGTATTCACACTGCAGGATTCACACCGGAAGCAATGCTCAAGATCATTTTTGACCCCTGAGCGGAACTGCAAATTCTCACCATGCGAACGACGGTGACAGCACCAAAAACGCTGTTTGGACCTCACCGAGGCGTCGCCCATTCACCCCGGATAACAAGAACGTCACATCCTGCCCCGCACCTATCCCGCATGCGTTCACCTGCGCTTAGAGTCACCGCCAGTCACCGCGCCGCCGGGCGCGAACTGAATTGCACGGCCCTGTACCACACCCAGTACGGCCCGGCGATCACACGGCGCCTCACCAACTGAGGAAGCCGCGCCAGGGAAAGGACCAATCGTGCGAAACCGTTCCTTGCTCATACTCACCACCGTGCTGACCACCGGGGCTCTCACCCTCACCGCCTGCGGCTCGCGCGACGAAGGAAAAGGCGGCGGTGACGGAGACAAGACCACAGTCGTCATCGGTGTCGACGCGCCTCTGACGGGTGACCTTTCCGCGCTCGGACTCGGCATCAAGAACTCCGCCGACCTCGCCGTGAAGACCGCGAACAAGGAAGGATTCGTCGAAGGCGTCGAGTTCAAGCTCGAAGCCACCGACGACCAGGCTCAGCCCTCCGTCGGCCAGCAGAACGCCCAGAAGTTCATCAGCAACAAGGAAGTTCTCGGCGTCGTCGGACCGCTGAACTCGAACGTCTCCCAGTCGATGCAGAAGCCCTTCAACGACGCGGGCCTCGTCCAGGTCTCCCCCGCCAACACGGGCACCGAGCTCACCCAGGGCGACGGCTGGAAGACCGGCGACCGCAAGCGCCCCTTCAAGACCTTCTTCCGCACCGCCACGACCGACCAGGTCCAGGGCGACTTCGCCGCCAAGTACCTCTTCAACAAGGCGAAGGTCAAGAAGGTCTACATCATCGACGACCAGAAGACCTACGGCGCAGGCCTCGCCGCGTCGTTCAAGGACACCTTCACCCAGCTCGGCGGAAAGGTCGTCAAGACCGACCACATCAACCCCGAGGACCGCGACTTCAACTCCGTCGTCACCAAGGTGAAGAACTCCGGAGCCAAGGCCGTCTACTACGGCGGTGAATACCCCGCCGCCGGCCCGCTCAGCCAGCAGCTCAAGGACAGCGGAGCCAAGATTCCGCTGATGGGCGGCGACGGAATCTACAGCGCCGACTTCATCAAGCTGAACAAGAAGGCGGAAGGCGACCTCGCCACCTCCGTCGGCAAGCCGGTCGAACTCCTCGACTCCGCGAAGACCTTCATCGAGAACTACAAGAAGGCCGGATACAAGGACGCCTACGAGGCCTACGGCGGCGGCACGTACGACGCCACCTGGTCCATCATCGAGGCCGTCAAGATCGCCGTCGAGGAGAACGACGGAAAGCTCCCCGAGGACGCCCGCGCAAAGGTCCTCGAAGCGATGAGCAAGGTCAAGTTCGACGGCGTCACCGGAAGCGTCTCGTTCGACGAGTACGGCGACACCACGAACACCATGATGACCGCCTACCGGGTCGAAGGTAAGGAATGGAAGCCGGAGTTCAGCGGGGCCTACAAGCCCGAATAGAACCCCGGCCCTCCCGGCCGCGAACGGCATTGATCCAGACCGCGCGGGAGCGCTACGAGCGCTCCCGCGCGGCGCCTTATCCGAACCATTCCACGGAGGCCTTGCGGTGAACGAACTGCCGCAGCAGCTGGCCAATGGACTCATCCTCGGCGCGATGTACGGACTCATCGCGATCGGCTACACGATGGTCTACGGCATCGTCCAGCTCATCAACTTCGCCCACGGCGAGATATTCATGGTCGGGGGCTTCGGCGCCCTCACCGTCCACCTCATGCTGCCCGAGGGCTTCTCCCTCGCAGCCGCCATCCCTCTCATGATCATCGGCGGCATGATCTGCTCCGTCGCCGTCGGCACCGCGGCGGAACGGTTCGCCTACCGGCCCCTGCGCGGCGCGCCACGACTCGCCCCGCTCATCACCGCCATCGGCCTCTCGATCCTGCTCCAGCAGGCGGTCTGGAAGTGGTACCCGGACGCCAAGAAGGACCGTTCCTTCCCGCAGTTCGACGGCGACCCGCTGACCATATTCGGCGCCAACATCCAGATCGGCAGCCTCTTCGTCCTCGTCGCCGCCCCGATCTGCATGCTCGCCCTGGGCCTCTTCGTCAACAAGACCCGCTCGGGCCGCGGAATGCAGGCCACCGCGCAGGACCCCGACACCGCCAAGCTCATGGGCATCAACACCGACCGCATCATCGTGATGGCCTTCGCCATCGGCGCCGCGTTCGCCGCCGTGGCCGCCGTCGGATACGGCCTCCACAACGGCCAGGTCGGATTCAAGATGGGCTTCATCCTCGGCCTCAAGGCCTTCACCGCGGCCGTGCTCGGCGGCATCGGCAACATTTACGGAGCCATGCTCGGCGGCCTCGTACTCGGCATCGCCGAATCCCTCGCCACCGGTTACATCGGTGAAATTCCCGGAATGGAACTCTTCGGCGGCGGCGCCTGGAAGGACGTCTGGGCCTTCACCCTCCTCATCCTCGTACTGCTCTTGCGGCCACAAGGCCTGCTGGGCGAACGCGTCGCGGATCGGGCGTGATAGCCATGACCACCAAAACCCTTGCGCAGCAGCCCACTTCGCTGCTCCCCCTGCCCGCCACCGCGGCCCGCGCCGGCGTCCTCGCCGGCTCCGCGCTCGCCCTCGCCGGCACCTTCCTCGCCTGGACCTGGACCGAGGAGTTCCCCGGCAACCTCACCGTCACCGGCTACCCCGGCGGCCTCCAGGTCATCACCCTCGTCGGCGCCCTGCTCACCGCCCTCTTCACCCTCTCCGGCATGGGCATACGCGGCCTCACCTGGCTCACCCCCGCCGGCAAGAGCAGCCCCGTCCTGCTCACCGCGCTCGGCGTGCTCGGCACCACCCTGTACGCCATCGCCGCGATATCCGTGCAGCTCGGCGGCATCGTCAACCTCGAACCGGGCGCCTGGGTCTCCGGCGTCGGCGCGCTCGTCGCCGTCGTCGCCGCCCTCGGCCTGCCCCACGACCTGCCGCCCGACGAGGACGCCACCGGCGCCTGGGGCCGCTTCAAGCACGCCCTCAAGGCACCCCCGGCGCCGCCCGCGAAGGAACTGGCGAGCTGGGCCGAAATCCTCGTCATCGCCGCGGCGTTCGGCACCGGCCTCTACGTCTTCGCCTACGGAATCGACGCGTACTCGGAGCTGTTCGTCGGCTTCCTGATCACCGTCGCCCTCGTCGCCCCGGCCGTGTTCCGCGCGGGCCTCATCGCCCGCCTCAACCGGCTCACCGCGAAGCACCGCACGATCACCCTGACCGCGGCGCTGATCGCCGCCGCCTGCTTCCCGTTCACGCAGACCGACGAGTCGTACGCCCTCATCGGCGCCAACATCCTGATCTTCGCGACCGTCGCCCTCGGCCTGAACGTCGTCGTCGGCCTCGCCGGACTCCTCGACCTCGGATACGTCGCCTTCCTCGGCGTCGGCGCCTACACCGCCGCCCTCGTGTCCGGATCGCCGCAGTCCACCCTCGGCGTCCAATTCCCGTTCTGGGCCGCCGTATTGGTCGGCGCCGCCGCCTCGCTCATCTTCGGTGTGCTCATCGGCGCCCCGACGCTGCGGCTGCGCGGCGACTATCTCGCCATCGTCACCCTCGGATTCGGCGAGATCTTCCGCATCACCATGAACAACCTCAACGGCAGCGCGGGCCCCGACGTCACCAACGGCTCCCAGGGCATTCCGAACATCCCCGATCTCGAACTCTTCGGCTTCAACTTCGGTATGCCGCACGAGATCGCCGGATTCACCCTCGGCCGCTCCGGCAACTACTACCTGCTGATGCTGCTCTTCACCGCGGTCGTCGTCATGGTGTTCCGGCGCTCCGGAGAATCCCGCATCGGCCGCGCCTGGGTCGCCGTACGCGAGGACGAAACCGCCGCGACCGCCATGGGAATCAACGGATTCCGCGTGAAGCTCATCGCCTTCGCACTCGGCGCCACCCTCGCCGGATTCGCCGGCACGGTCCAGGCTCACGTCTCCTACAGCATCACGCCGGAGCAGTACCTCTTCGCCAACACCGTGCCCCCGAACTCCGCGTTCCTGCTCGCCGCGGTCATCCTCGGCGGAATGGGCACCATCAGCGGACCGCTCATCGGCGCCGCGCTCCTGTACCTCATTCCCGCCAAGCTCCAGTTCCTCGAGGACTTCCAGCTCATCCTCTTCGGACTCGCCCTGATCCTGCTCATGCGATTCCGGCCCGAAGGGCTCGTCGCCAACAAGCGCGCCCAGCTCGAATTCCACGAGACCGGCCAACTCGACGTACCCGACCAACGACTCCCCGACGACGCCGTCGGCACCGCCAAGGCGGGGGCGTGACCACCATGACGACAACCACCACCACCGTCCTCGAGGCCAAGGACGTCACCATGCGATTCGGCGGACTCACCGCCGTGCGCTCCGTCGGCCTCACCGTCAACAGCGGCGAGATCGTCGGCCTGATCGGTCCCAACGGGGCGGGCAAGACCACGTTCTTCAACTGCCTCACCGGCCTGTACGTGCCCACCGAAGGCACCGTCGCCTACAAGGGCACCGTTCTTCCGCCGAAGCCCCATCTCGTCACCAGCGCCGGAATTGCCCGCACCTTCCAGAACATTCGGCTCTTCGCCAACATGACCGTTCTGGAGAACGTGCTCGTCGGCCGCCACACCCGCACCAAGGAAGGCCTCTGGTCGGCCCTGCTGCGCGGCCCCGGATTCAAGAAGGCCGAGGCCGCGTCCCACGAACGGGCCATGGAACTCCTGGAGTTCATCGGACTCGCCCACAAGGCCGACCACCTGGCCCGCAATCTCCCGTACGGCGAGCAGCGCAAACTCGAGATCGCCCGCGCCCTCGCCAGCGAACCGGGACTGCTGCTCCTCGACGAGCCCACCGCGGGAATGAACCCGCAGGAGACCCGCGCCACCGAGGAGTTGGTCTTCGCCATCCGCGACCAGGGCATCGCCATTCTGGTCATCGAGCACGACATGCGGTTCATCTTCAATCTCTGCGACCGCGTCGCCGTACTCGTCCAGGGCGAAAAGCTCGTCGAAGGCACCTCCGATGTCGTGCAGGCCGACGAACGCGTCGTCGCCGCCTATCTCGGCACCCCCTTCGAAGGCGCACCCGGCGACGAGGAAGTGGCCGAGGTGGAAGCCGCCGAAGCCGCCCAGCAGACCCCCTCCGCAAAGGAGACGGCGGGCACGGAGAACAGCACGGAGGAGGGCCAGTGACCGCACTGCTCGAGGTCGAGGACCTCAGGGTCGCCTACGGCAAGATCGAGGCCGTCAAAGGCATTTCGTTCAGCGTCGAAGCCGGACAGGTCGTCACCCTCATCGGCACCAACGGCGCGGGCAAGACGACCACGCTGCGCACCCTTTCCGGGCTGCTGAAGCCGCTCTCCGGGAAAATCACCTTCGACGGGAAACCCCTCAACGGCGTCCCCGCCCACAAGATCGTGGCGATGGGCCTCGCCCACTCCCCCGAGGGCCGGCACATCTTTCCCCGCCTGACCATCACCGACAACCTCCGCCTCGGCGCGTACCTCCGCGACGACAAGGAGGGAATCGAGAAGGACATCCAGCGGGCGTACGACCTTTTCCCGATCCTCGGCGAACGCAGAAAGCAGGCCGCCGGAACGCTCTCGGGCGGTGAGCAGCAGATGCTCGCCATGGGCCGCGCCCTGATGTCCCGGCCCAAGCTGCTGATGCTCGACGAGCCCTCCATGGGCCTCTCCCCGATCATGATGCAGAAGATCATGGAGACGATCAGCGAGCTGAAGTCCCAGGGCACGACCATTCTGCTGGTCGAGCAGAACGCCCAGGCCGCGCTCTCCCTGGCCGATCACGGGCACGTCATGGAAATCGGCAAGGTCGTCCTCTCCGGTACGGGCCAGGACCTCCTGCACGACGAATCCGTGCGCAAGGCGTACCTCGGCGAGGACTGACCCGCTCGCGGTCGAACGCGTACGGCGAAGGCCCGCACCCCGATACGGGATGCGGGCCTTCGCCGTCGCGGGAAAAGGCGGCGGAACTACTTCGCCTTCTTCTTCTCCTCGGAATCCTCGATCACGGCCTCGGCGACCTGCTGCATCGACATCCGGCGGTCCATCGACGTCTTCTGGATCCAGCGGAACGCGGCCGGCTCCGTCAGCCCGTACTCCGTCTGCAGAACGGACTTCGCGCGGTCCACGAGCTTGCGCGTCTCCAGGCGCTGCGAAAGGTCCGCGACCTCCCGCTCAAGCGTCTTCAACTCGGTGTAACGGGACACGGCCATCTCGATCGCCGGGACCACGTCGCCCTTGCTGAAGGGCTTCACCAGATAGGCCATCGCGCCGGCGTCCCGGGCCCGCTCCACGAGGTCGCGCTGCGAGAACGCCGTCAGCATCAGGACCGGGGCGATGGACTCCTCGGTGATCTTCTCGGCGGCGGAGATGCCGTCGAGCACCGGCATCTTCACGTCCAGGATCACCAGGTCCGGGCGGTGCTCGCGGGCCAGCTCGATGGCCTTCTCCCCGTCACCCGCCTCGCCGACGACGGAGTACCCCTCCTCCTCGAGCATCTCTTTGAGGTCGAGACGGATCAGCGCCTCGTCCTCGGCGATGACGACACGGGTCGTCACCGGAGGCACGTGCGACTGGTCGTCATCGGTCTGGGGCGACTCGGGGGCGGTCACGTGGGGCTCCTCGTCATGGGGCAGGTACTACTTTCCATGAGCCTACCTAGCTGCGATAAGGTAGTGACGCGTCGGGTGCTCGTCATCCTTCGTTTCGCAGGAAGCCCCGGTAGCCCAGCGGTAGAGGCAATGGTCTCAAACACCATCCAGCGTGGGTTCGAATCCCACCCGGGGTACTTTTCCTTCATTTCCAAGGTTGCCAGCGATCACGCTGAAGTTCACCCGACCTTGTGATTCCAGCGGCCGACCCTCGCCGGAGCGAATCCCTCCGGGCGAGACTCGCTCGTATGTACGAGATGAGCATCCGCAAACGTACCCCGACGCCTCGGACGCGGTCGGCGTGCCGTGACAGCACGCCGACTCGCACCGCACCCCCGCCCCAACTGACGGGCGGCGAGCGTCACTTCGGGCTGTCGTCCTCGCCGATGTGGTGGACGCGGACCAGGTTCGTGGAGCCGGGAACCCCGGGCGGGGAGCCGGCCGTGATGACCACGACGTCCCCCTTCTGGCAGCGGCCGATCTTGAGCAGATGCTCGTCGACCTGGGCGACCATCGCGTCCGTGGAGTCCACGTGCGGGCCGAGGAAGGTCTCCACGCCCCAGGTCAGATTGAGCTGGGCACGCGTCGCCGGCTCGGGTGTGAAGGCGAGCAGCGGGATCGGCGAGCGGTAGCGCGAGAGCCGCTTCACGGTGTCGCCGGACTGCGTGAAGGCGACGAGGAACTTCGCGCCGAGGAAGTCGCCCATCTCCGCGGCCGCGCGGGCGACCGCGCCGCCCTGGGTGCGCGGCTTGCTGCGCTCCGTCAGGGGCGGCAGGCCCTTGGCCAGGATGTCCTCCTCGGCCGCCGCGACGATCCGGGACATCGTCCTGACCGTCTCGACCGGGTACTTGCCCACGCTGGTCTCGCCGGAGAGCATCACCGCGTCCGTGCCGTCGATGACGGCGTTGGCGACGTCCGATGCCTCGGCCCTCGTAGGACGGGAGTTGTCGATCATGGAGTCGAGCATCTGGGTGGCGACGATGACCGGCTTGGCATTGCGCTTGGCGAGCTTGATGGCGCGCTTCTGGACGATCGGGACCTGCTCCAGCGGCATTTCGACGCCGAGGTCGCCGCGGGCGACCATGATGCCGTCGAAGGCGGCGACGATGTCGTCGATGTTGTCGACGGCCTGGGGCTTCTCGATCTTCGCGATGACGGGAAGGCGTCGGCCCTCCTCGTCCATGATGCGGTGGACGTCCTCGATGTCGCGGCCGCTGCGGACGAAGGAGAGGGCGATGATGTCGGCGCCGGTGCGCAGGGCCCAGCGGAGGTCCTCGACGTCCTTCTCGGAGAGAGCCGGGACGGAGACGGCGACGCCGGGGAGGTTGAGACCCTTGTGGTCGGAGACCATGCCGCCCTCGACGACCGTGGTGTGGACGCGCGGGCCGTCCACGGCGGTGACTTCGAGGGTCACCTTGCCGTCGTCGACGAGGATGCGCTCGCCGGTGGTGACGTCGGCGGCGAGACCCTCGTAGGTGGTGCCGCAGGTCTGGCGGTCGCCCTGGACACCGTCCTCGACGGTGATCGTGAACTCGTCGCCGCGTTCAAGGAGTACGGGGCCTTCGCGGAAGCGTCCGAGCCGGATCTTCGGGCCTTGAAGGTCGGCGAGGATGCCGACGCTGCGGCCGGTTTCCTCGGCGGCTTCGCGGACTCGTTCGTAGCGGGCCTCGTGTTCGGCGTACGTGCCGTGGCTGAGGTTGAAGCGGGCCACGTCCATTCCGGCCTCGACCAGTGCCTTGATCTGGTCGTAGGAGTCGGTGGCGGGGCCCAGGGTGCAGACGATTTTTGCTCGGCGCATAGTCCGACCCTAGGGCTTACCGACGGGTAGAGATTTGGTGTGGCGTGACTACTCAACAACCTTTGCATGAAGGGCTATTGACAAGTGTTGAATTGTGCGGGGCATTGCTCCGATGAGCGCTCGACAGTAGGCCGCCGGCGCTCATTCGGGCGGAATACGAACGATATTCGGAGAGCGAGTTTCAGAGTTCGGGCGGCGCCATGGTGAAGCGGGCGTTGAGGTTGGCGTAGACCGTCTGACGCTGGGGTTCGAGGTCGAGGGCCGGGGCTCCGGCCATCTCGGGGGCGCCGTAGGAGACGGCACGCATGGCGCCGGGCGGGGGCGGCGGCGGAGGCAGGGCGCCGTTGTTCGCGCCGATGTCGGCGATGTCGATCAGCGAGGTGAGGTGGCTGCCGAGGGCGTCGGCGTACTCACGGGCGCGGTGCACGGCCTCGTGCACCGCCTGGCGGCGGGCCTGGGCGTGCACGGGCGAGTCGGGGCGCAGAGCCCAGTAGGGGCCGTCGACCCGGGTGAGTTCGAGGTCGGCGAGGCGGGTGGTGAGTTCGCCGAGTGCGGTGAAGTCACCGAGTTCTGCGGTGATCAGGACACGGCCCTGGTAGGCGCGGACGCGTTCGTTCTTGCCTTTGTCGGTGAGTTGGGGGCTGATGGCGAAGTTGCCGGTTTCGAGTTTCTCGACGGCTTCGCCGTAGCTCTTGATGAGTTGAAGTGCGGTGTTGTTCCGCTGGGTGAGGTCGTCGAGTGCGGTGCGGCGGTCGCGTCCGCGGGCGGTGACGGTGACGGTGATGCGGGCGATCTCGGGGTCGACCTCGAGCCGGGCTTCGCCGCGTACGGCGACACGGGGATCGGCGGTCGTGGAGCCGGATTTGGCGCCCGCGGTGGAGCCGGGGCCGGTGTCGGGGCTGGAGTGGTCGTCGGTGGTCATGGGGCCACTGTCGCACTCAGCCCTTGAGGTCGACGAGTGTGCCGTCGGGGCCGCGGGTGGCGCCGTCGGCCTGTTGGGTCGGGAGGCCGAAGGTGGTGAAGGCGGTGCGTGTGGGCAGCGGGTAGGGATCGGTGCCGGTGAGGGCGTTGAGGATGGTGGCGCTGCGCCAGGCGGCGAGGCCGAGGTCGGGTGCGCCGACCCCGTGGGTGTGGCGCTCGGCGTTCTGGACGTAGATGTTGCTGCCGGTGCGGGTGATGGCCGGGTCGAGGTCGAGGCGGTAGTGGGCGTCGATCCGGGGGCGGTCGGCGTCGTCGCGGCGGAGGTGCGGGTCGAGGGCGGCGAGGAGCTGGTCGAGGGGGCGTTCGCGGTAGCCGGTGGCGAGGACGACGGCGTCGGTGGTGAGGCGGGTGCGGGTGCCCTGCTGGTCGTGTCGTAGGTGGAGTTCGATCTGGGTGTCGGCGAGGCGGCCCGCGGTGCGGACGGTGACGCCGGGGGTGAGGGTCGCCTGGGGCCAACTGCCGTCCCGGGTGCGGGTGTAGAGCTCGTCGTGGATGGCGGCGATGGTGTCGGCGTCGATGCCCTTGTGGAGCTGCCACTGGCTGGGGACGAGGCGGTCGCGTACGGACTCGGGGAGGGCGTGGAAGTAGCGGGTGTAGTCGGGGGTGAAGTGTTCGAGGCCCAGCTTGGAGTACTCCCTGGGCGCGAAGGCCTCGGTGCGGGCGAGCCAGTGCAGGTTCTCGCGGCCGGCGGGGCGGGCGCGGAGCAGGTCGAGGAAGATCTCGGCGCCGGACTGGCCCGAGCCGATGACGGTGATGTGGTCGGCGGCGAGGAGCCGGGCGCGGTGGGCGAGGTAGTCGGCGGCGTGGACGACGGGGACGGTGGGGGCGTCGGCGAGGGGGCGGAGGGGTTCGGGGACGTAGGGGGCGGTGCCGATGCCGAGGACGACGTTGCGGGTGTGGGTGCGGCCGAGGGCCTCGGCTTCGCCGTCGGCGTCGAGCTGGGTGAAGTCGACCTCGAACAGGGCGAGTTGGGGATTCCAGCGGACGGCGTCGACCTGGTGGCCGTAGTGCAGGGAGGGCAGGCGGTCGCTGACCCAGCGGCAGTAGGCGTCGTAGTCGGTGCGCGGGATGTGGAAGCGCTCGGTGAAGTAGAAGGGGAAGAGCCGTTGCCGGTCGCGGAGGTGGTTGAGGTACGACCAGGGGCTGGTGGGGTCGGCGAGGGTGACGAGGTCGGCCAGGTACGGGACTTGGAGGCGGGTGCCCTCGATGAGCTGGCCGGGGTGCCAGTGGAAGGCGTGTCGCTGCTCGTAGAAGGCGGTGTCGAGGGGCTCGGGGAGGCCGTGGGCGAGGGCGGCGAGGGAGAGGTTGAAGGGGCCGATGCCGATGCCGACGAGGTCGCGGGGCGAGCCGGGCGCGGAGGGCGCGGTGGTCGGGTTCGCGGGGGTGGTGGCGCTCATCGGGGCGTGTGTCCTTCCACCAGGTTCAGCAGCCCGGCGAGGTCGGCGGGCCGGGTGTGCGGGTTGAGGAGGGTGGCCTTGAGCCAGAGGCGGCCGTCGGCGTGGGCGCGGCCGAGGACGGCCTGGCCGCCGGTGAGGAGGTCGCGGCGGAGCCGGGCGAGGGCCGGGTCGTTGATGTGGTGCGGCCGGAAGAGGACGGTGCTGAGGTGGGGCCGGGCGTAGAGCTCGAAGCGGGGGTGGCTCTCGACGGTGCGGGCGAAGCCGGCGGCGAGGTCGCAGACCTGGTCGACGAGAGCGCCGATGCCGGTGCGGCCGAGGGCGCGCAGCGTGACGGCGATCTTGAGGACGTCGGGGCGGCGGGTGGTGCGCAGGGAGCGGTCGAGGAGGTCGGGGATGCCGGCGTGGGTGTCGTCGTCGGCGTTGAGGTAGTCGGCGTGGTGGGCGAGGGCGCGGGTGTCGGCGGGGTCGCGGACGGCGAGGAGCCCGGCGGCGATCGGCTGCCAGCCGAGTTTGTGCAGGTCGAGGGAGACGGTGTGGGCGCGGTCGAGGCCTTCGAGGAGGTGACGGCGGCGGTCGCTGAACAGCAGCGTGCCGCCGTAGGCGGCGTCGATGTGGAGGCGGGCGCCGTGGTGGTCGCAGACGTCGGCGACGGCGGGCAGCGGGTCGATGTGTCCGGCGTCGGTGGTGCCGGCGGTGGCGGCGACGAGGACGGTGGCGGTGGAGTGCCGCGCGAGGGTGGCGTCGAGGGCGCCGGGGTCGAGGACGCCGGAGGGGGTGGGGACGGTGACGGGTTCGGGGAGGCCGAGGAGCCAGGCGGCGCGGTGCAGGGAGTGGTGGGCGTTCTCGCCGGTGACGAGGAGTACGGGGGCGGGGGCGTGCCGTTCGCGGGCGAGGAGCAGGGCGAGTTGGTTGGACTCGGTGGCGCCGGTGGTGAGGAGCGCGGTGGGGGCGGGCCGGGTGCCGGGGTGGACGAGACCGGCGAGGGCGTCCGTGACGAGGGTTTCCAGGGCGGAGGCGGCGGGGGCCTGGTCCCAGGAGTCCATGGAGGGGTTGAGCGCGGACGCGGCGAGGTCGGCGGCGGTGGCGACGGCGAGCGGCGGGCAGTGCAGGTGGGCGGCGCACAGCGGGTCGGCGGGGTCGGCGGCGCCCTGGGCGACGAGGCGGATGAGGGTGCCGAGGGCCTCCTCGTCGTCGGTGCCGTGCTCGGGCAGCGGGTCGCCGACGGCGGCGCGTACCTGCTCGGTGACGGTGGCCGGGCCACCGGCGGGGAGGGGGCCGGGGCGGTCGGCGGTGCCGTGGCGCAGGGCGGTGAGGACGGTGTCGAGCAGGGGGCGCAGCTGGGCGGGGCCCGCGGGTCCGGAGGCGAGGGGGAAGTCTGGCATGGTGCGGGTCCTTCGGGGTGCGGGGGCGTGGTCCAGCCTGTACGTGGCTGGGGGCCGTGTTCCGTCAGCTCCAACGAGCTGAACCCGAAAGGGGTACCTGTGCGTGGGGGCGGGGCGGGGTTGTGCTCCCCTCCCCGCCCCTTCCCGGCTGTGTCCGATGTGCGGCCGGCGCCGCGTGGCCTGCGGGCGGCCCGGGGGCTTCGCCCCCTTGTCTCCCTATCGCGCTGCGCGCTCGTCCTCAAGCGCCGGGCGGGCTGCCTCGCGTACCCGCAACGCCCGTGCCAGGTCGTCGAGTTGGTCGACCAGCTTGCGGCGCAGGGACGGCGGCGGGTTGTCGCGGTCGAGGCAGGTGCGGCCGAGCGCGAGGGTGCTGTCGGCGACCGCGACGGCGGGGAACGCCCAGCGGCCGGCGGCGTCGCCGATGGCGGGCCCGCGGCGGTCGGCGACGGCGAGGGCGGCGTCGTAGTAGCGGGGGATGTAGTCGCGTACGAGGTCGAGTTGCTCGGGTTGCCAGAAGCCCTGGGCGGTGGCGATGAACAGGTAGTTGGAGAGGGAGTCGTCCTCGAACATGGCGCGCCAGGCCTCGGCCTTGGCGACCGGGTCGGGCAGGGCGGCGCGGCAGCGGGCGGCGCCTTCCTGGCCGGTGGCGCTGGGGTCCTGGGCGAGTTCGGCCTCGATGACGGCGTCGTCGACGGCGCCGAGCACGGAGAGCCGGCCGAGGATGCGCCAGCGGAGTTCGGGGTCGAGTTCGGGGCCGCCGGGGACGCTGCCGGAGTCGAACCAGTCGCGGATGGTGTCGGGTTGGGCGGCGGCGGAGATGAAGTGGCGTACGGCGGTGAGGCGCAGGCCGGGGTGGGAGCCGTCCTCGGTGCGGCGGATGAGGTCGCGGCAGAGGTCGGTGAGGGTGGCCTGGGCGGCGGGCCGCTCGGTCGCCGGGAGGTAGCGGTCGACGACGTGGGCGGCGGCGAAGCCGAGGACGCCCTGGACGAGGGCGAGGTCGGGTTCGGCGGGGAGGTGGGCGCGGGCCGCCTCCAGGTAGGCGGCGGGCGGGAGTTCGCCGTCGCGCACGGCGTCGCGCAGGGCGTTCCAGACGACGGCGGAGGTGAGGGGCTCGGGGAGGTGGGAGAGGGCCGTCTTGAGGGTGGTGAAGGAGTGCTCGTCGAAGCGGATCTTGGCGTAGGTGAGGTCGCCGTCGTTGAGGACGACGAGGTCGGGGCGGCGGCCGGTGAGCGTGCGGGCGGGGACCTGCGGGGCGTCGGCGGGGATGTCGATGTCGAAGCGTTCGCGCAGGTGGAGGCCGGCGGTGGCGGTGGCGGTGGAGAGGGAGACGGTGTCGTAGAGGCCGACGGTGACGTGGTGGGGGCGGCTGCCGTCGTGCCGGACGGTGAGCTGCAGTCCGTCGTCGGTCTCGCTCAGCTCGGGGGTGAGGGTGTCGATGCCGGTGGTGCCGAGCCAGGCGCGGGCCCAGGCGTGCACGTCGCGGTCGGTGTGGGCGGCGAGGTTGTCGAGGAAGTCGGCGAGCGTGGCGTTGCCGAACTTGTGCCGCTTGAAGTGGGTGTTGATGCCGGCGAGGAAGTCGGCCTCGCCGAGCCAGGCGACGAGTTGGCGCAGCGCGGAGGCGCCCTTGGCGTAGGAGATGCCGTCGAAGTTGAGGTCGGCGGTCGCCGTGTCCGGGACGAGCTCCGGGTCGGGGGCGACGGGGTGGGTGGAGGGGCGCTGGTCGGCGTCGTAGCCCCAGGGTTTGCGGGTGATGCCGAAGTCGGTCCAGGTGGCGGTGAAGCGGGTGGCCTCGGCGGTGGTCTGGTAGCCCATGTACTCGGCGAAGGACTCGTTCAGCCAGATGTCGTCCCACCAGCGCAGGGTGACGAGGTCGCCGAACCACATGTGGGCCATCTCGTGGGCGATGACCATGGCGCGGGTCTGGCGCTCGGTGTCGGTGACGGCGGAGCGGTACACGAACTCGTCGCGGAAGGTGACGAGCCCCGGGTTCTCCATCGCGCCGGCGTTGAACTCGGGCACGAAGGCCTGGTCGTACGAGTCGAAGGGGTAGGGCTCGTCGAACTTCTCGTGGTAGCGGTCGAAGCAGCCGCGGGTGATGTCGAGGAGTTCGTCGGCGTCGGCCTCGAGGTGCGGGGCGAGGGAGCGGCGGCAGTGCAGGCCGAAGGGCAGGCCGCGGTGCTCGGTGCGGATGGAGTGGTACGGGCCTGCGGCGATCGCGGCGAGGTAGGTGGAGATCGGCGGGGTCTCGGCGATCTGCCACTCGCCGGGGGCGGTCTCGGTGGCGATGCCGTTGCCGAGGACGGTCCAGTCGGCGGGGGCGGTGACGGTGAACGCGAAGCGGGCCTTGAGGTCGGGCTGGTCGAAGGCGGGGAAGACGCGCTGGGCGTCGTCCATGCAGAGCTGGGTGTAGAGGTAGGTCTCGCCGTCGGTGGGGTCGGTGAAGCGGTGCATGCCTTCGCCGGTGCGGGAGTAGCGCATGGCGGCGTCGATCCGCAGCTCGTGCGGGCCCGCGGTGAGGTCGGTCAGGGTCAGGCGGTCGGCGGCGTACGCGGCGGGGTCGAGGGGGTGTCCGTCCAGGGTCGCGGAGCGCAGGTGGTCGGCCTTCAGCTCGATGAAGGTGTCGCCGGCCGCGGTGGCGGTGAAGTGGATCGCCGTGCGGGTGTCGAAGGTGGCGTCGCCGGTCGTCAGGTCGAGGTGGACCTCGTACCGCTGGACTTCGATGAGCTCGGCTCGGGTCTGCGCTTCGTCGCGCGTGAGTACGGACATGGGGTTCATGCTGCACGATCGGGTGCGTGCAGCACAGGGGCACCCTGGTCCGGGGCTCGGAACCGGGGGCTCCGCCCCCAGGGCCCCCCGATCGTCGTTCGGCTTCCCCGCCGTCGTGGCTGCTCGCGCAGTTCCCCGCGCCCCTTGTCGGGGGCTCCGCCCCTGGAGCCGCGGCTGGTTACGGGAGGTCCTCGAGGAACGTCACCTCGTTCGTGCCCTCGATCACCCCTCCCCTGCGCCAGGCCTCCTCCAGGGCCGGGGACGGGAAGTGCTGTTCGACCTGGGCGATGTCGTCGAAGCGGAGCAGGACGACCGCTTCGGACGGGTCGTTCATGTTCCGGGTGACGGCGACCGTTTCGAGGCCGAGGGCGGCGCGCTGGTCGGCGAGGGAGTCGAACGCCTCACGCCACTGGGTGTGGTCGGCGTACTTCTGCCGGATCAGGAGGAAGGGCATGGGGGCATGCTACGGGCGCCGCGTGGGCCCCAACAGCCCCCTGCCGAGGGGGAGTTGGGGCTCAGGAGCGGGCGATGGTCTCGTGGTGACGGATCACTTCCGCGATGATGAAGTTGAGCAGCTTCTCGGCGAACGCCGGGTCCAGCTTGGCGCTCTCCGCGAGCGCGCGGAGGCGGGCGATCTGCTGCGCCTCGCGGTTCGGGTCGGCGGGCGGCAGCTGGTGCTCGGCCTTGAGGTGGCCGACCTGCTGGGTGCACTTGAAGCGCTCGGCGAGCATGTGGACGACGGCGGCGTCGATGTTGTCGATGCTGTCCCGGAGGCGGGCCAGTTCGGCGCGGACCGTTGCGTCGACGCCCTCGGCGGGCTGACCAGTGTCGCTGTTCGTGATGCTGCTCATGGGGGAAGAGCCTACGTTGCCGGGTGGAGCATGGGCGGGTCGTCCGGATCCGGTATCTGCTGGGACCAGCCGCCGGGCACGGCACGGCCCTGCTGCTCCCGGAAACGCACGGGCGCGACGCCGACGCGGCGGGTGAAGAGCCGCGAGAAGTAGGCGGGGTCGTCGTAGCCGACGCGGCGGGCGACGGCGGCGACGGGAAGTTCCGTGGCCGCCAGGAGTTCCTTGGCGCGGCCGAGCCGGATGCCGAGCAGGTAGTCCTTGGGGCTGCAGCCGGCGCCGCGGCGGACGGCGGTGCGCAGCTCGGCGGGCGTCATCCCGTGGCGGGCGGCGTGCTCGGCGACGGACAGCGGCTGGAAGGCGTCGCGGGCGAGGGCCTGGAGCACGGGGTCGCCGTCGGGTGCGATGTCGGCGCGGGCGCGGCGCAGGGCGACGAGGAGTTCGTGGACGGCGGCCCCGGTCTCCACCTCCAGCAGGGGGTTCCCGCGGCGGGCGGCGCGGGCGATGCGGCCGACGGCGGCGCGCGGGGCTGCGGCGTCGGAGAGCGGGATGACGGGCCGCTCGGGCTCGATGTACCCGAGTTCGGTGTACGTGCTGGTGGCGGGCCCGCTGAAGTCGACGAAGGACTCGTCCCAGCCGGTGTGCGGATCGGCGCCGTAGTGGTGCGGCACGCCCGGGATGATCCACAGCAGGGCGGGCGCGGTGACGGTGACGCGGCGGCCGTCGACGCCCTGGAACCAGCCGCTGCCGGCGCTGATGACGATGGCGACATGGTGGTCGAGGGTGCGGGGCCCGACGGTGGGCAGCGTGCCGTGCTGCAGTCCGACGCCGAGGCAGACGAGGCCGAGGCGGTGGTGGACGGGGCTCGGCGTGAAGTACCGCATCCACGTGTGATACATGCCCAGTTGCCCCTTTCGTCACGTCCTGCCCTGGTCCACCGGCCGTTTCGGTCGGCGCCTTGCGTCCAATCAGGGCCGATCTTTGTCCATGGACCGGCCCTCCGCCAGGGGGTGAGGGTGGGCGCACTCCTGCGCGTACGGAAAGGCGGGCCCGGTGGGCGAGTTTGTGTTGGGGGACGGGGACTTCGAGCTGGACGGGCGGCCGGTGCGGCTGCTGTCCGGTGCGCTGCACTACTTCCGGGTGCACGAGGAGCAGTGGGGGCACCGGCTCGCGATGCTGCGGGCGATGGGCCTCAACTGCGTGGAGACGTACGTCCCGTGGAATCTGCACGAGCCGCGGCCCGGGGAGTGGCGGGACGTGGCGGCGCTCGGCCGGTTCCTGGACGCGGTCGCGGAGGCGGGCCTGTGGGCGATCGTGCGGCCGGGCCCGTACATCTGCGCGGAGTGGGAGAACGGCGGGCTGCCGCACTGGCTGACGGGGCCGCTCGGCGGGCGGGTCCGGACGCGGGACGCGGAGTATCTGGCGCACGTGGAGCGCTGGTTCGGGGTGCTGCTGCCGCAGGTGGTGGAGCGGCAGGTCGACCGGGGCGGCCCGGTCCTGATGGTGCAGGTGGAGAACGAGTACGGCTCGTACGGATCCGACCAGGAGTATCTGCGCCGACTCGCCGAACTGCTGCGGCAGTCGGGCGTGAGCGTGCCGCTGTTCACGTCCGACGGGCCCGAGGACCACATGCTGACGGGCGGATCCGTGCCCGGGGTGCTCGCGACGGTGAACTTCGGCTCGCAGGCCCGGGAGGGCTTCGCGGCGCTGCGCCGCCACCAGCCGAAGGGGCCGCTGATGTGCATGGAGTTCTGGTGCGGCTGGTTCGACCACTGGGGCGCGGAGCATGTCGTACGGGATCCGGCGGACGCGGCGGGGGCGCTGCGGGAGATCCTCGACGCGGGGGCCTCGGTCAACCTGTACATGGCGCACGGCGGCACGAACTTCGCCGGGTGGGCCGGCGCGAACCGGGGCGGCGATCTGCACGACGGGCCGCTGCTGCCGGACGTGACGTCGTACGACTACGACGCGCCGGTCGACGAGTACGGGCGGGCCACCCCGAAGTTCTGGGCGTTCCGCGAGGTGCTCGCCGCGTACGCGGACGGGCCGCTGCCCGAACTACCGCCCGCGCCACCGGAGTTGGGCACGCTGACCGCAGCAGAGTGGGACGCCTGGACGCCGCTCGGGGAGGTCGTGGACGCGCTCGGCGGCCCGGAGCGGACCTTCGGCTCGCCGCCGGACTTCGAGGAGCTGGACGTGGACCGCGGCCTCGTCCGCTACCGCCTGGACGTGCCGGGCCCGCGCCAGCCGTACCCGCTGCGGGCGGTCGGGCTGCGCGATCTGGCGGTGGTGCACGTCGACGGGGTGCCGGCCGGGGTGCTTACGGAGGACTCCCCCGAGCCGGCCGAACCCGTCGCGGGGCCCGCGCGCGTGGAGCTGTTCGTGGAGTCCCTGGGCCGCGTCAACTACGGGCCGCGCCTCGGCGAACGCAAGGGCCTCACGGGCGGTGTGCTGCACGAACGGCAGTTCCTGCACGGGGTACGGGCCACGGGCCTGCGCCTCGACGCGTTCGACGAGGCGGACCGGGTACGGGCGTTGCCCTCTCGGGCCCCGGACGGCGGGGCGGGCCTGTACCGGGGCTCGGTCACGGTCGAGGGCGCGGGCGACGCCACCCTCGAACTCCCCGGCTTCACCCGGGGGTTCGCGTGGGTGAACGGGTTCTGTCTCGGGCGGTACTGGGCACGCGGGCCGCAGCGATCCCTCTACGTACCGGGGCCGGTGCTGCGGGAGGGGGGCAACGAGGTGTGGGTCCTTGAGCTGGAGAGGGCTGAAGCGGGGGCTTCGGTGCGGGCAGGGGCACCAGCGGCGGGCTGACTCCCCGCCCCTCCCCGAAACCGGGGCTCCGCCCCGGGCCCCGTATCGCGCTGAGGCGCTCGTGCCCCGACAGGGGCGCGGGGAACTGCGCGATCAGCCACGACGGCGGGAACGCCGGACGAACAGCGCCGCAGGCTTTCGGGAAGGGGCGGGGAGGGGAGAAGGACCGGGCCCCGTCCGCCCACCACCCGCACCCCGAAACGCGCCCTACACCTCTCGCACCTCGAACCCGTCAAGCACGAACTCCGCCGTCCCGTCCTCCCCGACCTTGCGCAGGCCGACCCAGGCCTCGCCCTCGGCGGGGGCCGTGAACTCGTAGGACAGGACCGTGGGTTCGGTGGCGACCGGCAGCGCCTCGCGGGACAGTTCCCGCGTCCCCGGCTCGTCGACCGCCGTCACCCACGCGTACTGGCCCGCCTTCTCGTTCTCGTACCGGAACGACACCCGGTAGCGCCGACCCGCGGTGAAGCGGACCGTGTGCGGGACCGTGCGGTAGACCAGGCCCGCGTTCTCGCCGCGGGACTTCAGCGACTCCGTGCCGTCGACGACGTCGTCGATCGCCTTGCCGTTCCAGCCGCGCTGCGTGTACGGCGCGTGCCGCTGCGCGATGTGGGTGCGCGGGTCAGTGGCGCCGCCCGCGTCGCCCTTGACGAAGACGCCCCAGCCCTGCGGCACGTGCTCGAAGTCCTCGAAGACCAGGGCCCCTTCGGGGACGGCCGGGCGCCGGGCCGGGACGACCCGCACATTGTCGAACCGGACCCGCGCCCGCCCCGCCTCCGCGCGCAGTGCGAGGTCGACCGGGCCGCCGCCCTCCGGCACCGTGAAGTACGTGAACAGGCGCTGGAAGCGGGTGCCGTGCTTGCGGTCGGCCGCGACGTAGTTGCCCGCGGTGGAGGTGTGCGTGAAGTTCTCCGCCCGCACCCCGTCCGCGGTGCGCACCTCCAGGGCCGCACGCCGCCGCTCCCCCGCCTTCGCGCCGACCTCGACCTGCACGGACGCCGCGTACGTGCCGGGCGCGAGCCGGGTCAGGCGCTGGCCGACGGTGGCCGCGGCGCCCGCGCCGATCACCAGCTCGTGGTCGCCGAGCGCGCTCAGCTCGACGGTCGCGGGCCCGGACACCGTCCAGCCGTCCAGGGAACCGGAGTGGAAGCCCGGGTCGTGCAGCGGCGTGGCCTGGCCCCAGTCGGGGTCGGCGGGCGCGGGCTGCCGCTCGCGGTAGAGGACGTACGGCTGCTTCGCCTCGGCCTTCAGGGTCACCTTGCCGCCGCTGACCGGGACGTCCCCCTCGTGCACTCGGCCCTGGTCGGTGAGGCGGTACAGGGCGAGCTTCGTCGACGAGGACCAGCCGCGCGGGAGTTGCCAGGTGCTGGAGCCGGCCTTCGGCGCGTAGTGGTAGAGCTTCGGCGGGTCCAGGGCTTTCCGCGGCTCCCAGGGCAGCAGATAGGAGCCGTCCGTGTAGACGACGCGGCCGTCGGTGGTGATGACGCGCTTGCCGCTCGCGTCGGAGACCTTCGTGGCCGGGTCCCCGAAGAACGTGATCTCGTGCTCGGTCCACGTCCTGATCGGGTGCGCCTGGAGGTACTTGGCGGGCAGCGAGTCCGTCCAGATCTGGTTGTAGAACACGGTCCAGTCGGTCTTGCCGACCCAGCCCTCGAAGTTGCCGGTGCGCGGGATGCCGAGCAGGGTGGGCCACTTGTCGGCGAAGACGTCCTTGTGGTCGTTGCGGATGAACCGGATGAGCTGCGAGTTGATGCCGCGGGAGGTGTCCGGGCCGTAGTCGGTCTCCGTGGCCCAGTGGGACCAGAGCGCGGAGCGTTCCAGGCCGTGGCCCCACTCGGTGGTGATGTGCCAGCCCTGTTCGCGCAGGGCGCGCTGCAGCCGGTCGGAGGTCCAGCCGGACTCGCGGAACACGTCGATGTAGAGGGTGTTGAGGGCGTCGTCGGTCTCGGCGCGCAGGTCGGCGAAGCGCTTGACGATGTCGCCGGACACCAGGTCGCGCCGCTGGTCGATCCGGTAGCTCTGGTCGAGCCAGTCCCACTGCTCGTTCGTCTTGTCGACGAGGGTCTCGGAGAAGGCGTTGGCGACGGGGTACGACTCGGTGGCGTTGACGTGCACGCCGAAGTCACTGCCCCACTTCTTCCCCTCCCTGACCAGGGTGTTGAGGTCCGCGAGGCCGCCGGCCCGCTTGTTGTGGTTGCCCGCGTAGTCGGGGTGGGCGGAGTCGTGGCCCTCGGACTGGTAGCCCTTGAGCAGCGTGTACTGGCGCAGCCCGTCCGTCGCCAGGGAGATCCGCTTGACGTGGTCGAGGGTCAGCAGGAACGGGTTGGTGGCCTGCGAGGCGAAGTTGAACGGGATGTGCGGGACGACCCGAAGGTGCTGTTCGTCGGCGCCGAGCGGCATCACCATCACGTCCCGGAACGCGATCGCCGCGTCCTGCCAGTCGACCTTGCCGTCCCCGTTCCGGTCGCCGGTCACGATCACGGTGGCGTACGGGAGCGGCTCGGTGGCGTCGACCGGGGAGGTCGCGGCGCGGTGCGTGAACTGGCCGAGCCCGAGCCGCGCCTCGACATGCTCGCCGGCCTTCGCCGTGGAGCGCCTGAGCCGCCCGTTGTCCCAGGTGGTGCCGGCCGCCGAACTCGGCTTGTCGTACACGGTGTTGGTCTCGACGGCGCCGCCGAGCCGGTCGTGCGCGACGACGGCGTACGCGCAGCCCTTCGCCGCCTCGACCGGGGTGTCCGGGGCGACCCGGACGAGGGTGTCGCCGCTCTTCGCCTTGTCGAGCTCGATGCGCGCGGCGAGCAGCGCGGCCCCCGGCTGGTCGCTGCGCACCGCGAGGAACGTGAGGCCGGGGAAGTCGAGGGTGCCGACGCGCAGCGCGTCCGTGTCGGCGATCCGCGTGATCCGCCAGTGCACCCGGTCGTCCTCGACCTGGATCTCCGCGTCGATCTCGGCGCCGCCGGCCAGGGCGAGGGTGTACGTGATGCGGTCGTCGCCGGTGCGTGCGGTGACGCGGGGCGTGTGCTCGGCGCCGTCGACCAGGAGCGTCGTGACGGGGTCGGTGCCGCCGTGCAGGACGGCGCCGGAGGCGCGGTGGGTGTAGCCGGTGATCCGCGGGAAGGCGGTGTCGACGCGTACGTCGAGGGTGCGGGAGCGCAGCACGGCCTCGCCCCTGGTCGCGGCGGCGGCCGGGAGCGGCACGCCGAGTGCCAGTCCGGCGCCCGCGGCCGCGGTGGCGGCGACGACGCTGCGGCGGGTGGGTCCATCGTTCGGTGCGCGCACTGCACCCCTCCTCGGGACGGTTCGGTGTGGCCGTCACGATGCGCGAGGCGGGGCGAGGGGGCCCATGGACAAAGGGGCGGGAGTGGTTGGACAAAAGCCCGGACCGCCCCCTGCGCGCACGCGTGCGTCCCGGCCGACGGGCCCGGGGGCGCACGCACGCGTCCCCCGGCCTGCCGCCGTGCAGGGCCGGGGGACGCGTGGGCTCAGGGTGCAGCCTCAGGGTGCCGGGGTGCTCAGAGCTCCGCGGCCGCCTTGGCTATGTCCGCGTTGAAGTGCGACACCTCGGTGTAGACACCGGGCTTGCCGGGACGCGCGCAGCCCTCGCCCCAGCTGACGATGCCGACCTGGATCCACTGGTCGGAGTCGTCCTTGCGGAACATCGGGCCGCCGGAGTCGCCCTGGCAGGTGTCGACGCCGCCCTCCTCGACGCCGGCGCACAGCTCCTCGGCCTCGATGAGGTTCGAGTACGCCTTCTTGCAGCTGGCGTCGTCGATGAACGGAACGGTGGCCTTCAGCAGGTAGCGCTGCTGGTCACCGCCCTCCTTGTCGGCGCCCCAGCCGGCGATGGTGAAGTCGCCCTTGTTGTAGGCGTCGCTGTCGGCGGTCTTCAGGAGGGGCAGGTCGAGCTCCTTGTCGAGCTTGATCAGCGCCCAGTCCTTGCCGTTGCCGTCGTAGCCCGGGGCCTGGAGGACCTTGGTGGACTTGGCGGTGACCGCGTCCGGGGACTCCAGGTCGACGACGCCGCCGGTCGCGGTGATGGACGTGTCGTCACCCGAGCCGTCGACGCAGTGCGCGGCGGTCAGCACGATGTCCTTGGCGTACATGGAACCGCCACAGCCCATGGAGAGCCGCACCATGAACGGGAATTCGCCCTGCTCGGCCTTGGTGCCGCCGACGACGCGGGTCGACGGGCCGCCGTTGTCCGTGTAGGCCTGCGCCGAGGAGAGGGGCTGCAGGCTGACGGCCGCGAGGGTGACGGCGCCGAAAGCGGCTGCTCTCTTGAATGAACCAAACGGGTTCTTCAACTGTCTTCCTTTCGTGGGGGGTTGCACGCGCACGACAGGCCCGCACCGACGATCATCGGCATGGGCATGCCAAGCACGTGTGTCGGATTATTGAGGTCCGGACGGCGAAGGGGCAAGGGCCTGTTTCAGGTCAGGACGAACAACACGTATCTCCACGAACCGCCGTACAGTGGAAGTCTCTTGAGGGCATGCGGACCGGCCGGCTCAGGGAAGGCAGGCGGTGCGGGCGTGACGTACGGCAGCGGCAGTGGCAGCGGCGGCGGGCGCTCGGCCTCGCGCGGGAGCCCCGTCGAGCACGGCTTTCCGCATCTGGACACGGTGCGGTCGGCGATCAACGCCCTGTACCGCCGGCTCTCCCCCGAGGCGCTGCGGACCTTCGACACCAGCGTGGCCCCGGCCGACGTGGCCTTCGCCGACCAGGACGACCTGCACCTGGGCGTGCAGCGGGTGGCCCGCGCGATGGTGCGGCACCTGCGGCTCCCGGACGCCCGCATGATCGTGAGCTTCCGCGCGATGGAGCACGCCGCGAATGTCGAACTGGCCGCGGGGCCCGAGTACTTCATCGAGCTGAACGACCGGTTCCGCGAGCATCGCAGGGACATCGGCGCGGCCCTCGCGCACGAGGTCATGCACGTCTACCTGCACCGCGTCGACCTGTCGTTCCCCGGCACGCGCGGCAACGAGATCCTCACCGACACCGCCGCGGCCTACCTCGGCGCGGGCTGGCTGCTGCTCGACGCGTTCCGCGAGGACGGCACGTCGTCGCAGAAGCTCGGCTATCTCACCCCGGAGGAGTTCGGGTACGTGCTCGCGAAGCGTGCCGCGGTCTTCGACGAGGACCCGGCGATCTGGTTCACCAGCCCGCAGGCGTACACGGCGTACACGAAGGGCCGGGACCTCGCCCGGCAGGACACCCGCCAGCCCCCGCTCACGGCCGCGGGCTGGACCGGCCGCCACCGCTACGCGAAGGACCGCCGCCACGCCGCCCCCGCCCCGCCCGGCGCCCGCTACCGCTTCGAGCCCGGCCCCCCGCTCCGAGTCACGTTCCCCTGCCCCACCTGCGAACAACGCATCCGCGTCCCGTCCCGCGGCAGGGTCCGGGCACGCTGCGGCCTGTGCGGGACGGTCCTGGAGTGCGACACGTAGGGGATGCCGGGGTACGGCTTCGGGGCGCCGTCACGCGGGACGCGCCTTCAGACAGCGCTACGCGGGCCAAGCTGCGGGCAGCCGCACGCGGAATGCCGCATCGGACCACCCGTGCGCGAGGCCGAGGCACGGCTTCGGGCCGCCCATTCAGGCAGCCGTATGCGGGACGCCGACTCGGGCGGGCAGTACGGGGGCGGCCCCGGGCACGGGACACCGATTCGGGCGTGCCGTACGGGGGCAGACCCGGGCACCGTACGCGCGGACGCTGAGCCAGCCAGCCGTGCACGGAACGGGCTCCAGGCCCACCGCACGCGGAACGCAGCATCTGGCCGACCGCACGAAGGCGACCAGCCCGGCCACCACACGCAAGACAGGGAAACGCCGCCCTACGCGGAACGCGTCCCCCTGGCCCACCGCACGCGGAACACGGCATCTGACCGACCGCACGAAGGCGACCAACTCGGGCCACCCACACGCAAGGCTGCGTCACGCAGCCGAGCCCGGAACGCGGCCCTCAGCCAGCCGTACGCCGAGCACGGGCACAGTCGGCATTCAGCCAGCCGTACGCCGAACACCGGCCCAGCCGACCGCACGCGGAACGCGCCCCGGCCCACGGCCCACCGCACGCGGAACGCGCGTGCCCTCAGGCTGCCGTGCGTCGGCCGCCGCCCTGGCCGCGTCGGCCCGAACTGCGGCGGGCGGCGCCGGACTTGGCGCCCGCAGCCCCGGTACCGGCGCCGGTACCGGAACCCGCGCCGTTCTGCTGGCCCCGGCGTGCCCCCGTACCCGTAGAACGGGACCGCGACGAGCGGGACTTGGCGCCCTCGCCACCGGCGGCACCCGCACCCGCACCCGAGCGCGAGCGTGAGCGCGACCTGGACGGGCGGGTCGGCTGCTGCTGCGGCTCCGGGGCCGGGAGGGTCACCGGCACTCCGGACGGCTCCCGGGCGCCCGTGATGCGGACGAGCTCCTCGTCCGTCGACCGCACGCGGGTCGTCGCCGCGTCGATCCCGGCGACCGACATCAGCCGGCTCATCTCCCGCTTCTGCTCGGGCAGGACGAGGGTGACGACGCTGCCGGACGCGCCCGCGCGGGCCGTGCGGCCGCCGCGGTGGAGGTAGTCCTTGTGGTCGGTGGGCGGGTCCACGTTCACGACCAGGTCGAGGTCGTCGACGTGGATGCCGCGCGCGGCGACGTTCGTGGCGACGAGCGCGGTGACGACGCCGGTCTTGAACTGCTCCAGGGTGCGGTTGCGCTGCGCCTGCGAGCGCCCGCCGTGCAGCGCGGAGGCGGCCACGCCCTGGCCGAGCAGCCGCTTCGCGAAACGGTCGGCGGCGCGCTTGGTGTCGACGAAGAGGATCACGCGGCCGTCGCGGGCGGCGATCCGCAGAGCGACGGCCTTCTTGTCGGTCTCGTCGGCGACGTGCAGCACATGGTGGTCCATGGTCACGACCGCGCCCGCCGACGGGTCGACGGAGTGCACCACGGGGTCGCTGAGGAACATCCGCACGAGCTTGTCGATGTTCCGGTCGAGGGTCGCGGAGAACAGCAGCCGCTGCCCGTCCGGCTCGACCTGCTTCAGGAGGGCCGTGACCTGCGGCATGAAGCCCATGTCGGCCATCTGGTCGGCCTCGTCGAGGACGGTGATCGCGACGTCGCCGAGCGTGCAGTCGCCCCGGTCGATGAGGTCCTTGAGCCGGCCGGGCGTGGCCACGACGACCTCGGCGCCGCGCCGCAGCGCCCCCGCCTGCCGCCCGATCGACAGCCCGCCGACGACGGTCGTGAGACGTATCCGCAGGGCGTCGGCGTACGGCGTGAGCGCGTCCGTGACCTGCTGGGCGAGCTCGCGGGTCGGCACCAGGACCAGGGCGAGCGGCGCCTTCGGCTCGGCCCGGCGGCCCGCGGTACGGGCGAGCAGGGCGAGGCCGAACGCGAGGGTCTTGCCGGAGCCGGTCCGGCCGCGGCCGAGCAGATCGCGCCCGGCGAGCGAGTTGGGCAGCGTCGCGGCCTGGATCGGGAAGGGCTCGGTGACGCCCTGGGCGGTGAGGGTGGCGAGCAGCGCCTCGGGCAGGTCGAGCTCCGCGAAGGACGCCACGGCGGGCAGGGCGGGCGTCAGGGACTCCGGTACGGCGAAGTCGCCCTGCGGCGGCACGGTGCGGCGGGGCGTGCCCCGGCGTCGTGGGGTGCTGCCGCCGTTCCGGGAGCCTTCGTTCCGCGTACCGCTGGTCCGGGAGCCGTCGTTCTTCGTACCGCCGGTGCGGGAGCCGCGGGCGGGGCGTGCGGAGCTGGTCGTGCCGATGGTGCCCTCCTGGGAGCCTTGGGTCCTCGGTCCCGAGGACGGCAGAAACCGGGGCCCGCACCTGCTGGTGCGGGCCCCGGCTACGGGATGCGCGATCCCCCGGCGATCAGGCCGGGAGGATGTTCTCCGCCTGCGGGCCCTTCTGGCCCTGCGTGACGTCGAAGGTGACCTTCTGGCCTTCCTGGAGCTCACGGAAGCCCTGGGTCGCGATGTTGGAGTAGTGGGCGAAGACGTCGGCGCCGCCGCCGTCCTGCTCGATGAAGCCGAAGCCCTTTTCCGAGTTGAACCACTTCACGGTTCCGGTGGCCATGTTTCTCTCCTTGTGCTGGGGCGGATCCGGGAAGTCACACTGCGTGGCTCCCCTGTCGCACTTAGCCCCGTCCGGAGCGGCCGGAATGAAACCGGAACGGCCGGAAAACAAAAATGCGCCTGCGGAACATTCCGGTCAGGCGCACATAACGTTCATGGGTACCAAAACTGCAACTCCGTAACCCTAACACGACACGATCCCGCGTGCCCGGGCCGCTGCCAGCCACTGCGGGAACTCGGCGACGAGCCGGTCGTAGAGAACCGAGTCCTTGATCTTGCGGGGGTTCTTGCCGGCGTGGAAGAAGCCCGCGTTGTCCACGACGCGGCGGCCGGGAACGGGCAGCTCGTCGAGCTTGCGGAGGAAGTCGAACTGCTTGCTGTCGGGGTCGCCGAAGCCGATGAACTGCCAGAACAGCGGCAGCTTGGCGGCCTTGCAGAGGTAGCGTTCGGCGGCCGGGCGGCTGATCGGGCCGCCGTCGGTCTGGAACACGACGAGCGCCGGGTCGGTGGAGCCGCTGTCGAGGTAGTGGTCGATGACGGCGTCCATGGCCAGGTGGTAGCTGGTCTTCCCCATGTGCCCGAGCCGGGACACGATGTCCTCGATGCGGCCGCGGTGGTCGTCGAGGCCGATCGACTCGACGGCGTCGATGTCGGTGGAGAAGAACACGGTGGGCACGCGCCCGTCGTCGTCCAGGTGCGCGGAGAGCCCCAACACCCGCTCCGCCAACCCCTGGACGGTGCCGTCGGCGTAGTACGGGCGCATCGAGCCGGAGTAGTCGAGGACCAGGTAGACGGCGGCGCGGGCGGAGTCGAGGCCGTGCTTGGTGAGGCTGACGCCGGCGCGCTTGTAGAGGTCGACGAGGGCCGGCGCCTGCTCCTCGACCTTGCGCAGGCTGATGGCGGACGGCATGCGGCGACTCCTGTACGTACGGCCGGCGGCTACGGGTCGCAGGCTACGGCAGGCGCAGGACATGGGTGCGGGCCCCCGGCGATGTCACCGAAAGGCCCGCACCAGACGTGGCCTCGGGCCTAGCCCTTGACCGCTCCGGCGGCGAGTCCGGAGCCGAGCTTGCGGTGGACGACCACGAAGAAGATCATCACCGGCAGCGTGACGAGCGTGGAGCTGGCCATCACCGGCCCCCAGGCCGTCGAGTTCTCGCCGAAGAACTGGTAGATGCCCACGGCGGCCGTGTACTTCTCGCTGTCCTTCATGAAGGTGTACGCGAACACGAACTCGTTCCACGCGGTGATGAACGCGAAGATCGACGTGGCGACGAGGCCGGGCGCGACCAGCGGCAGCAGCACCGACCAGAACATCCGCGGCCAGGACGCCCCGTCGATGTACGCGGCCTCCTCGACCTCCTTCGGCACGGTCGCCACGAACCCGCGCAGCGTCCAGATCGCGAACGGCAGCGACAGCGCGATGTAGACGACGCTCAGGCCGAGCAGCGAGTTGAGCATCTCGTAGTCCCGCATCTGGATGAAGAGCGGGATGACGAGGGCTTCGAGCGGCACCATCTGCACGATCAGGATCATGATCAGTACGGAGGTCCGGAAGCGGAACTTGAACCGGGCCACCGCGATCGCCGCGAACAGCGACAGCAGCGCGGCCGCGAGGATCGTGGCGCCGCCGACGAGCGCCGAGTTCAGCAGGTAGGTGCCGAAGTTGCCGCGCTGGAAGACCAGTTGGAAGTGGTCGAGGGTGAGGCCGCTGGGCAGCAGGTCGGAGCCGCGGGTGAGGGCCTTCGGGTCGAGCGCGGTGGAGACCATCCAGTAGACGGGGAAGAGCGTGAAGACGAGCAGCGCGGCGACGGCGGCGCCGAGTCCGAGACGACGCAGGCTCACAGGTCCTCCTCCCCCTGCCGGAACAGCGTCCGGATGTAGACGATGGTGATGGCGAGCAGCAGCAGCGTGAGCAGCACGGCCGCCGCCGCCCCGGTCCCGTAGTCGTTCTTGGCGAAGGCCTCGATGTACGAGAAGACGCCGAGGTTGTAGACGTCCGGGTTGGAGCCGTTGCCGCCGGGCATCACGAAGATCTGGGTGAACACCTTGAAGTCCCAGATGGTCGACAGGATCGTGACGACGAGGAACACCGGCTTGATGGTCGGCACGGTGATCTTCCAGAACCGCTGCCAGGCGTTGGCGCCGTCCAGCATGCCCGCCTCGTACAACTCCTTGGGGATGGTGAGGAGTCCGGCGAGGACGGTGATGGCGACGAACGGGAAGCCGTGGTGGACCACGTTGAGGGTCGCGATGGCGTAGAACGGCAGCCGTTCGGTGAACCAGTTGGTGGTCTCCGGGTCGATCAGGCCGACGGCGCCCGCCAGTTGGGAGAACAGCCCGTCCTGCGGCTGGAACAGCCAGATCCAGACGTACGTCCCGGTGACGGCGGGCATCGCCCAGGCGGCGAGGATCGCGACCGAGCAGACGACCCGCCAGGTGGTGCCGAGCCGGTTGAGGAGCAGGGCGACGAGCGTGCCGAGCGCGATGGTCAGTCCGACGCAGGCGACGGCGAAGAACACCGTGTTGGGCAGGACCGTCTTCCACAGCAGCCCGCTGGTGAGCAGGTCGGCGTAGTGGTCGAGCCCGGTGAACGTGCCGACGCCGCCGCCGAATTTGACCTCGTAGTCCTGCAGCGAGAGCTTGCCGACCTGGACGAGCGGCCAGAGCAGCAGTCCGGCCAGGACGATCAGGGCGGGCGCCAACAGGAGCCAGGGGCGGGTGAGTTCGGCGCGCCGGCGCCGGCGGAGCGCGCCCTTGTCGGTCGTCCGGGGCGCGGGGGCGGGGCGGCCGTCCGCCAGGATCTCCCCGGCGTCCGGGCCGCGCCCGTCGATGAGCGTCTTGCTGGGCTTCACCTGCGCGCCGTCCTCACTCGTCCTTGGCGAAGATCGCGTCCATGTCCTCGGCGGCCTTGTCGGCGGCCTCCTGGACGCTCGCCTTGCCGCTCAGGATCGACTGGACCATGCCGGTGACGACCTGCGACGCCTGGATCTCGCCGTACGCCTTGGTCTTCGGGACGGTCGCGCCGGCCTCCAGCATCTGCTGGGCGAACGGCTCGACCAGCGGGTCCTTCTTCGCGGCGACCTTCTCCAGCTCGGAGTTCTGGCCGGGGAAGTAGTTGGTCTGCTCGGCCCACTTGGCGGCGAACTCGCCGGTGCTGAGGAGCTTCACGAACTCCCAGGCCAGGTCCTTGTTCTCGGTGTCGAACGTGGAGAGGTAGGAGCCGCCGAGGAAGGAACGGCTCATGCCGCCGTCCTTCCCGGGGATCGGGACGGCGCCGAGCTTGCCCTTGAGGTCGGGGTTGGCCTCGACGATGGCCTTCGGGGTCCAGTTGCCGCCGACGGCCATGGAGATCTGGCCCTTGTTCCAGGCGTCGCCGACCTCCTTCTCGGTCCAGGTGTTGACCTTGGCCGGGGAGACCTTCTCCTTGGTGGCGAGGCCGGTGTAGTACTCGATGCCCTCGACGGACTTCGGCGAGTTGATCGCCGACTTCCACTTGCCGCCCTTCTCGGTGGCGAGTTCGCCGCCCGCGCCCCAGATGAACGCGGTCGCGAACATCTCGGCGCCGCCCGCGACGGGGAAGGCGACCTTGTCGGGCTCCTTCTCCTTCAGGGTCTTCGCGGCGGCCGTCAGTTCCTTCCAGTTCGTCGGCGGCTTGATCTTGTGCTTCTCGAAGAGATCCTTGCGGTACACGATCGAGCGGACGCCCGCGTACCAGGGCATGCCGTACTGCTTGCCGTCGAGCGTGCCCGCGTCCTTCAGGCCCTCCACCAGGTCGTCGCTCAGCCCGGACTTCTCCACCTGGCCGGTGACGTCGACGAGCGCACCCGTCTCGGCGAACTGCGGCACCCAGGTGGTGCCGACCTCGGCGACGTCGGGCACCTGGTCGGCGCCGCCCTCGATCGCGGTCGTGAACTTCTTCTGGGCGGTGGCCCACTGCTGGTACTCGACCTTGATGTCCGCGCCGGTCTTCTTCTTGAACGCCGCCGCGGCCTCCTTGAAGAAGGGCCGCGCGTCCGGGTTGGTGCCCTCCATGATCCATACGGTGAGGGTCTTGCCCTTGCCGTCGGTGGCGTCCCCTCCGTCGCCCGACCCTTCGCCGCATGCCGTCGCGGTCAGGCCGAGCGTCAGGGCGATCCCCGCCGCGATGACACGTCGCTTCATACCGGCGCCTCCTGGATGGCGGTCCATGAGGGAGGTCTCGGTGACCCCCGCTGCAAGTGATTCTCACCACGTCGCGAGGAGCCGGTCTAGACCCATCCGGATACGCGGCCGAACCGTGATTGTCATTGCGGGGGGTGCAACATGCGCTTCGGGGGTTGCAGGACGTGCAACGTGGTGACCGTTTTCCCCACCCCGCCCCTTCCCGCAACCGGGGGCTCCGCCCCCAGACCCCCGCTCCTCAGACGCCGGAGGGGCTGGATTGAGCCCCGACAGGGGCGCGGGGAACTGCGCGAGCGGCCACGACGGCGCGGCAGACGAAGAACGAGTCGACGAAGCGGGGGCCAGGGGCTGCGGCCACTGGGAGGAAAAAACGCCGCAGCGCCCGCCTCGCGTCCGGTCGGGGACAGTGAAGGCAGGCGCTGCGTCAGGTCCGTACGCCGTTGTACGGAGCGTCCACAGGGGCCGTACGAATCACACCGTGAGGGCGCGGTCCGTGGGCCGGATGGGGGCGGGGAGGTCGGACGCCCCGGTCAGGTAGCGGTCCACGCCGCGGGCGGCGGAGCGGCCCTCGGCGATGGCCCAGACGATGAGGGACTGGCCGCGGCCCGCGTCACCGGCGACGTACACACCGGGGACGTTGGTCGCGAAGTCCGCGTCGCGGGCGATGTTGCCGCGTGCGTCCAGCTCCAGGCCGAACTGCGAGACGAGGCCGTTCTCCTGGTCCGTGCCGGTGAAGCCCATCGCGAGGGTGACCAGCTGAGCGGGGATGCGACGCTCCGTCCCCGGCTTCTGCTCCAGCTTGCCGTCCTTGAACTCCACCTCGACGAGGTGCAGGAACTGGACGTTGCCGTCCTCGTCGCCCTCGAAGTGGGTGGTGGAGACGGAGTAGACCCGCTCGCCGCCCTCCTCGTGCGCGGAGGTGACCTTGTAGAGCATGGGGAACGTCGGCCAGGGCTGGTTGGCGTTCCGTTCCTCGCCCGGCTTCGGCATGATCTCCAGCTGGGTGACGGAGGCCGCGCCCTGGCGGTGGGCGGTGCCGACGCAGTCCGCGCCGGTGTCGCCGCCGCCGATGACGACGACGTGCTTGCCCTCGGCGGTGATCGGGGGCGCCACGTAGTCGCCCTCCTGCACCTTGTTGGCGAGCGGCAGGTACTCCATCGCGAAGTGGATGCCGTTCAACTCGCGCCCGGGGACCGGGAGATCACGCGAGACCGTGGCGCCGGCGGCGATGACGACCGCGTCGTACCGCTTGCGGAGCTTCGCGGCGTCGATGTCGCGGCCGATCTCGATCTCGGTGCGGAACTTGGTGCCTTCCGCGCGCATCTGCTCGATACGGCGGTTGATGTGCCGCTTCTCCATCTTGAACTCGGGGATGCCGTACCGGAGAAGCCCGCCGATGCGGTCCGCGCGCTCGTACACGGCGACCGTGTGACCGGCCCGGGTCAGCTGCTGGGCGGCGGCGAGGCCGGCGGGACCGGAACCGATCACCGCGACCGTCTTGCCGCTCAGCCGCTCCGGCGCCTGCGGGGCCACGTCGCCCGCGTCCCACGCCTTGTCGATGATCGAGACCTCGACGTTCTTGATGGTCACGGCCGGCTGGTTGATGCCGAGCACACACGCCGACTCGCACGGGGCGGGGCACAGGCGGCCCGTGAACTCCGGGAAGTTGTTCGTGGCGTGCAGCCGCTCGGAGGCCGCGGACCAGTCCTCGCGGTACGCGTAGTCGTTCCACTCGGGGATCAGGTTCCCGAGCGGGCAGCCGTTGTGGCAGAACGGGATGCCGCAGTCCATGCAGCGCGAGGCCTGCTTGGAGATGATCGGGAGCAGCGAGCCGGGAACGTAGACCTCGTTCCAGTCGCGCACCCGCTCGCCGACGGGGCGGGTCTCGGCGACCTCGCGGCCGTGGTTGAGGAAGCCCTTCGGGTCAGCCATTGATCGCCGCCTCCATCATCTTCTCGTGGGTCTCGGACTCGGGGAGCCCGGCCAGCTCGGCGGCGTCCTTGGCGGCGAGCACTGCCTTGTACGTACTGGGGATGATCTTGCTGAAGCGGTCCACCGCGACGGTCCACTCGGCGAGCAGCTTCTCGGCGACCGTGGAGCCGGTCTCCTCGTGGTGGCGGCGCACGACCTCGTGCAGCCACTGCTTGTCGGTCTCGTCGAGGGCCTCGACGGCCGCGGCGTTGCCGGAGTTGACGTTGTCGGCGTCCAGGTCGATGACGTACGCGACACCGCCGGACATGCCCGCCGCGAAGTTGCGGCCGGTCTCGCCGAGGACGACGGCCTGGCCGCCGGTCATGTACTCGCAGCCGTGGTCGCCCACGCCCTCGGAGACGACCGTGGCACCGGAGTTGCGGACGCAGAAGCGCTCGCCGACCCGGCCGCGGAGGAAGATCTCGCCGCCGGTCGCGCCGTAGCCGATGGTGTTGCCGGCGATGGTCGAGTACTCGGCGAGGTGGTCGGCGCCGCGGTCCGGGCGGACCACGATGCGGCCACCCGAAAGGCCCTTGCCCACATAGTCGTTGGCGTCGCCCTCCAGGCGCAGCGTCACACCGCGCGGCACGAACGCGCCGAAGGACTGGCCGGCCGAGCCGGTGAAGGTGATGTCGACGGTGTCGTCGGGCAGGCCCGCGCCGCCGAACTTCTTCGTCACCTCGTGGCCGAGCATGGTGCCGACCGTGCGGTTGATGTTGCGGATCTGGACCTGCGCGCGGACCGCCTGGGCCTCCTGTGCGCTGTCCGCGGCGAGGGCGTCGGCGGCGAGCTTGATCAGCTCGTTGTCGAGCGCCTTCTCCAGGCCGTGGTCCTGCTCGACCAGCTGGTGGCGGACGGCGCCGGCGGGCAGCTCGGGCACGTGGAACAGCGGCTCCAGGTCGAGGCCCTGCGCCTTCCAGTGGCTCACGGCCCGCTCGGTGTCGAGGAGTTCGGCGTGGCCGACGGCCTCCTCGATGGAGCGGAAGCCGAGCTCGGCGAGGAGCTCGCGGACCTCCTGCGCGATGAACTCGAAGAAGTTCACGACGTATTCGGCCTTGCCGGAGAACCGCTCGCGCAGCGTCGGGTTCTGCGTGGCGATGCCGACCGGGCAGGTGTCGAGGTGGCAGACGCGCATCATGACGCAGCCGGAGACGACGAGCGGCGCGGTGGCGAAGCCGAACTCCTCGGCGCCGAGCAGCGCGGCGATGACGACGTCGCGGCCGGTCTTCAGCTGGCCGTCGGTCTGCACGACGATGCGGTCGCGCAGGCCGTTGAGCAGCAGGGTCTGCTGGGTCTCGGCGAGGCCCAGCTCCCACGGCCCACCGGCGTGCTTCAGCGACGTGAGCGGCGAGGCGCCCGTACCGCCGTCGTGGCCGGAGATGAGCACGACGTCCGCGTGCGCCTTGGACACACCCGCGGCGACGGTGCCGACGCCGACCTCGGAGACCAGCTTCACGTGGATGCGGGCCGCCGGGTTGGCGTTCTTGAGGTCGTGGATCAGCTGAGCCAGGTCCTCGATGGAGTAGATGTCGTGGTGCGGCGGCGGGGAGATCAGGCCGACGCCCGGCGTGGAGTGCCGCGTCTTGGCGACCCACGGGTAGACCTTGTGGCCGGGCAGCTGGCCGCCCTCGCCGGGCTTGGCGCCCTGGGCCATCTTGATCTGGATGTCGTCGGCGTTGACCAGGTACTCCGAGGTCACGCCGAAGCGGCCGGAGGCGACCTGCTTGATGGAGGACCGGCGGGCCGGGTCGTAGAGCCGCTCCGGGTCCTCGCCGCCCTCACCGGTGTTGGACTTGCCGCCCAGCTGGTTCATGGCGATGGCGAGGGTCTCGTGCGCCTCGCGGGAGATCGAGCCGTACGACATGGCGCCGGTGGAGAAGCGCTTGACGATCTCGGAGACCGGCTCGACCTCGTCGACGGGGATCGACGGGCGGTCCGACTTGAAGCCGAACAGGCCGCGCAGCGTCATCAGGCGCTCGGACTGCTCGTCCACGCGCGAGGTGTACTGCTTGAAGATGTCGTACTTGCGCTGGCGCGTGGAGTGCTGGAGGCGGAACACCGTCTCCGGGTCGAAGAGGTGCGGCTCGCCCTCGCGACGCCACTGGTACTCGCCGCCGATCTCCAGGGCGCGGTGCGCCGAGGGGACGCCGGAGACCGGGTAGGCCTTGGCGTGGCGGGCGGCGACCTCGTCGGCGATGACGTCGATGCCGACGCCGCCGATCTTGGTGGTGGTGCCGTTGAAGTACTTCTCGACGAAGGCCTGGTCGAGGCCGACCGCCTCGAAGACCTGGGCGCCGCGGTAGGAGGCGACGGTCGAGATGCCCATCTTCGACATGACCTTGAGGACGCCCTTGCCGAGGGCGTAGATCAGGTTCCGGATGGCCTGCTCGGCCTCGACGCCGGGCAGGAACGTGCCGGCGCGGACCAGGTCCTCGACGGACTCCATCGCCAGGTACGGGTTCACGGCGGCGGCGCCGTACCCGATGAGCAGCGCGACGTGGTGGACCTCGCGGACGTCGCCGGCCTCGACGAGCAGGCCGACCTGGGTGCGCTGCTTCGTACGGATGAGGTGGTGGTGGACGGCCGCGGTGAGCAGCAGCGACGGGATCGGGGCGTGCTCGGCGTCCGAGTGCCGGTCGGAGAGGACGATCAGGCGGGCGCCGCCCTCGATGGCCGCGTCGGCCTCGGCGCAGATCTCCTCGATGCGGGCGGCGAGGGAGTCGCCGCCGCCGGAGACCCGGTACAGGCCGGACAGGGTCACGGCCTTCATGCCCGGCATGTCGCCGTCGGCGTTGATGTGGATGAGCTTGGCCAGCTCGTCGTTGTCGATCACCGGGAAGGGCAGGGTGACCGAGCGGCAGGAGGCCGCGGTCGGCTCCAGGAGGTTGCCCTGCGGGCCGAGCGAGGAGTGCAGCGAGGTGACCAGCTCTTCGCGGATGGCGTCCAGCGGCGGGTTGGTGACCTGGGCGAACAGCTGCGTGAAGTAGTCGAAGATCAGCCGGGGGCGCTCGGACAGGGCCGCGATCGGGGTGTCCGTGCCCATCGACCCGATCGGCTCCGCACCGGACTTGGCCATCGGCGTGAGCAGGACGCGCAGCTCCTCCTCGGTGTAGCCGAAGGTCTGCTGGCGGCGGGTGACCGAGGCGTGGGTGTGCACGATGTGCTCGCGCTCGGGCAGGTCGGAGAGCTCGATCTCGCCGGCCTCCAGCCACTCCGCGTACGGGTTCTCGGCGGCGAGGGCGGCCTTGATCTCGTCGTCCTCGACGATGCGGTGCTCGGCGGTGTCGACGAGGAACATCTTGCCGGGCTGCAGGCGGCCCTTGCGGACGACCTTCGCGGGGTCGATGTCGAGGACGCCGACCTCGGAGCCGAGGACGACGAGGCCGTCGTCGGTGACCCAGTAACGCCCTGGACGCAGGCCGTTGCGGTCGAGCACGGCGCCGACCTGGGTGCCGTCGGTGAAGGTGACACAGGCGGGGCCGTCCCAGGGCTCCATCATCGTGGAGTGGAACTGGTAGAACGCGCGCCGGGCCGGGTCCATCGAGGCGTGGTTCTCCCAGGCCTCGGGGATCATCATCAGGACGGAGTGCGGCAGCGAACGGCCGCCCAGGTGCAGGAGTTCGAGCACCTCGTCGAAGGACGCGGAGTCGGAGGCGTCCGGGGTGCAGACGGGGAAGATCCGGTCCAGCTTGTCCGAACCGAACAGGTCCGAGGCGAGCTGCGACTCGCGGGCCCGCATCCAGTTCCGGTTGCCCTTGACGGTGTTGATCTCACCGTTGTGCGCGACGAAGCGGTACGGGTGGGCGAGCGGCCACGACGGGAACGTGTTCGTGGAGAAGCGGGAGTGGACGAGCGCGACGGCCGAGGCGAGCCGGCGGTCGGACAGGTCCGGGAAGAAGGGCTCCAGCTGGCCGGTGGTCAGCATGCCCTTGTAGACGATCGTGCGGGCGGACAGCGACGGGAAGTACGTCGCGGCCTCGCGCTCGGCGCGCTTGCGCAGCACGAACGCCTTGCGGTCGAGCGCGATGTCCGTGCTCGTCCCGTCGCCGACGAAGAGCTGGCGGAAGACCGGCATCGTGGAGCGGGCGGAGGCGCCGAGCAGCTCGGGCGCGACCGGCACGTCCCGCCAGCCGAGGACGTTCAGGCCCTCCTCGGCGGCGATGGCCTCGATGCGGGCGGCGGTCTCGTCCGCGCTGTCCACGGGCAGGAAGGCGATGCCTACGGCGTACGCGCCCGCCTCCGGGAGCTCGAAGCCGGTGGCCTCGCGCAGGAAGGCGTCGGGAACCTGGAGCAGGATGCCGGCGCCGTCACCCGAGTCGGGCTCGGAGCCGGTGGCGCCGCGGTGTTCCAGATTGCGCAGTACGGTGAGCGCCTGCTCGACCAGCTCGTGGCTGGCCACACCAGTGAGGGTGGCCACGAACCCGACACCACAGGCGTCGTGTTCGTTACGGGGGTCGTACATCCCCTGGGGGGCGGGGCGACCGTCCATGGGCGACCAGGCGTCGGAACGCATCGGCACTCCCGTCGTCGTCGAGGCAAATGTGCAGTGTGTGCATGTGCCGAGGGACGACGTTGGCCCTCGCGGTGCGCAAAATTTCGTGCAGATTACATGATGGAGGCTTTCTCGGAAACCGGATACTTCGTTCCATCATGCGGACACCCACGAGCGGGCTCGCGCGGTGAAACAGGGGCCGATACGGACAGATCAACGACCGTGGACCCGATGCGCCGGAGCTTCGTTGCCCACAGCGCTTACGGCTCATGCCCGGCGTTCGAGCAACCGAAACCGCCGAGTAACGATTGGTTATGCATCCCATTGCATAGACCTTCGCGCGCTCATCCTAGAGCCGCACCGAACAGCGTGCCCAGGGCGTACGTCACACCGGCCGCGGCGCCGCCGAGCGCCAGCTGCCGCAGCCCGCTGAACCACCAGGACCGCGCGGTCACCCGGGCCACCACCGCACCGCACCCGAAGAGCCCCGCCAGCGCGAGGACCACGGCCGGCCACAGCGCACTCGCCCCGAGCAGATACGGCAGCACGGGAAGCAGCGCGCCGAGCGCGAACGCGCCGAACGACGAGGCCGCGGCCACCAGCGGCGAGGGCAGTTCCCCGGGGTCGACGCCGAGCTCCTCGCGGGCGTGGATCTCCAGGGCCTGCTCCGGGTCGTGGGACAGCTGCCGGGCCACCTCGCGGGCGAGCTTCGGCTCGACGCCGCGCGCCTCGTACAGCGCGGCGAGCTCCTTCTCCTCGTCCTTCGGGTGCTTGCGCAGCTCCCGCCGCTCCACCGCCAACTCGGCCTGCACCAGCTCGCGTTGGGACGCCACCGAGGTGTACTCACCGGCGGCCATGGAGAACGCGCCCGCGGCCAGGCCCGCGAGACCGGTGATGACGATGGTCTGCTGCGAGACGGAGCCGCCGGCGACGCCCGTCATGAGCGCCAGGTTGGACACCAGACCGTCCATCGCACCGAACACGGCCGGCCGCAGCCAGCCGCCGTTCACGTCGCGGTGCGTGTGGTTGTCCCGGTGTGCCACGTGCAGCGTCGCCTCGTTGTCGATGATCGACATCGCCGGTGGTGCTCCTTTCGCCGAGCCGGGGTACCGCGCTCCCCGCTCCCCTCCGGGACCCTCCCCGGGCCCCCTTCACGCCTTCGAAAGTACGCCCGAAAAATCCCCCTCGCCAGCAAGGAAGGCCGTACTTACCAGGGCTTTCGTCCCTTCACGGCGGTGCCGTACGGCCTTTTTCCGAAGCGTCGAAGGAGTGACGTACGCGGCCGGGCGGGCACCGGGCGGGCTCGCGTGGAACGCATCTGCCATGGCGTCGATTGCATGCGATTTCCCGGCCCCCGCACCCGGCGACGCGACGGAACTCCGGTCCCGCGCACGCGGCGCGCTGCTCGGCCTCGCCGTGGGCGACGCGCTCGGCGCCCCGGTCGAGAACATGAAGCCCTCGGAGATCCGCGCCCGTTGGGGCCGCGTCGAGGGCTTCGTCGCCGAGGACCCGGCGGGCACGGACGACACCGAGTACGCGATCTTCTCGGGCCTGCTGCTCGCCCGGCACGGCTCGGCCCTGACCGTGGCGCACGCCGAGAAGGCCTGGCACCGGTGGATCGCGGACGTCGACGAGGGCCCGTTCCGCGGGGCGGGCTTCAGCGAACGCGGCACCCTGGAGAACCTCCGCCGGGGCCTCGCCGCCCCCGTCACCGCCCAGCACCGGCACGCCTGGTCCGACGGCCTGGCGATGCGCGCGGCCCCGTTCGGCGTCTTCGCGGCGGGCGCCCCGGCCGAGGCGGCCCGCCTGGTCGCCATCGACGGCACGGTCAGCCACGACGGCGAGGGCATCTACGGCGCCCAGGCGATCGCGGCCGGGGTCGCCGCGGCCATGGCCGGCGAGGGCCCGGCCGCGGTGATCGGCGCGGCCCTGTCGGTGATCCCGATGGACTCCTGGACGTCCCGCTCGCTGCGCCGCGCGGTGGTGGCCGCGCCGGGCGGGGAACGCGCGGTCCGCAAGGCGGTCGTCATCGGCGGCTACCCGTGGACGGACCTCGCGCCCGAGGCGGTCGGCCTCGCCTTCGGCGCGTTCGCGGCGGCCCGCGGCGACTTCCGCGAGGCGGTGCTGACCGCGGTCAACATGGGCCGCGACGCGGACACGACGGCCGCCCTCGCGGGCGCGCTCGCGGGCGCGGTCCGCACGGTCTCCGCGATCCCCGCGGACTGGGCCACCGCCATCGGCCCGGTCCGCGGCACCTGCCTCCCGTCGATGGCGGGCTACCACGTCCTGGACATCGCGGACCTGCTGACGCCGGAGGAGACGTCATGACCGGTGAACCGGCCGCGCCTGCCGCACCCGCTGTGCCCACCCGTGCCGAGTGCGCCGAACGACAAGCCCCGCCCGCACCCCCACCCACCCGCACGAAACTCCAAGGGCTCCTCCTCGGCCTCGCCGCGGGCGACGCGGCGGGCTGGCCCGCGGCCAGACACCGTGCCGCCCGCATGCCCGAGTGGACGAGGCGACTGACCCGCGAACTCGACACCTTCGCCGAGCAGAACGCCACCACCACCCTCCCCGTCCCCATCGCCCTCAACCAGCCCCCGGAACCCCTCCGCCTCGGCCCCTCCGACGACGCCGAGTGGGCCGCGTACACCGCGACCGCCGTACTGGCGGCGGCAGTTGACGGCACGGCGGATGTGCGGGCCGCCATCGACCAGCACTGGCAGATCCTCGCCGCGCAGATCGCCGCGGCCGCCGACCGCGCCCCCGAGGTCGAGTCGGCGCGGATCCCGCTGCGCGCGCGGATCTCCGTACGCGCCGGGCTCGGGAATCTCGCCACCGGACTGCGCCCGCCCGCGACCGGGCACGACAACCCGCACTTCTTCGACGACGCAGCCTGCGTGCGCGCCGCCGTCCTCGCCGCCGTACACCCCGGAGACCCTCGACAGGCCGCACTCCTGGCCGAGTTCGACGCCCGCTACACCCAGGACGGCGACGGCGTGCACGGCGCTCGCGCCCTCGCCGCCGCGGTCTCCGTGGCCCTCGTACGACCGGACGTGGACGAGGCCGTCGACGCCGCGCTCGACCAGCTCCCGCAGGAGACCGAGATCGGCCGCAACGCCCGGCTCGCCGTGCACCTCGCGCGGCACAACGAGGAGAACGGCACCTTCGCGCTCGTACCGCTCCTGGAGCACCAGATCGTCGACCACGTCTACAGCTACGGGATCGCCGCCGCCGAGACCGTGCCGGTGGCGCTCGCCCTGGCCACCGCCGCCCGCGGCAGCCTCGCCGAGGCCGTGCCCGCCGCGGCCTGCCTGTCGCGGGTCGCGGACTCGGCGCCGGCGCTGGCGGGCGCGCTGACCGGGGCGCTCGGCGGCGCGGAGTGCGTGCCGAAGAGCTGGCGGGACGCCTGCCGCACCCTGTCGGGCTGCGCGCTGCCGCGGCTCGCGGGGACCGATCTGGTGGAGCTGGGCACCGAACTGGCCGACCTCCTGTCGCGCCCCCGCAACAACTGACCCCCGCGGGTGGACACTCCCGCCCATGACGGACACCACAGACACCACACCCCGCGTACGCCGGCCCACCCTCGACGAGCGCATCACCGCGAGCCTGGTCGGCGCGGCCGTCGGCGACGCGCTCGGCGGACCCGTCGAGGGCTGGACGCCCGAGCAGATCGCGGAGCGGCACGGCGGCCGGATCAACGGGATCGTCGGCCCCTGGCACGGCGACGACTGGCGCACGGCCCGGCCGATCGCCCCGTACCACAAGGGCGACGGGCACGTCACCGACGACACCTTGATGACGCACGCGCTGGTCCGCGTGTACGCCACGGTCCGCGACCACCTCGACGCGTACGCCGTCGCCGACCACCTCGTCCCCGACCTGATGGGCACGCCCCGCTGGATCCCCGAGCTGGAGGCGGAGGCCCTGCCGCTGCAGCGGATCTTCCTCGCCGAGAAGTGGCTCGTCGCCCGGCTGCACTACGGCCACGTCGACCCGCGCGAGGCCGGCTCCGGCAACATCGTCAACTGCGGTGCGGCGATGTACATGGCGCCGGTCGGCCTGGTCAACGCGGCCGACCCGCGCGCCGCCTACGCCGAGGCCCTGGACGTCGCGGGCGCCCACCAGTCCTCGTACGGCAGGGAGGCGGCCGGGGTGTTCGCGGCGGCGGTCGCGGCGGCCTGCTCGCCGGAGGCCAGCCCCGCCTCCGTCGTCGACGCCTGCCTGGGCCTCGCCAAGGACGGCACGCGCGCCGCGATCGAGGCCGTCTGCGAAGTGGCCGTGCGCCACCAGGACTTCGAGACCGCGCTCCGCCCGCTGCGCGAGGCCGTCGCCCCCTTCGACACGGTCGGCCCCGACTACCGCGCCCCCTCGCTCGGCGCCCGCCGCCCCTCCCGCCTGCACGCCATCGAGGAACTGCCCATCGCCCTCGGCATGTTGCTGGTCGGCGCGGGCGACTACCGGCGCACCGTCCTCGGCGCCGTCAACTACGGCCGGGACTGCGACTCCATCGCCACCATGGGCGGAGCCATCGCGGGCGCCCTCGGCTCCGAGCCGCCCGAGGCGTGGGCCAAGCAGGTCGCCGAGGCCAGCCGGCTCGACCTGCACGCCCCGGCCGAGCTGCTCGCGGCCGTCGCACGCGAGGTGTTCGCCCGCGACCAGGAACGGCAGGCCGCGCACGCCGACGCCTTCCAGCTCCTCGCGGGCGACCCCGTATGAGCCCGGCAACGGCCCTCCGGCTGACCTGGGTGCAGCCGGAGGACCTGCTCGGCCACGAGCTCCGGCAGGCCGACGAGGACGGCCGGGACCCCGCGGCCGTCGCCCGCGTCCGGGACCGCTGGCGCACGGCGGGCGGCGCCCCCGCCCCCGCACGCGCGGGCGCCGCGACCAACCCCGCCGCCCCGGAGCTGCGCGCCCTGGCCCTCCGACTGCTCGACGAGCTGGACGCGTTGAGCCCCCAGGACTCGCACGCCGACACGGCCGCCGGGGCGTCCCCCGACCCGTTCGCCGAACCCACGGACCTCCCCGCGATCAAGGCCCTGTGCGGCACGGCCTGGCCCGCCCCCGCGACAGCCCCGACCGACCTCGACCGGCTGCACGCCGCCTGGCTCGGCCGCGCCGTCGGCTGTCTGCTCGGCAAACCGGTCGAGAAGCTGCCGCTCACCGGCATCCGCGCCCTCGCCCGCGCCACCGGCAACTGGCCGCTGTCCGGCTACTTCACCGCCCGCGGCCTCTCCCCCGCCCTGGCCGCCGCGTACCCCTGGAACCGGCGCAGCGCCACCACCTCGCTCGCCGAGAACATCGACGGCATGCCGGAGGACGACGACCTCAACTACCCGCTGCTCAACCTGGAGTTGCTGCGGCGGTACGGCCCGGACTTCACGACCCGTGACGTGGCCGCGCTCTGGCTGGACGAACTCCCGGCCGGGCGTACGTTCACCGCCGAGCGGGTCGCGTACCGCAATCTCCTCGACGGGGTCGAGCCGCCGCTGACCGCGCGGCGCCGCAACCCGTTCCGCGAGTGGATCGGCGCCCTCATCCGCGCCGACGTGCACGGCCTGACCCACCCCGGCGACCCCGGCGCCGCCGCCGCACAGGCCCACCGGGACGCGGTCCTCACGCACACCGCGAACGGGGTGTACGGGGCGATGTTCGCGGCCGCCACGATCGCCGCCGCGGCGGGCGGCACCGCCGACGTGCACCGCGCGCTGTGCGCCGGGCTCGCCGTCGTCCCGCCCGGCTCCCGGCTCGCCCGGGCCGTACGGCACGGCATCCGGCTCGCCCGCACGCACACCGCGTTCGACACCGTCGTCGACACCCTGCACGCGGCGTACGGCACGCACCACTGGGTGCACGTCGTGCCCAACGCCGCACTGCTCGCCGCCGCGCTCACCCACGCCGACGGGGACTTCGACGCCTCGGTGACGCGAGCCGTGTCCGGCGGCTGGGACACCGACTCGGTCGGCGCGACGGCGGGCGCGGTCGCGGGCCTGCTCGCGGGCTCCGCGGACGCGATCGACGCGCGCTGGACGGCCCCGCTGAAGAACCGTCTCGCCACGTCGGTGGCCGACTTCAACGGCATCGGCTTCGACGAGCTGGCCCATCTGACGCACCAGCAAGCCGCCCGCGTTGCCGCTGCTCCCCCGCGCCTAGTGCGCTGAACGACAAGGACCCGCATGCGCACAACCCCCGCACCCCTGAACAACCTCCGCGTCCTCGACCTCGCCACCCTCTTCGCCGGCCCCCTCGCCGCCACCATGCTCGGCGACTTCGGAGCGGAGGTGATCAAGGTCGAGCATCCGCGCCGCCCCGACCCCTCCCGCGGCCACGGCCCCGCCAAGGACGGCGTCGGCCTGTGGTGGAAGCTCCTCGGCCGCAACAAGCGCACCGTCACCCTCGACCTGTCCACCGACGGCGGCCGCGCCACCCTGCTCCGGCTGGCCGCCGACGCCGACGTCGTGATCGAGAACTTCCGCCCCGGCACCCTGGAGCGCTGGGGCCTCGGCTGGGACGAACTCAGCGCCGCCAACGAGCGGTTGGTGCTCGCCCGGGTCACCGGCTTCGGCCAGTTCGGCCCGTACTCGCACCGCCCCGGCTTCGGCACGCTCGCCGAGGCGATGAGCGGCTTCGCGGCGATCACCGGCGAGCCCGACGGTCCGCCCACGCTGCCGCCGTTCGGCCTCGCCGACTCCATCGCCGGCCTGGCCACCGCGTACGCGATCATGACGGCGCTCGCCGCCCGCGGCGCGACCGGCCGCGGGCAGGTCGTCGACATGGCGATCATCGAGCCGATCCTCACGGTCCTCGGCCCGCAGCCGCTCTGGTACGACCAGCTCGGCTTCGTCCAGCCGCGCACCGGCAACCGCTCCACCAACAACGCGCCCCGCAACACCTACCGCACCGCCGACGACCGCTGGGTGGCCGTGTCCACCTCGGCGCAGTCCGTCGCGGAGCGGGTCCTGCACCTGGTCGGGCGGTCCGACCTGATCGACGAGCCCTGGTTCGCGACCGGCACGGACCGCGCCGCGCACGCCGACGTCCTGGACGCGGCCGTCGGCGACTGGATCGCCGAGCGCACCCGCGACGAGGTGATCGCCGCCTTCGAGAAGGCCGAGGCGGCCATCGCCCCGATCCAGGACGTACGGGACGTCCTCGCCGATCCGCAGTACGCGGCCCTCGACTCGGTCACGACCGTCGACGACCCCGAGCTCGGCGCGATCCGCATGCAGAACGTCCTGTTCCGCCTCTCCGCCACCCCGGGCGCGATCCGCTGGCCGGGCCGCCCGCACGGCGCGGACACGGACGCGGTCCTCGCCGAACTCGGCCTGGACGACGAGGAGATCGCCGTACTGCGGAAGTCGGGCGCCGTATGAGCACCGCACGCCGTACGCCGACCGGGCCGGTCCTCACCTGGCTGTACGCGCCGGGCGACCGTCCGGCCACCGTCGCCAAGGCCCTCGCCTCGGGCGCGGACGCGGTCGTCGTGGACCTGGAGGACGCGGTGGCGCCCGACCGCAAGGAGTACGCCCGCGCCGCCACCGCCGAGCTGCTCACCGCCCGGCATCCGGTGCCGGTGCACGTCCGCGTCAACGCCCTGGACGGGCCGTGGGCCGGGGCCGACCTGGCGGCGGTCGCCGGGCTCGTCGGCCTCGCGGGGGTGCGGCTGCCGAAGGTAACGGAGCCCGCGCAGGTGGTCCGGGTCGCCGAACTCACCGACTGCGCCCCGCTGTTCGCGCTCCTGGAGTCCGCCCTCGGCATCGAGCACGCGTACGCCGTGGCCACCGCGCACCCCGCGCTGCGCGGCCTCGGCGTGGGCGAGGCGGACCTGCGGGCCGACCTGGGGGCGAGCGACGCGGGCCTCGACTGGGCCCGGTCCCGGGTGGTGTGCGCGAGCCGCGCGGCGGGGCTCGCGCCTCCGGCCCAGTCGGTCTTCCCCGACATCCTCGACGTCGACGGCCTCGCCGCGTCCTGCGCCCACGGCCGCGCCCTCGGCTTCCTGGGCCGCGCGGCCATCCATCCACGGCAACTGCCGGTGATCGAGCGGGCCTACCTGCCGGATCCGGCGGAGATCGCCGCTGCGGAAGAGGTGGTCAAGGCTGCGGAGACGGACTCCGGCGCGCTGGCCCTCCCGGACGGCCGCTTCGTCGACGCGGCAGTGGTAGCCGCGGCCCACCGCACGCTGTCCCTGCGGGACCGGGCTTCGGGTACGTGAGGAACCTGGGGCTCCGCCCCGGAGGCGGGGCCCCGTCAGGGGCGCGGGGAACTGCGCGCCCAGCCACGACGGGGCCGCAGCCGAACGAACAGCGCCCCGCGCAGGGCCCTCAGCCCTTGTCCACCGACTTGGACGCCGCCCCGGAGCCGGAAGCACTGTCCGACTCGGAGTCGGAGTCGGAGCCCGACTCGTCGGACTTGGCGTCGGAGGACGCCCCGTCCTCGGCCGGATCCCCCGGCTCCACGACTTCCTCCCGCCCCGGCCGCAGCTTCGCCGACACCACCATGTACGCAACGGCCAGCGCGAAGACGAGGATCGACGTCCACACGTTCAACCGCAGCCCGAGCACATCGTTCATCTGCACGTCGTCCACGCGCATGTACTCGATCCAGCCGCGCCCCGCGCAGTACGCCGCCACGTACAGCGCGAAGGCCCGGCCGTGGCCCAGCTTGAAGCGGCGGTCCGCCCAGATGACGAGGAGCGCGACGCCGATGCACCACAGCGACTCGTACAGGAACGTCGGGTGGTACGTGCCCGGCACGCGGCCGCCGTCGGTGCGGGTGATCTCCAGGGCCCACGGCAGATCCGTCGCACGGCCGTACAGCTCCTGGTTGAACCAGTTGCCCCAGCGGCCGATGGCCTGGGCGAAGGCGATGCCGGGGGCGACGGCGTCCGCGTACGCGGGCAGCGGGATGCCGCGGCGGCGGCAGCCGATCCACGCGCCGAGCGCACCGAGCGCGATGGCGCCCCAGATGCCGAGGCCGCCCTCCCAGATCTTGAGGGCGTCGACGGGGTTGCGGCCCTCGCTGAAGTACAGCTCGTAGTCGGTGATGACGTGGTAGAGCCGGCCGCCCACGAGGCCGAACGGCACCGCCCAGACGGCGATGTCCGCGACCGTCCCGGCTCGGCCGCCGCGGGCGATCCACCGGCGGCCGCCGAGCCAGACGGCCACGAAGACGCCGATGATGATGCAGAACGCGTAGCCGCGCAGGGGGATGCCGAAGGGGACGATCTCACCCTTGGCCGGGCTGGGAATGAAGGCAAGGAGTTCCATGGCGGGGTCGACGCTACCGTGCCGGGCGGGATGCGCGGCAATCCGCCCGGCTTACGGCTGCATAACGCTGCCCGGCAAGGGGCCCGGCGCCCCGTACGACCCCGCTCCGGTCGGCGTTTCGCGGGTGGTCAGCCGGCGGCCTTCGCCTCGACGAGCTGCTTGAGCTTGGCGGGCGTCAGCGGGTTCTTCTGGTCGCCGAAGATGTCCTTGCCGTCGAGCTGGACGGTCGGGGTGCCGCGGAACCCACCCTTCTGGAAGGCCTCGTTGGAGCGGGCGACCCAGCTGTCGTGCTTCCCGTCGTTCACACAGCTCTCGAACGCCGGGGTGTTCAGGCCCTGGACCTTGCCGGAGAGTTCGAGGAGCTTGCTGTTCTTCGCGAAGGCGTCGTCGACCTCCTCCGGCTGGTTCATGAACAGCACGTCGTGGTACTCGGTGAACTTCCCGGCGTCCTGCGCGCAGGCCGCGGCGTTGGCGGCGCGGACGGAGCCCTCACCGCCCATGTTGCCGTCGATGATCGTGGCGAGGTGGTACTCGACCTTGAGCTGGCCCTTGTCGACGAGCTCGTGGATCGTCTTCCGGTACATGTTCTCGAACTGGGCGCACGCCGGGCAGCGGAAGTCCTCCCAGATCGTGAGGGTCGACTTGGCGCTCTCCTTGCCGACCGGGATGGCGAGGCCGTCCTTGCCCATCGCCCCCTTCGGCGCCACGACCGGGCCCGCGCTCTCCTTGTCGTCCTTGCCGGCGTTCGCGGCGATCACCCCGACGACGGCGGCCAGGCCGAGGACTCCCACCACGGCGCCCGCCACGATCAGGGTGCGGCGGCGCCGCTCCTGCGCCTTCTGCTTCTCGCGCTCGATCGCCAGCCGTTCGCGGGCGGTGCGCTTTCCCTCACGGTTCTTCTCGCTCACACCCCGCAAACGAACCGGGGAGGCATGAGCATGCCTCCCCGGTCCCAGGTCCACCCGTACGAGCGATGCGCCCGCCGGGCCGTTCTATGCGGTTCTTGTACGCGCCGCTGCCGGCCCTGTACGTCCCGCTGCTAGGCGTCCCGTACCGCGCTGCGCACGCCCCGCGCGAGGTCGGCGGCGAGGGTGCGGACCGCTTCGAGGCCCTCGGCCTCGTCCGGGGCGTCGAGCATGGCCTTGACGAAGGCCGAGCCGACGATCACGCCGTCCGCGAAGCCCGCGACCTCGGCGGCCTGCGCGGCGTTGGAGACGCCGAGGCCGACGCAGACCGGCAGGTCGGTGGTGGCGCGGGTGCGGCGCACCAGGTCGGCGGCCTGGCTGCCGACCGACTCGCGGGTGCCGGTGACGCCCATCAGGGACGCCGCGTACACGAAGCCCGAGCCGGCCGCCGTGATGGTGGCGAGGCGGGCGTCCTTGCTGCTGGGCGCGACGACGAACACGGTGCCGAGACCGTGCTTGTCCGCGTGCTCCCGCCACAGGCCGGACTCCTCGACGGGCAGGTCGGGCAGGATGCACCCGGCGCCGCCCGCCTCGGCGAGCTCGGCCGTGAACCGCTCGACGCCGTAGCGGTCGATGGGGTTCCAGTACGTCATGACGAGGATCGGCTTGCCGGTCGCGGCGTGCGCCTCGCGGACGGTGCGGAGGACGTCCTTGATCTTGACGCCGCCGCGCAGCGCGATGTCGTCGGCGGTCTGGATGACCGGGCCGTCGAGCACCGGGTCGCTGTGCGGCAGGCCGACCTCGACGACGTCGGCGCCTGAGTCCAGGACGGCCTTGGCCGCGGCGATGCCGCCGTCGACGGTCGGGAAGCCGGCCGGCAGATAGGCGACGAGCGCGGCCCGGCCCTCCGCCTTGGCGGCGGCCAGGGTCTCGCTCAACAGCTGTACGTTCCCGCTCACTTGGCGTCCCCCTCGATCTCGGCGGTGTCGGCGGCGTCGGCCGCGACCTCGGCGTCGGTGCCCTCGTCGTACAGGCCGAAGTAGCGCGCGGCCGTGTCCATGTCCTTGTCGCCGCGGCCGGACAGGTTGACGACGATCAGGCCGTCCTTGCCCAGCTCCTTGCCGACCTCGATCGCGCCGGCCAGGGCGTGCGCGGACTCGATCGCCGGAATGATGCCCTCCGTACGGGAGAGAAGGCGCAGCGCCTGCATCGCGGCGTCGTCGGTCACGGCCCGGTACTCGCCGCGGCCGCTGTCCTTGAGGTAGGCGTGCTCGGGGCCGATGCCCGGGTAGTCGAGTCCGGCCGAGATCGAGTACGGCTCGGTGATCTGGCCTTCCTCGTCCTGCAGGACGTACGAGCGGGAGCCGTGCAGGATGCCCGGCTCGCCCGCGGTGAGGGTCGCGGCGTGCTCGCCGGTCTCGACGCCGTGCCCGGCGGGCTCGCAGCCGATGAGGCGGACGTCGGCGTCCGGGATGAACGCGTGGAACAGGCCGATGGCGTTGGAGCCGCCGCCGACGCAGGCCACGGCGGCGTCGGGCAGCCGGCCCGCGCGCTCCAGGATCTGCCTGCGGGCCTCGACGCCGATGACGCGGTGGAAGTCGCGGACCATCGCCGGGAAGGGGTGCGGTCCGGCGACGGTCCCGAAGAGGTAGTGCGTCTGGTCGACGTTGGCGACCCAGTCGCGGAACGCCTCGTTGATGGCGTCCTTGAGGGTGCGGCTGCCGGACTTCACGGCGATGACCTCGGCGCCGAGCATCCGCATCCGGGCCACGTTGAGGGCCTGGCGCTGGGTGTCGATCTCGCCCATGTAGATGGTGCAGTCGAGGCCGAACAGCGCGCAGGCGGTGGCCGTGGCGACGCCGTGCTGGCCGGCGCCGGTCTCGGCGATGACGCGGGTCTTGCCCATCCGCTTGGTGAGCAGGGCCTGGCCGAGCACGTTGTTGATCTTGTGCGAGCCGGTGTGGTTGAGGTCCTCGCGCTTGAGGAACACCCGTGCGCCACCGGCGTGTTCGGCGAACCGCGGCACTTCGGTGAGCGAGCTGGGCCGGCCGGTGTAGTGGACCAGAAGGTCGTCGAGCTCGCGGGCGAACTCGGGGTCGTTCTTGGCCTTGTCGTACTCGACGGCGACCTCGTCGACGGCGGCGACGAGCGCCTCCGGGATGAACTTGCCGCCGAACGCGCCGAAGTAGCCCTGCGGGGAGGGGACTTGGCCGTCCGGGTCGGGGATGAAGAACTGGCTGGACATGTGCGACATGCTCCTCGTGGGTACGCGAAAATCAGCCCGCCCCGCGCACGGGGTCGAGCCGTTCAGGCGAACGGGGGTCGGGGCCTTGCCCCGGTTACGGGAGGGGGCGGGGCCGGGGACGGGTGTCCTCCGGCCGACGCCATCGCATGCCGTTGATCTGTCCCGGCTCGGCACCGATGTGGTACCGGACCCGGCGGCCCCGCACACGCCGCGCCGGCGCCCGGCAGCCGCGTGGGCGGCAACCGGGTGCGAGGCGGGCGGCGATGGGCATGGGGTGGTTCAGCCCCGTCCGTGCCGGAGGGCCGGGTGCGCACCCGCGGCGACGAGGTCGACGACCGCGGCCTTCGGGTCCTTGCCCGTGACCAGGGACTCGCCGACGAGGACGGCGTCGGCGCCGTCGTGCGCGTACGCGATCAGGTCGTGCGGGCCGCGGACGCCGGACTCGGCGATGCGCACGATGTGCGGCGGGATCTCGGGGGCGACGCGGCTGAAGGTGGAGCGGTCGACCTTGAGCGTCTTCAGGTCGCGGGCGTTCACGCCGATGATCTTCGCGCCGGCGGCCACCGCGCGCTCGACCTCCTCCTCGTCGTGCACCTCGACGAGCGGGGTGAGCCCGATGGACTCGGCCCGCTCGATCAGGGAGACGAGCGCCTCCTGGTCGAGGGCGGCGACGATCAGCAGCACGAGGTCGGCGCCGTACGCCCGGGCCTCCCACAGCTGGTACGAGGTGACGATGAAGTCCTTGCGCAGGACGGGGATGTCGACCTTCGCGCGGACCGCCTCCAGGTCGGCGAGCGAGCCGCCGAAGCGCCGCTGCTCGGTGAGGACGGAGATGACGGCGGCGCCGCCCGCCTCGTAGTCGGCGGCGAGGCCGGCCGGGTCGGCGATCGCGGCGAGCGCGCCCTTGGACGGGCTGGAGCGCTTGACCTCGCAGATCACCTTGACGCCGTCGCCGCGCAGCGCGGCCACTCCGTCCTTGGCCGCGGGCGCCTTCGCCGCTCGCTCCTTGAGCTCGTCGAGGCTGACGCGCGCCTGCCGCTCGGCGAGGTCCTCACGCACGCCTTCGATGATCTCGTCGAGCACACTCACGCGAGCGGCCCCCTTCCCTGACGGCTAAGCGAGCTGACTGCACCGGGTCCCGCGGATCCGGTGGGGAACTGTCCCGCCGGAACTGCCGCGCCATGGGCGCATTCCGGTAGGCACTGCGATGGTATCCGGACACTGGCCGAGGCTTCGCATCGGTGGGACCACGGTCCCACTACCTGGACGTTCACGCCTCGGCCGGCTCCGCTCCGCACCGCCTTCACGGCGCCAGCCAGGCGCCGAAGGGCAGGTTGCGGACAACGCTGAAGACCGCGAGCAGCGCGCCGACCGTCCACAGCTGCGCGGAGCTCGGATTCGGCCGCCAGGCCCGACCGCGGGCCGAGGCGACGGTCCACGCGACCCAGCCGACGGCGAAGACCACATATCCGACGACGGCCGCCGCGTTGGCGCCGAGCGCGGTGAGCAGGTCGCCGTGGACGAACGCGTGCGCACTGCGCAGGCCGCCGCAGCCGGGGCAGAGGATCCCGGTGAGCGCGAGCAGCGGACAGGTCGGGTAGTGCCCCGGCTCGTTGGGATCGACCGACCCGACGTACGCGAACGCCGCCACGACCGAACCGAGCACCCCGACGGGCACGAGCAGCCGCTTGGCGACGGCCTGCGGGCGCATGTCGGGGGCGGGGGCGACGTAGGCCGGGGGTGAAGGCGGGAGCGGCGTCGGTGCCTGGTGCGGGGCTCGGCCGTGGTGCGCCTCTTGCTGGGTGCCGTGGGCGGGCTCGCGCGGGGTGCCGTGGTGCGCCTCGCGTGCGGTGCCGTGGTGCGCCTCGTGCGGGGTGCTGTGGGCGGACTCGCGCGGGGCTGCGGGGGCGGGCTCGTGCGGGGCTGCAGGGGCGGGCTCGGCTGCGCCCGCGGGGTGGGCCTCGTGCGGGGTGCCGTGGGCGGGCTCGTGCGGGGCTGCGGGGGTGGGCTCGTCTGCGCCCGCGGGGTGGGCCTCGTGCGGGGTGCCGTGGGTGGGGGGCGGCGTGTGCGGAACCAGGTCCGCGCCGGGCTGCTGCTGCGGCGGGCGCGGGGTGGCGGTGCGTTCTGCGGTCACCCCCGCATTCTGCCCTGCCGCCGAGGCCCGCGCCCGAGGGCGTACGCCACCGGAACGGGACCTGTGGCCGGGGGCGTTCGGGGCCTTCGGCCCGGGCGCGGGCGGCCTGGGCGGCGGCAGGGTGGAGGGGCGTCGCCGTCGTCCGGGCGGGCCCTGGTTCCGGGCGGCGGCGCGCCTGTGCGTCGGTACGGCGCCGAGCGGGTGTCTGCGGACGGACGGGTCCGCAGACGGAAGGGGCGGAACCGGTTCTCCCGGTTCCGCCCCTTCACGTGAGCAACGCGTGCCCCGCGCCTGCGAGCAGGCTCAGCCCTCGGCGAGGCTCAGCTCTCGGCGCGCACGACCACGTGGTGCGCGGTCTTCGGCTGGCCCATGCCCGCGGCGCGCATGGCCATGCCGACCACACCGCCCAGGGCGACGACGACCATGCCGCCCCAGAAGCCCAGCGGCTGGTTCATCACCATGAAGGCACCGGCGATGCAGAAGCCGATGAACGCGATGATGACGCCGGTCCAGGCGGCCGGGGTGTGTCCGTGGCTGCTGCCCGCCATGACTTGCTCCTCGTTTGCTGAAAGTCGAACGCTCTCGCCCATTGTATGGACCGCCGCGGAGCTCCTTCCGCGCAGCCCCCGCGCCGAGCTCGACCGGGCTCTAGCGGGTGGGGTCCTCGCCTCGGTCCAGGGCCTTCCACAGGTCCTCGGGACGGTCCGGGTCGACCTTCGGGGCGGCCTTTGCGGGACCGCTCCCCCGCTCGTACTTCCCGGACATCGCGGGCCAGCTCGCGCCGAAGCGGAGGGCGAGGACGCCGGCGGTCAGGAGCAGCAGGCCGCCGAGCGCGGCGACGAACGGCCAGGCCGTGAACGTGACCGCGTCGATCGTGGCGCCCGCCTGGCCGCTGGCCGTCGCCGCCTTCTCGTCGAGGGCGGCGGAGTCCTGCGCGCCGAGCAGAGCCGCGGCGATCGTGCCCGCGCCGCTGAGCGTGAGCAGTCCGGAGACGACGACCCGGCCGGCCCGGCGGACCGCGAAGACGGCGACGAGCGCGGCGAGGCCGACTATGGCGAGCGCGGCGGGCACGCCCGTCACATCGCTGCCCTTGGCGATCTGGTGCAGGGCACCCCCCGCCGTGGCGGCGTCGCCCTCGGCCCAGGTCTGCCGGGAGGCGAGCAGGGCGATCGCCGCACCGAGCGCGCCGAGCAGCAGGGCTGCGGCGAGGCTGCGCCGGGCGGCGGGGGCCTTGGTCCGCGGGGTCTCCGCGCGGGGCTGGGGTACGGCTGCGGAAGTCACGCCTCCACTATCCCTCACGGTCCGGACGATCACTCAGGCGGTTCGCGCTGTGCACCGCGCGCAGCACGGCCGCCGCCTTGTTGCGGCATTCGGTGTCCTCGGCGACCGGGTCCGAGTCGGCCACGACACCGGCGCCGGCCTGCACGTACGCCGTGCCGTCGCGGAGCAGGGCCGTGCGGATGGCGATGGCGGTGTCGGAGTCGCCCGCGAAGTCGAGGTACCCGACGCAGCCGCCGTAGAGGCCGCGGCGGGAGGGCTCCAGCTCGTCGATGATCTGCATCGCGCGGGGCTTGGGGGCGCCGGAGAGGGTGCCCGCGGGGAAGCAGGCCGTCAGGACGTCGAACGCGGTGCGGCCCTCGGCGACCTGGCCGGTGACCGTCGACACGATGTGCATCACGTGCGAGTACTTCTCGATCGACATGAAGTCGACCACCTCGACGGAGCCGGGGGTGCAGACCCGGCCCAGGTCGTTGCGCCCCAGGTCGACCAGCATCAGGTGCTCGGCGCGCTCCTTGGGGTCGGCGAGCAGCTCCTCGGCGAGCGCCTGGTCCCGCTGCGGGGTGGCGCCGCGCGGCCGGGTGCCGGCGATGGGGTGGACCATCGCCCGGCCGTCCTCGACCTTGACGAGCGCCTCGGGCGAGGAGCCGACCACGTCGAAGCCGTCGAACCGGAACAGGTACATGTACGGCGAGGGGTTGGTGGCCCGCAGCACGCGGTACACGTCCAACGCGCTTGCCGTGCAGGGGGTTTCGAAGCGCTGCGAGGGCACGACCTGGAAGGCCTCGCCGGCCCGGATGCGCTCCTTGATGTCCTCGACCGCGTCCTGGTACTCGGCGCCGCCCCACAGGGCCGTGAACTCGGGCAGCGCCGCGTCCGGCAGGGCCGAGGGGCACTGCGCGACGGGCCGGGCGAGGTCGGCCTCCATGGCGTCGAGGCGGGCGACCGCGTCCGCGTACGCCTCGTCGACGCCGGTGTCCAGGTCGTTGTGGTTGATGGCGTTGGCGATGAGCAGGACCGAGCCGTCCCAGTGGTCGAGCACGGCGAGGTCGCTGGTGAGCAGCATCGTCAGCTCGGGCAGCTTCAGGTCGTCCCGCTCGCCGGGGCCGATCTTCTCCAGGCGGCGCACGATGTCGTACCCGAGATAGCCGACCATGCCGCCGGTGAACGGGGGCATGCCGTCGTCGTGCAGGTCGCGTGGGGTGTGCAGGGCCTCGACGGTGGCGCGCAGCGCCTTCAGCGGGTCGCCCTCGGTGGGCACGCCGACGGGGGCGCCGCCCAGCCAGTGGGCCTGGCCGTCCCGCTCGGTGAGCGTGGCGGAGCTGCGGACGCCCACGAACGAGTACCGGGACCAGGATCTGCCGTTCTCCGCGGACTCCAGGAGGAACGTGCCGGGGCGTTCGGCGGCCAGCTTGCGGTAGAGGCCGACCGGGGTGTCGCCGTCGGCCAGGAGTTTCCGGCTGACGGGGATGACGCGGCGGTCGGCGGCGAGCTTGCGGAAGGTGTCGAGATCCATGCGATCCATGTCGGCCGACCCTACTGACCGGCGGTGCCGGGCTGGTCGACCGGCGCCTGCCCGGCCGGTGCGGTCACGGGCAGGACGTCCGCGTCGAAGCAGGTGCGCGCGCCGGTGTGGCAGGCGGCGCCGACCTGGTCGACCTGCACGAGGACGGTGTCGGCGTCGCAGTCGAGCGCGACCGACTTGACGTGCTGGAAGTGGCCGGAGGTGTCGCCCTTCACCCAGTACTCCTGGCGGCTGCGGGACCAGTACGTGCAGCGGCCGGTGGTGAGCGTGCGATGCAGCGCCTCGTCGTCCATCCAGCCGAGCATCAGGACTTCGCCCGTGTCGTACTGCTGGGCGATGGCGGGGACGAGGCCGTCGGCGCTGCGCTTGAGGCGGGCGGCGATGGCGGGGTCGAGGTTGCTGCTCATGCGCCCATTGTGCCGGGTGGCGCGGACGAACCGGTCCCGTTGTCCACAGGGTGAACGCTGCGGTCGTACGAATGCCCGGCGGCCGGTTTGTGCCTGTGGACAAGGTGGGCGGCGTCAACCTCGCGGGCTTAGCCTTGCAGCATGTCGACCCATGCGAAGCGTGAACGGCTGCTCCTGGCGGACCTGTTGGAGGCGGCCGGCCCCGAGGCGCCCACCCTGTGCGAGGGCTGGACCGCCCGGGACCTGGCCGCGCATGTGGTGGTGCGCGAGCGGCGCCCGGACGCGGCGGGCGGACTCCTGGTCAAGGCCCTGGCCGACCGGCTCGAACGGGTGCAGGCCGAGTTCGCGGACAAGCCGTACGAGGAGCTGATCCAGCTGATTCGTACGGGCCCGCCGAGATTCTCGCCGTACGCCCTGAAGCAGCTGGACGAGGCGGCGAACGCGGTGGAGTTCTACGTGCACGCCGAGGACGTGCGCCGGGCGCAGGAGGACTGGAGCCCGCGCGAGCTCGACCCGGTGTTCGCGGACGGCCTGTGGACGCGGCTGGAGCGGACGGCCCGGGTGCTCGGCCGCAAGTCGCCGACGGGCCTGGTGCTGCGCCGCCCCGACGGCCGTACGGCGGTGGCGCACCGCGGCACCCCGGTGGTGACGGTCACCGGGGAGCCGGGCGAGCTGACGATGTTCCTGTTCGGCAGACAGGAGCACGCGCGCGTGGAGCTCGACGGCGACAAGGAGGCCATCGAACTCCTCCACGGCGCCAAGCAGTTGGGCCTGTAGGCCGCACCCGGCGGACGTGACCGCCCGGCGCTCACCAGCGCACGGGCAGGGTGCGTACGCCGCGCATCAGCAGGCCCGGCACCCAGGGCAGGGCGGTGACGTCGGCGTCGAGGCCGAGGTCCGGGCAGCGTTCGAGGAGGGCGCGTACGGCGATGCGCCCTTCGAGGCGGGCGAGCGGGGCGCCCAGGCAGTAGTGCAGTCCGTGGCCGAAGGCGATGTGGCCGCGGGCGTCCCGGCGGATGTCGAAACGATCGGGTTCGGCGAAGCGCGCCGGGTCGCGGTCGGCGTCGGCGAGGGCGACGAGGACGGTGGCGCCGGCGGGGACGAGGGTGTCGCCGATGGTGACGGGCTCGGTCGTCCAGCGGGGTGTGGCGGTCTCGACGGGGCCGTCGTAGCGCAGCATCTCCTCGATCGCGCCGTCGATCAGCCCGTCGGGGTCGGCGCGCAGCAGGTCCAGCTGGTCGGGGTGGGCGAAGAGGGCGCGCATGCCGTTGCCGATGAGGTTGACGGTGGTCTCGTGGCCGGCGATGAGCAGCAGGAACGCCATGCCGATCAGTTCGTCGCCGGAGAGCCGGTCGCCGCCCTCGTCGACGGTGTGGATGAGCGCGCTGAGCAGGTCGTCGCCGGGCTGCTCGCGTTTGGCGACGGTGAGGCGGCGCAGGTAGTCGACCATGTCGCCGTAGGCCGCGTGGAGCCGTTCCTGTCCGGTGGGGGCGACGATCTCGTTGGACCAGCGGCGGAAGTCGTCCCGGTCGGCGGAGGGGACGCCGAGGAGCTCGCAGATGACGATCATCGGGAGCGGGAAGCCGAGGGCGGCCACGAGGTCGGCACGCCGGGAGCCGTCGGCGAGCATCGCGTCGACGAGGTCGTCGGTGATGCGCTGGATGCGCGGGGTGAGCGCGGCGATCCGGCGGGGGCTGAACTCCCGGGCGACGAGCCGCCGCAGCCGGGTGTGGTCGGGGGCGTCGCGCAGCAGCATGTGGCTGAGCGCGGGGTTGTCGGCGCCGCCGCCCTCGCCGTAGGGGTGCAGGGCGAGGTCGACCTTGCGGACGTCGCGGGTGAGCCTCGGGTCGACGAGCGCGGCCCGGCAGGCCTCGTGCCCGACGACGAGCCACAACTCCTCGCCCTCCGGGGGCCGTACGTGGTGCACGGGGCCCTGGGCGCGCAGCGCGGCGTACACCGGGTAGGGGTCGCGGACGAAGTCCGGGCCGAGTTCCTCGAGGTCCAGGGCGGGGGCCGAGGGCATGGCGCTCCTCACGGGTACGACGCGTACGACGGTACGTACGAGGGTCACGTCTCTCGGACGCTACCCCCGCCGCGCCCCGACGAGCGCCCTGTTTCGGCCGGGTCCGAAGGCCGGCGAGGGGGCCCAACTGTCCGGATTCCGCGGCGTGTTGAGTGCCACAGGGGCCGGCGGACGTGTCAGGCGGCCAGCCTGACGGATCGCAGGGCGGGTGCGCAGAGGGCGATGGCGCCGCCGGCCGCGCTGAGGGAGGCGCCAGCGAGGAAGACGGGACCGGTGCCCCAGGCTCCGACGGCACCGCCGACCAGGGGGTGGCAGAGGGGTGCGACGCCCATGGTGAAGAGGGTGCAGACGGAGGTGACGCGGCCGAGGCGGGCCGGGTCGGTGACGGTCTGCTGGAGCGCCGAGCAGACGGCCCCGGCGAGACCCACGGCGAGCCCTGTGCAGCCGGCGGCGAGCGCGGCGAGGAGCACGGTGGGGGCGTACGCGATGGCGGCGAGCGAGGCGGCCCCGACGATGAGGGCGGCGCCCTGCACCATTCCGGGGCGCGGGAGGCGCCCGCGTATCGCGAGGAGCGCGGAGGCTCCGCCTGCGCCCACGCCGAAGCCCGCGATGATCCAGCCGAGCCCGGACGCGCCCCAGCCCCGCTCGTGGGCGAGCAGCAAGATGCCCAGGTTGGCGGGCCCGGCGAAGCCGAGTTCGGCGACGGCAAGGACGAGGACGAGTGGCCGCAGGACGGGGTGTCTTGCGATGTACCGCAGGCCGTCGACGAGTTGGGCGTGGAGGGAGGCGGGCCGGTCTGCGGAGGGCGTCGACCGGCCGGGGGCGGAGGCGACCGTGGGCGTGGTCGGGTCGGCGGCCCCCGCAGGGCACGGGCCATGGGCGGTCGCTTCGAGGTGGGCGGAAGCGGGTCCGGCCGTCGTCATCGGCGGGGCGGGCTCGTCGGGGCTCCGGGGCGTTGCGTCCTCGACAGCCTTGACGGAGGACTCCGGTCGGCCGGAAACAGCGGAGGCCGGGTGCCGTGTCACGGCGGAGGCGGCGGAGGCGTGGCCTCGCGGAGGGGATGGGACGGGTGCCGTGTGGCCGGGGTCGTCCGGGGGCGACGTGGGGGCGGACGCGGTCGGTCGTGTCACCGAGGCAGGAGCCGGGGCGAGGCTGTCCGCGGGCGTTGCCGGGACGGGCTCAGGAGAAGCATGGCCTTCCAACGGCACCGGCGGGACTGAAGCGGCCGTTTGCGGTGCCGGGGGCGAGGTCGGCGATTGCGGTGCTGGGGTCGGCGTACTGGGGGACGGGGGGCAAGGGGCGGATGCGTACCGTTGTGAGCAGGGCGAGGGAGAGGGCGAAGAGCACGCCTGCGGTGGCGAACGCGGCGGCCGAGCTTCCCAGGGCGACGGCCATGCCGCCGAGCGGCCCCGCGGTGACGAGGCCGACGCGGGCCGCGACGCCGCGCATGCCCTGTACGCGGGCGAGTTGGCCGGGCGCGGTGAGGCGTGGCGGCAGCGCGCCCACGGCGGGCAGGAACAGCGCGTCCATGGCGCCGAAGACGAGCGCGGCCAGGGCGAGCAGCCACATGCCGGGCTCGGCGAGGAACAGCAGCGCGGCGACGGCGAGGATCACCAGGCAGCGCACCGTGTCTGTGGCGATGACGACGCGGCGGGGCCCGAACCGGTCGGCGACGACTCCCCCGCCGAGCATCAGCACCGCGCGCGGCACGGCGCCCAGCGCGAGAACGAGTCCGGCCTGCCCGGGGCTTCCGGTGCGGGCGGCGGCCCAGGAGAGGGCGACGAAGTAGACCGCGTCGCCGACCATCGACGCGGTGTAGGCCAGGAGCCAGCGCCAGACGTTGCCGTCGCGGTGAGCCGGGCGGTCCGCAGCGGGCGGCGCTGGCGGGTGCACACCGGGCGAGGCTTGCGTCATGGCGTTCACGGCCGGAAGGGGAAGCCGTAGAAGTGCAGCGCGACGTGTTCGCGCCCTTCACGATCGCCCGCTTCCTCGGCGGCGATGGCGCGGTCCTTGTGGCGCTGGACGAGGGCGTGCAGTTCGGTGCTGAGCTGCCGCAGTTCCTCCACGGTCATACGGGTGAAGACCTCGGAACTGAACGCGGCCGCCCGCCAGTCAGGGCTCCAGGCGGACCGAGCGTCGATGAAGTCGCGGTACAGCTCGCCGCGTTGCTCCAGGGAGAGGCGGGACAGCGCACTGTGCGCCACGACGTCCTCCGGGGCCTCGCTGAAGTCCACGTCACGGGTGCGCACGCCGTCCGACGCGGTCCGCCACCAGCGCTCGCGTCCGTCGCCTCCTGGGGAGTCGGCGTCTTCGATCAGGCCGTGCTCGGCGAGCTTGCGCAGGTGGTAACTGACCAGCGACACGGCCTCGTCGACGGTTGCGGCGAGCTGGGACGCGGTGGCGGTCTCTGCGACGTACAGCGCACGGTAGAGCTTCATGCGCAGGGGATGGCCGAGGGCCTTGAGGGTGGCGATGTCCTCGATGTCGCGTGGCGCGCCCTTGGAGCGCCGGCGGGCCTCTCGGGTGGCGGCTCGTCGCAGCTCGACGCTCGCGGGCGCCCTCTCACCGGCATCGGCCTGTTCACCGCTGCCGTCCAACTCCTCGCCGCCAATGCCCGTTTGCTCAGCGACCGGGCGACCTGCCTCCGCTCGGCGCTCAGCGCCCCTGCTCTTCCTCGCCATGTCTCCGACCGTAGATGCAAAAGAAATGTTGCGCAATTAATTTTGCACAATCTCGTCGCGACTCTGCCAAGCTGCCTGTCATGACGACTACTTCAGGACAGTGGACCGTGGCCGTGCTCGGGCCGGGTGGAGTCGGAGGGCTTTGTGCCGGGCTGTTGGCGCGGGCGGGGCATCGGGTGATCTGCCTGGCGCGGGAGGAGACCGTCGGTGTGCTCGCCGAGCGGGGGCTGACGGTGCGCAGCGGGACGTTCGGGGACTTCACCGCGCGTGTGGCGGCGGACACCGAACTGCGGGAGCCCGTGGACGCGTTGATCGTGGCGCCGAAGGAGACGGGTCTGCGGGCCGCGCTGGAACGGGTGCCGCGGGCGGCGCTCGGCGAGGGCCTGGTCGTGCCGCTCCTGAACGGGTTCGAGCATGTCGACGTGTTGCGGGAGCGCTACCCGGCCGGGCAGGTGGTGCCGGGGACGATCCGGGTCGAGTCGACGCGGGTGGCGCCCGGTGTGATCGAGCACGGCGGGCTCAACGCCCGGATCGAGCTGGCGAGTTCGACCGCTCCGCCCGCGCGCGTGCAGGCGTTCGCGGAGGTGCTGCGCGGGGCCGGCCAGCAGGTGGACGTGGTGCCGGACGAGACGGTGATGCTGTGGGGCAAGCTGTCGTTCCTGCTGCCGATGGCACTTCTGTCGACGCGGTACGGGGTGCCGGTCGGCGAGGTGCGTACGGCGCACCGGGACCGGATGCTGGCCGTGATCGGGGAGTTCGCGGAGGTGGCCGAGGCGCAGGGCGCGCCCCTCGACGTACCGGCGCTGTTGAAGTTCATCGACGCGGTACCGGAGGCGACGCGTTCGTCGATGCAGCGGGACGCCGAGGCGGGCCGGCCGGTCGAAGTGGACGCGATCGGCGGGGCGTTGCTGCGGGCGGCGGACCGGCACGGGGTGGCGGCACCGGAGACGGCGGCGCTGGTCGCGGAGGTGGAGAGGCTGAGCGCCCCGCGCTAGCCCTCGCCCCGCACCACGCTCGCCGGTCCCCCGCCCTCGCCCCGCAGCACGCCCCGTCCCTCGCCCCGCGCCGGCCCCGGCCCCTCACTGCACTCGGGAGCCCCGAGAACCCCTGGAGCCCCGCCCCTTGCCGCCGACCGGAGGCTCCGCCGGCGCGCCAGGGGCGGGGAGGTCCGCGCGGCGCAGCTCGCGGGAGAGGAACCCGACGATCGCGCCGCTCGCGCTGATCGCCCCGCCGAGGAGGAACATCGGCCCCACCCCGAACGCGCCCGCCCCCGCGCCGAACAGCGGGAAGGCGAGCGGGGCGATGCCCACGTGGGTGAGGGCGTTCACCGCGGCGACCCGGCCCTGGAACGCGGCCGTGGTGTGGGTCTGGATCAGGGCGCCTGCGAGCCCGCCGCACACCCCGCTGAGCAGCCCCGCGCCGAGGGCGACCGCGACGGCGCCGGGGACGGTCGGCAGCACGCCGATGGCACCGATGGCCGCGGAGGCCACGACGAGCAGGACGTTCTGCGCGAAGCCCGCGTGCCGGGCCCGGCCGCGCACCGTCAGGGCGAGCCCGCTCACCCCGGCGCCGACGGCGAACGCGGCCATGATCCAGCCGACGCCCGCCGCGTCCCAGCCCCGCTCGGCGGCCAGCAGCACGGCACCGACCTGCAGCGGCGGCACGATGCCGAGCTGGCTGAGCGCGCCGGACAGGACGAGGGGGCCGACGATCGGATGGCGCCGGATGTACGCCAGCCCGTCGGTCAAGTCCCGCCAGGGCGTGGTCGGCCGGGCCTGCGCCTCGTCCGGCGGCAGCGGCCCGACGCGTACGAAGAACAGCAGCACGAGGGAGAGGACGAAGAGGGCGCCCGCGATCGCGAAGGCCGCCGCGCTCTGCCCGTACGCCATCGCGAACCCGGCGAGCGGCGGGCCCGCGGTGTGCCCGGCGCGGGTGACGAGCATGCGCAGGCCCTGGACGCGTACGTACTGGTCGGGCCCGGTGAGGCGGGGTGCGAGCGCGCCGACGGCGGGCATGAACAGCGCGTCGACGACGCCGAAGGCGAGGGCGACCACGACGAGCAGCCAGAGCCCCGGCCGCGCGAACCACAGCGCCGCGGCGACGCCGACGATCATCAGGGCGCGGGCCGCGTCCGAGCCGATGACGACCCGGCGCGGGTCGAACCGGTCGGCGACCACTCCCCCGACCAGCATCAGCACCGCCCGCGGCACCGCGCCGACGGCCATCACGAACCCGACCTGCGCGGGCCCGCCGACCTGCGCGGCGGCCCAGCCGAGCGCCATGAAGTAGACGCTGTCCCCCATCACGGACAGCGCGTACGCGACGAGCCAGCGCAGCACGTGCGGATCGCGATGGGCAGGCGGAGACTTCCGGAGAGCGGGGTCGCTTGCGGTCACAGAGCCGGATGATCCGCCCGACTCCCGTACGACGCAAGCGATTTCTACGCCCCGGAGCCGGACCTCCAGTCGAATCCGGGCCGCTCCCGGGCCCGGATCCCGACCCCTCCCCGACCAGGCCCCGGGCCGCCCCCAGCCCTCGGGGACGAGGTGCCGGCGAACCCGGTCAGCGGGCCGCACACCCTGACGGAGGAGAACGCGTCCAAGGACGTCACCGTCCACCTCAGCAGCAAGCGCGACTTGCGGGTCCGTGCCGACCAGCCCGGCGAGACGCTGCTCGTGCACTCCGCCGCCGGCGGGGTCGGCTCCGCCGCCGTCCAGCGCGGCAAGGCCGCCGGAGCGAAGGTCATCGGCGTCGTCCGCGGGCTGGACCGACCTGCCGTGACTACCGAATCGGGTGCCCCGCCGACCGGAGCGTGTCCTTCACCTCGCCGATCCGCAGGTCGCCGAAGTGGAAGACCGAGGCCGCGAGGACCGCGTCCGCGCCGGCGGAGACCGCGGGCGGGAAGTGGTCGAGGCGGCCCGCGCCGCCGGAGGCGATGACGGGGACGGTGACGTGCTTGCGTACGGCCTCGATCATCTCGATGTCGTAGCCGTCCTTGGTGCCGTCCGCGTCCATGGAGTTGAGCAGGATCTCGCCCGCGCCCAACTCGGCGGCCCGGTGGGCCCATTCGACGGCGTCGATGCCGGCGGAGCGGCGGCCGCCGTGGGTCGTCACCTCGAAGGAGCCGGACTCGGTGCGGCGGGCGTCGACCGACAGGACCAGGACCTGGCGGCCGAAGCGCTCGGCGATCTCCCGGATCAGCTCGGGGCGGGCGATCGCGGCCGTGTTGACGCCGACCTTGTCCGCGCCCGCGCGCAGCAGCTTGTCGACGTCTTCGGCCGTGCGGACGCCGCCGCCGACCGTGAGCGGGATGAAGACCTGCTCGGCGGTGCGGCGGACCACGTCGTACGTCGTCTCGCGGTTGCCGGAGGACGCGGTGATGTCCAGGAACGTCAACTCGTCGGCGCCCTCGGCGTCGTACACCTTGGCCATCTCGACGGGGTCGCCCGCGTCGCGCAGGTTCTGGAAGTTGACGCCCTTGACGACCCGGCCGTTGTCCACGTCCAGGCAGGGGATGACTCGGACCGCCAGGGTCATGACTGATCGGGCTCCTCGTACGGGTCCCGGGCGCCGCCCAGGAAAGCTTCTAGTTCCACTTCGACCAGGATGCGCGGGTCGACGAAGCCGGTGACGACGGCCATGGTCGTCACCGGGCGCACGGAGCCGAAGAACTCCTGGTGCGCCCGGCCTACTTCGTCGACGTCCCGCGCATGGGTCAGAAAGAGGCGGGTGCGGATGACGGACTCGGCGCCGATGCCGAACTCCCCGATCGCGTCGAGGGCGTTGGCGATGGCGACGCGGGTCTGCTCGTACGGGTCGCCCTCGCCGTAAAGCACCATCCCTTTGAAGGAGGTGGTGCCGCCGACGACGACCCGGTCGCCCGCCGCTACGGCGCGTGCGAAACCGAAGGCCTCTTCCCAGGGGCTGCCGCTCTGCACGCGTCGTACGTCGCTCATGACGACACGGCCTCCAGGGCCTCTTCCAGGGTGAACGCCTTGGCGTAGAGGGCCTTGCCGACGATCGAGCCCTCGACGCCGAGCGGGACCAGCTCGGCGATGGCGCGCAGGTCGTCCAGGGACGAGACACCACCCGACGCGACGACCGGGCGGTCCGTGGCCGCGCAGACGTTGCGCAGCAGCTCCAGGTTGGGGCCCTGCAGCGTGCCGTCCTTGGCGATGTCCGTCACCACGTACCGCGCGCAGCCCTCGGCGTTGAGGCGCTCCAGGGTCTCGTAGAGGTCGCCGCCGTCGCGGGTCCAGCCGCGGCCGCGCAGGGTCGTGCCGCGGACGTCGAGGCCGACGGCGATCTTGTCGCCGTGCTCGGCGATGACCTTGGCGACCCAGTCGGGGGTCTCCAGGGCGGCGGTGCCGAGGTTGACGCGGGTGCAGCCGGTGGCGAGGGCGGCGGCGAGCGTGTCGTCGTCGCGGATGCCGCCGGACAGCTCGACCTTGATGTCCATGGCCGCGGTGACCTCGGCGATCAGGGCGCGGTTGTCGCCGGTGCCGAACGCGGCGTCCAGGTCGACCAGGTGCAGCCACTCGGCGCCGGAGTTCTGCCAGGCCAGGGCGGCTTCGAGGGGCGAGCCGTACGAGGTCTCGGTGCCGGACTCGCCGTGCACGAGGCGGACGGCCTGGCCGTCGCGGACGTCGACGGCGGGCAGGAGTTCAAGCTTCGGGGCCATTTAAAGGGTTCCGATCCAGTTCTTCAGCAGCTGCGCTCCGGCGTCGCCGGACTTCTCGGGGTGGAACTGCGTCGCCCACAGGGCGCCGTTCTCGACGGCGGCCACGAACTTCTCGCCGTGCGTGGCCCAGGTGACGTGCGGGGCGCGCATCGCCGGGTTGGTGACCTCGAGGGTCCAGTCGTGCACGGCGTACGAGTGCACGAAGTAGTAGCGCTCGTCCGGGGAGAGGCCGGCGAACAGCTCGGAGCCCTCGGGGGCCTCGACGGTGTTCCAGCCCATGTGCGGGACGACGTCGGCCTTGAGCGGGCCGACCGTGCCGGGCCACTCGTCCAGGCCCTCGGCCTCGACGCCGTGCTCGATGCCCCGCTCGAAGAGGATCTGCATGCCGACGCAGATGCCCATCACGGGCCGCCCGCCGGACAGCCGCCGGTCCACGACCCAGTGGCCGCGGGCCTCCTTGAGCCCCTGCATGCAGGCGGAGAAGGCGCCGACGCCGGGGACGAGGAGTCCGTCGGCGTTCATGGCCTTGTCGAAGTCGCGGGTGATCTCGACGTCGGCGCCGACGCGGGCGAGGGCGCGCTCGGCGGAGCGGACGTTGCCGAAGCCGTAGTCGAAGACGACAACTTTCTTGTCAGTCATGTCAGTTCCAGTAGTCGAGCCGCAGGACGCCCGCGACCAGGCACATGGCCGCGCCGATCGAGAGGAGCGTGACGAGGCTCTTGCCCATGCCCTGCTTGACGAACGAGATGACGCCGCCGAGCAGGAAGAGGCCGACGACGATGAGGACGGTCGAGAGGCCGTTCATGGCTAGAGGGCGCCCTTCGTGGACGGGAGGATGCCGGCGGCCCGCGGGTCCCGCTCGGAGGCGTACCGCAAGGCCCGCGCGAGGGCCTTGAACTGGCACTCCACGATGTGGTGGGCGTTGCGGCCGTAGGGCACGTGGATGTGCATGGCGATCTGCGCCTGGGCGACGAAGGACTCGAAGATGTGCCGGGTCATCGTCGTGTCGTACTCGCCGATCATCGGCGCCATGTTCTCCGGCTCGGTGTGCACCAGGTACGGGCGGCCCGAGAGGTCGACGGTCACCTGCGCGAGGGACTCGTCGAGCGGGACCGTGCAGTTGCCGAAGCGGTAGATGCCGACCTTGTCGCCGAGGGCCTGCTTGAAGGCGGCGCCCAGGGCGAGGGCGGTGTCCTCGATGGTGTGGTGGCTGTCGATGTGCAGGTCGCCCTCGGTCTTCACGGTGAGGTCGAACAGACCGTGCCGGCCGAGCTGGTCGAGCATGTGGTCGTAGAAGCCGACCCCGGTCGACACGTCGACCTTGCCGGTGCCGTCGAGGTCGATCTCGACGAGGACGGAGGTCTCCTTGGTGGTGCGCTCCACGCGCCCGACGCGACTCATGCGCTCTGCTCCTGCTCCTTCTTGAGTTCGCGAACCGCATCGAGGAACGCGTCATTCTCTTCCGGGGTTCCGGCGGTGACCCGCAGCCAGCCGGGGACGCCGTTGTCCCGGACCAGGACGCCGCGGTCCAGGATCTTCTGCCAGGCGTCGTGGGCGCCGCCCTCGCCCTCGAAGCGGCCGAACTGCACGAAGTTCGCGTCGGACGCGGTCACTTCGTACCCCATCGCCCACAGCTCGCGGACGATCCGGTCCCGCTCGTGCTTGAGCTGGTCCACGTACCCGAGGAGGGTGTCGGTGTGCTCCAGGGCGGCGAGCGCGGTGGCCTGGGTGACGGCCGACAGGTGGTAGGGCAGGCGCACCAGCTGCACCGCGTCCACCACCGCCGGGTCGGCCGCGAGGTAGCCGAGGCGCAGACCGGCCGCGCCGAAGGCCTTGGACATCGTGCGGGAGACGACGAGATTCGGCCGTCCTTCGAGCAGCGGAAGGAGCGAGGCGCCGTGACTGAACTCGACGTACGCCTCGTCCACCACGACCAGGGACGGCTTGGCCGCCTGCGCCGCGTCGTAGAGGGCGAGGACGGTCTCGGCCGGGACCGCGGTGCCCGTGGGGTTGTTGGGCGAGGTGATGAAGACGACGTCGGGGCGGTTCTCGGCGATGGCCTTCTCGGCGAGCTCCGTGTTGATCGTGAAGTCGTCGTTGCGGGGGCCGGAGATCCAGCCGGTGCCGGTACCGCGGGAGATCAGCGAGTGCATCGAGTACGAGGGCTCGAAGCCGATCGCCGTACGGCCCGGGCCGCCGAAGGTCTGCAGGAGCTGCTGCAGGACTTCGTTGGAGCCGTTGGCCGCCCAGACGTTGGCCTGCGACACCTCGTACCCGCCCGTGTCCGTGAGGTACCGGGCCAGGGCCGTGCGCAGCTCGACCGCGTCCCGGTCCGGGTAGCGGTTGAGGCCGCGGGCCGCCTCGCGCACCCGCTCGGCGATCCGCTCGACCAGCGGCTCGGGCAGCGGGTACGGGTTCTCGTTGGTGTTCAGGCGGACCGGGACGTCCAACTGGGGCGCGCCGTAAGGGGACTTGCCGCGCAGCTCGTCGCGGATGGGGAGGTCGTCGATCCTGGTCACTGGGCTTCCGACACCTTCCCCTTGCTCTCCGGCACCTTCCAGTCGAACCTCGCCTTGATCGCGGCGCCGTGCGCCGGCAGGTCCTCGGCCTCGGCGAGGGTCACCACGTGGTGGGCGACGTCGGCGAGGGCGTCCCGCGAGTAGTCCACGATGTGGATGCCGCGCAGGAAGGACTGGACGGACAGGCCGGACGAGTGGCAGGCGCAACCGCCCGTGGGCAGCACGTGGTTGGAGCCCGCGCAGTAGTCGCCGAGGGAGACCGGGGCGTACGCACCGACGAAGATCGCGCCGGCGTTCTGCACGCGCCCGGCCACGGCGGCGGCGTCGGCGGTCTGGATCTCCAGGTGCTCCGCGCCGTACGCGTCGACCACGCGGAGGCCCTCCTCCAGGCCGTCGACCAGGACGATCGCGGACTGCTCGCCGCGCAGGGCGGGCAGGATCCGGTCCTCGACGTGCTTGGTCGCGGCGACCTGCGGCTCCAGCTCGCGCTCGACCGCGTCGGCAAGGGCGACGGAGTCGGTGACGAGGACGGCGGCGGCCATCGGGTCGTGCTCGGCCTGGCTGATCAGGTCGGACGCGACGTGCGCCGGGTCGGCCGTGTCGTCGGCGAGGACCGCGATCTCGGTCGGGCCCGCCTCGGTGTCGATACCGATGCGGCCCGTGAAGTAGCGCTTGGCGGCGGCCACCCAGATGTTGCCGGGGCCGGTGACCATGTTGGCGGGCGGGCAGGACTCGGTGCCGTACGCGAACATCGCGACGGCCTGGGCGCCGCCCGCCGCGTACACCTCGTCGACGCCGAGGAGGGCGCAGGCGGCGAGGATCGTGGGGTGCGGCAGGCCGCCGAACTCCTTCTGCGGCGGCGACGCGAGGGCGATGGACGCGACGCCCGCCTCCTGCGCCGGGACCGCGTTCATGATCACGGACGAGGGGTAGACGGAGCGTCCGCCCGGGGCGTAGAGCCCGACGCGCTCGACCGGCACCCACTTCTCGGTCACCGTGCCGCCGGGCACGACCTGCGTGGTGTGCGGGGCGCGGCGCTGCTCGCGGTGGACGGCGCGGGCCCGCTTGATCGACTCCTCGAGCGCGGCCCGTACGTCCGCGTCGAGCTCCGCGAGTGCCCTGGTCAGGGCCTCGGCGGGGACGCGGACCTGCTGGAGGGCGACACCGTCGAACCTCTCCGCGTACTCGATCAGCGCCGCGTCGCCACGATGATGCACGTCCTCGCAGATCGGACGCACCTTGTCCAGGGCGGCCGCGACGTCGAACTCGGCACGGGGCAGCAGGTCGCGCAGGGCTCCACCCTCGGGGAGGGCGTCACCGCGCAGATCGATTCGGGAGATCACGGAACCAATTCTCTCAGACGGCCGTCGGCGGCCGTCGCCCGTATCAATGGCTGATACGAGCCCCTCTTCTGCGGCGAGACGGAATTGAGGGCTCCCGCGAAGATCGGCTTCACGGCTAGCGTTCACGTCATCACTCAGCGGGCATGACCTGCTGTACGGCGCGGTCCGCGCGGGGCGGTCGGCGCCGAGGGGGACATTCGGGGCGTCACGGGGAGGAACCGCAGCAGTGGTCGACGGGCAGCACGCAGACATGCCGGACGGCCTGACCGCGGCCGAGATCGGCATGTGGCAGGCCTTCCAGAACGGCAGCAGGTACGACCTCACCACCGGTGACCAGGAGGTGGACGACCCGCACGGCGGCCATCCCTGGGGGCCGGAGCGCAGCGTGCGGGCGCGGGTGATCTGCCTGCTGATGCTGGACGGCCCGCCCGCGCTGCCCGGCCGGGTCTCGTCGATCAAGCTGACCGGGGTGCAGATCACCGGGAAGCTGGACGTCGCGGGCGGCACGGTGGAGCCGTACGTGGAGATGAAGGGCTGCCGGTTCGAGAAGGAGATCGTGCTGCCGGAGAGCCGGTTCTCCACGCTGCGCCTGGTGGACTGCTCGATACCGCGGTTCGAGGGCGCGCGGCTGCACACCGAGGGCGATCTGCATCTGCCGCGCTGCCATGTGCACCGCGGCATCCGGCTCACCGACGCCCAGATCGGCACCGACCTGCTCCTCAACCAGGCCGTGGTGCACCGCGACCGGCGGGGCCGCACCCTCACCGGGGACGGGCTGACGGTCGGCCAGGACTTCCAGGCCGAACTGATGGAGTCGCACGGCGAGATGAGCCTGCGCGGCGCCCAGATCGGGGTGTCCCTGAGCCTGCGCGGCAGCCGGCTGCTCAACCCGTACGGCAGCAAGGCGCTGAACGCCCCGCAGCTGACCGTGGAGCGCACGCTGTACATGACGCCCGCCGCGGCCTCGAACCCGCCGCTGACCGGGGGGTCGACGCCGGCGCGCGGGGTGCGGGTGCAGAAGTTCGAGTGCCAGGGCGGGATCCGCCTGGACGACGGGCGGTTCGGGGACGCGGTCGACTTCGAGCAGGCCCGGTTCGACATGCAGAGCGAGCAGGAGCTGTCGCTGCGCCGCATCCAGGCGCCGGAGCTCCGCTTCCTGGGCGAGAAGCCGCAGCGCGGCAGCGTCGTGCTGTCCGGCGCGAAGATCGTCAACCTGGTCGACAAGTCGACGAGTTGGCCCGGCCCCGGCCAGCTGCGCGTCGGCGGTTTCACGTACGAGAACCTGGTCCCGCGCGGCAGCTTCCCGCTGGCCCGGCGCCTGGAGTGGGTACTGTCGGCGACGCCGGAGTACAGCCCGGAGCCGTACGAGAAGCTGGCGACGGTGCTGCGCAACAGCGGCGAGGACGCCGACGCCCGGGAGGTCCTGCTCGCCAAGCAGCGCCGCCGCCGCGAAACCCTCCCGCTCGCGGGCAAGCTCTGGGGGTACGCGCAGGACTGGACGGTGGCGTACGGCTACCGCCCGGGCCGGGCCGCGGTGTGGATGGCGGTGCTGTGGGCGCTCGGCGCGGTCGCGTTCGCGCAGTACGACCCGCCGCGCATCAAGGACGGCGAGGGCCCGGAGTGGAACCCGTCCCTGTACGCGCTCGACCTGCTCGTCCCGGTGATCAACCTGGGCCAGGACGGGCACTGGCGCGTGGAGGGCAACTGGCAGTGGGCGGCCGCGGCGCTGGTCCTGCTCGGCTGGATCCTGGCGACGACGGTCGCGGCGGGGGCTTCGCGGCTGCTGCGGCGGGGGTGAGGCGGGGCGGCACGCGCTGAGCGCGGGCGGCACGCGCCGAGTACCGGGCGCCACGCGCTGAGTGCCGGGCGCCACGCGTCGGGTGCGGAGCCGCCCGCGTACCGCCCCCGCGCCCGGCGCGCACCGCCCCGCGCCCAAACCGTTACCCGCCGCCGCACAACCCTCCGCGCCGCCGGGCCGTCATCCCTCCGCAAGTGCGATGTGCGAGGAGGGCCCGACGTCATGGCTCTGTTCCGTGCCGTGGTCCGTACGGCCCGGATGGTGCGGCACGCGCCGCGGCTCGGGGTGGGTCTGCCCGCCGACGACGCGGTGCTCCTCGACGCGCCCGACGACCGCCTCGCCCCCGCGCTGCTCGCCGCCGGACACGGGGAGTTCGAGCCGGCCGCCAAGCTGCTCGCGGGCACGCGCGAGGCCGCCGAGTGGGAGAACCGGGACCGGTACCTGCTGCGCCTCGCGACGTTCGCGCAGGCCCGCGGCGACTGGTTCGAGGCCTGGCAGTCCGCCGCACCGCACGACCCGGACGCCCTGCTCGTCAAGGCCGAGCTCGCGGTCCGGCACGCCTGGGAGTCGCCGGCCCGTGCCGAGCTGCTGCGCGAGACGGCGCCGCTGATCAACGCCGCGGCGGAGGCCGGCCCGCGCGACCCGGTGCCGTGGCGCATCGCCCTCGACCACGCGCGCGGCTGCGGCTCCTCGCGTACCGCCTTCAACGCGCTGTGGGCCGAGGCGGTGCGCCGCTCCCCGCACCACTACGGCTGCCACGCGGCGGCGCTGCAGTACCTCTCGGCGTCCTGGTACGGCTCGCACCGCGAGTGCCTGGACTTCGCCGAGCGGGCGGCGGCCGACGCGCTGCCGGGCTCCCTCGTGCGGGCCCTGCCGGCGCGGGGCGCGTTCGCGTACCTGCTCGGGCCGGGCCGCTCCTCGGTGCCCGCCGGCCGGCTGCACGCGGCGGCGGACTGCGCAATCGAGCTGTCCACGGCGTACGAGGCGGGCGACCCGTACCCGGCGGAGGTCCGCAACCTGCTCGCGTACGTCCTGGTCCGGCTGGAGCGGTGGGACGACGCCCTGGAGCAGATGCGGCTCATCGGGCCGCACGCGACGTCCTTCCCCTGGGACCGGGTCGCGGACGATCCGCTCGGCCAGTTCCTCGAACTCCGCGACGGCGTACGCCTGGAGGTGGCCGCCGCGACCCCGCTGCGGGTGCGAGCGGGGCGGACCCGCTCCGGGCGACGGTGAGGGGCCATTAGGCTAGTCCGTCGTGACCACCGTCCGGCTTCCGCTCTTTCCGCTGAACACCGTGCTGTTCCCGGGACTCGTGCTGCCTCTGAACGTCTTCGAGGAGCGCTACCGCGCGATGATGCGCGACCTCCTCAAGGCCGCGCCCGACGACTCCGACGAGCCGCGCAGGTTCGCCGTCGTCGCCATCCGCGACGGCCACGAGGTCGCGCCCGCCGAGCCCGGCATGCCCGACGCGACGGCGGTGCCGGAACGCGGCGCCGCCGCCGGGTTCGGGCCCGACCCGCTGAAGTCGTTCCACAAGATCGGCTGCATCGCCGACGCCGCGACCGTACGGGAGCGCGCCGACGGCAGCTTCGAGGTCCTCGCCACCGGCACGACCCGGGTCCGGCTGCACTCCGTGGACGCCACCGGCCCTTATCTGACCGCCGAGTTGGAGGAGCTGGAGGAGGACCCGGGCGACGAGGCGGGGGCGCTCGCCGAGGGCGTCCTCCGGGCCTTCCGCAACTACCAGAAGCGGCTCGCGGGCGCCCGTGAGCGCTCCCTGTCGACGGGCGCCGACCTTCCGGACGAGCCCTCGGTGGTGTCGTACCTGGTGGCGGCGGCTGCCGTCCTGGACACCCCGACCAAGCAGCGGCTGCTGCAGGCCCCGGACACCGCGTCCCGGCTGCGCGACGAGCTGAAACTCCTTCGCGCGGAGACCGCGGTGATCCGTAACCTGCCGTCGCTGCCCGCCGTCGACCTGACGCGCGGGCCGACGAGCATGAACTGACCGCGCAGCGCACAGGCGAGGGCCCGATGGCGAAGAAGTCCAAGAGCAAGAAACAGCAGTCCGGCGGCACTCCGGCGACGGTCGCCCTCACCGACGCGGGCGTCCCGTTCACGGTGCACGCCTACGAGCACGACCCGTCCCACCCGTCGTACGGCGAGGAGGCGGCCGAGGCGATGGGCGTCTCCCCCGACCGCGTCTTCAAAACCCTGGTCGCCGACGTGGACGGGGCGCTCACGGTCGCCGTGGTACCGGTCGCGGGCACGCTCGACCTGAAGGCGCTGGCCGCGGCGGTCGGCGGCAAGCGCGCCGCGATGGCGGACCCAGCGGCCGCGGAGCGCACCACGGGGTACGTCCGCGGCGGCATCTCCCCCCTCGGCCAGCGCAAACGCCTCCCGACGGTCCTGGACGACTCGGCCTCCGCCCACCCCACCATCTGCATCTCGGCCGGCCGCCGCGGCCTGGAGGTCGAACTCTCCCCGAAGGACCTGACCAAACTGACGGGGGCAGTGCTGGCCCCGATCGGACGGGGGTAGCGGGGGGGCGTCGGGTCGGTCGTACGGGGGTGCTGTGCCGGGGGGCGGATTTGTACGGGGCCCGTGCCTGCGGGGGTCTGTGCCTGCTCGGGTCTGTGCTTGCCCGGGTCTGAGTCCAGGTCCTCGCCGCGGGTCCCCCGCCAGGCCTCAGGGGCCCCTCTCCTGTTACCGCCACCGCTCGCAGTGCGTGGAGGCAGTCGAAGGCGGAGGGCAAGACCTCCGGTCCGCGTGCCCCCGTCGCAGCTCGGGCTACCGGCCCAGGCCCGCCCCTCGCCTCCCTCATGGCTCGGGGAGGTGCAGCCGACGCTCGGTCCAGGTCAGGCCCCGGGGCCGTCCTTGCGCAGGCCGGGGTTCGGCGAGTTCGGGTGCGGGTGGGGGTACGCCTCCGGCGGCCAGGCGGCGTGCAGGGCGTACTCCGGGTCGCGGGGGCCGAAGAGGGCCGTGAGGCCGAGGTGGGCGGCGAGGGCGGCGATCGGCCAGGCGAGCAGGGCGCCGAGCGCGTTCAGCTTCAGCGGCGCGTCGAAGGCGACCCCCGGTCCGACCTCCTTGGCGCGGGCCACCACGTCGTCGCCGGGGCCGAACAGCAGCCCGAGCCGCCAGGCCACGACCGAGGCGAGCAGACCGCCGAGCGCGAGCCCGACCACCAGCGGGATCCCGCCGCGCCTGCGCCACAGGAACACCGCGATGCCGCTGACCAGGCCGAAGCCCAGCGCGAGCAGGATGAACGTGCCGTCCGCGCCGATCGCCTGCTCGCCCTCGATCTCCTTGAGGAACACGGCCTTCTCGTCGGCGACCAGCGGAACGCGCGGCGCCAGCTTCTCCCACAGCAGGCCGAGCAGCGCACCGGAGACGGTGAGCACCACCGCGACCACCGCCGCCTGGATCAGCTCGGCCGGCAGCCCGGGCCCGTCGTCACCGGGCGCGGGGGCCACGGCGTACGAGGGCGGGGCCGCCCAGGAGTCGTCGGCGGACGGCTGGTGGGAAGGTGTGTGCGGTGCGGTCACCCTGCCATCGTGCCAGGCGTGCGGGAACCGGCGCGGGCCGGGACCTCCGATCAGCGGTCACCGCTCCGCCGCGGCGCTGCGCCTCAGCGGACGGCGGCCCTGCGGTACGCCCACGTCGCGAGGGCGAGCGAGACGACCCCGACGCCCGCGCACACCGCGAGGTCGAGTCCTACGGCCGCCCAGTCCGGGTGCGCGTCGAAGGTCCGCGCGAACGCCTCGACGCCGTACGTCGACGGCAGCAGGTCACGCGCGTACTGCAGCAGCAGCGGCATCCGCTCGGCCGGGAGCACGCCGAGGAGCAGCGCCGCCGACATGCCCAACTGACCGAGCAGCGTGGCCAGTTCGGGCCGCGGTGCGAGCAGTCCGAGGGCCGCGCCGAGCCCGGAGAGCGCCGCGCCTGCGAGCGGGATCACGGCCACGAGCACCCAGACGTGCGTCAGTGGAAGCCCGAAGAGCAGGCTGCCGACGACGGCGGTGACGAGCGTGCCGGGCACGGTGAACGAGGCGTACGCACCGGCCGCGCCCAGCACCACCGCGGCGGGCGGCACGGGCAGTGTCGCGTAGTGGTCGAGGCCGCCCTGGGCGCGCAGCTGGCCGAAGTACTGGGCGAGCAGGTTGAGCGCGACGAACGCGACGACCAGGACCGACGACCCGGCGACGACGGCCCGCGCCTCGGTGCCGCCGTCGACGACGCCGCGCATCAGGACCATGATCCCGACGGACTGGAAGGTCGCGACGAAGAGCAGCGGGATGCGGGCGACCCGCGCCCGGGACAGCTGGGCCCGGTACACGGCGCCGAGCGCGGGCAGCAGCCGCGCGGCGGGCGCGAGCGGCGCCTCGGCCCCGGCCGCCGCGTCCGGGGCGCGCCCGGCCCCGACCGCCGTGCCCGTCTCGTACACCGTCACGCCTTCACCAAACCCTTCGTACGCCCGCCGAGCGCGAGGTACACGTCCTCCAGGCTCGGCGTGGCCAACGTGAAATCGTCGAGCGCCGCGAAGGCCTCGCCGCCGGTGACCGCGGCGACCGCGGCGCGGGCCTCGTCGGGGGCGAGCCGCAGGGTCCAGCGTCGGCCGGTCTCCTCGGCGGCGGCGCGCAGGGCGGCGACCTCGGGGACGTCGAGCGGGGCGCTCTCGCGCCAGACGAGGTCGAGCCTGACCTCGCCGGCGACGGCGCTCTTCAGACCTGCGGGGGTGTCGCAGGCGATGACGCGGCCCTGTTCGAGGACGGCGACCCGGTCGAGGACGGTCTCCGCCTCGATGACGTTGTGCGTGACGAGCAGCACGGTCGTGCCGTGCTCGGCCCGGCGCCGGTCGACGGCCGCCCATACGGCCCGGCGGGCCACGGGGTCCATGCCGGTGGTCGGTTCGTCGAGGACGAGCAGCGGCCGTTCGCCGACGAGGGCGGCGGCGAAGCAGGCGAGGCGCCGCTGGCCGCCGGAGAGCTTCTTCAGGGGGCGCCCGGCGAGCGGTGCGAGGCCCAGCTCGTCGAGCACGGCGTCGCGTTCGGCGCGGGCGGCGCGCACGTCGAGGCCGCGCAGCCGCCCGGTGGTCTCGGCGGCGAGGGCGACGGTCAGCTCGTCGAGGGCGGTGGACTCCTGCCCGAGGTACGCGAGCAGCCGCGCGGCCCGCTCGGGGTGCCGCACGATGTCGTGCCCGAGGATCCGCACGCTCCCGGAGTCGGGCCGCATCAGCCCGGTGAGCTGTCGTACGAGGGTGGACTTGCCCGCGCCGTTGGGGCCGAGGAGGCCGAAGATCTCGCCGCGGCGGACGGTGAGCGAGACGGCGTCGGTGGCGCGCACGGCGGGCGTGCCGGGCGCACCGCGGCGCCCGCGCGCGGCGGGATACGTCTTGACCAGCTCACGGGTCGCGCACACGGTCTCGTCGCCGTGTGCACCGTCGTTCGGGTGGCCGGTCCGCGTACTCACGAGGGACGAGACTACGGGACGACAGGACGAGCCGGACCACGTGCCCCGAAGGGGCGCGGGGAACTGCGCGAGCAACCCCGACGGCGCAGCAGCCGAAAGACCGGCCCAAGGGGCAGCCGCCAAGGGGCGCGGGGAACTGCGCGCCCAGCCACGACGGCGCAGCAGCCGAAAGAACCAGCCCAACGGGCAGCCGCCAAGGGGCGCGGGGAACTGCGCGATCAGCCACGACGGCGCGGCAGCCGAACGACAGCGCTGAGGGGCAGGGGGCTGAGGGGGACGCGCAGCGACCCCCTACTCCCCCGACGGCGCAGGCGCAGCCACATGCACGTCGACCTCACGCCAGAACCCGGCCCGAATCGCGTACCGGTCGTGCTCGTCGATCTGGTCGTCCTTGTGCGCGAGGAGCCCGAACCGGGCGGCGTAGCGCAGGAGTTCGCCGTCGATGCGGTGCGGGATGCGCGGGTACATGCCGGACAGCTTGCCGACCTCGCCCGGCTCGGGCAGCCGGGCCATCCAGCGGCGGGCGAAGACCTGGCCCACCTCGAACGGGTCGCCGCCGACGGTCGTGATGTCCTCCTCGCGGTCCGCCCAGCGCTGCTCGGCGGTGGTGAGCTGGGCGAGCGTGGGCAGCGCGGCGATCTCGGGAGGTTCGCCGGGGCCGCCGGACCGGTCGATCCAGCCCTTGTCGGAGGACCAGCGCAGGGTGGCGCCGGTGTGGTCCTTGCCGGCGTGCGCGCCCGGCGCGTGCAGCGCGGCGAGGTCCTTGGGCGTGGGCACCCCGGGTTTGGCGGGGCTGCGCTCGGGCCCGGCGTGCTCGGTCGTACGGGCGGCGGGGGCGCCGTTCTGCGGCGCGGGCTCCTCCTGCGCGCGCTCGGCGGCCGCGGCAAGGGCGGACTCGGGCAGCGGCGCGGAGAGGATTGCGGCGATCTCGGGCCGGGGCGCGGGCTGGGGTGCGCAGACGCCGGTGATCTCCTTGGCGCGTACGGCCTGGGTGATCCAGGCGCGGTCGAGGACGCGGCGCTCGTCGGCCTCGGCGACCAGGTCCTCGGACTGGTTGTAGTCCCCGTCGGCGGCCTGTACGGCCCAGAGGTGGACGGCGACTCCGTGCTCCTTGGCGGACATCAGGCCGGGCAGCAGGTCGCCGTCGCCGGTGACCAGGACGATGTCGGAGCAGGCGCGGTTGCGGGCGAGTTCGGTGAGCTCGGCGTGCATCGCGGCGTCCACGCCCTTCTGCGCCCAGCGGCCGTCGCTGCGGGTCAGGGCGCCGAGCCGGACGGTGACGCGGGGCATCACGCGGAGCCTGCGGTGCTCGGGCTGCGGTACGCGGTCGGGGGCGCCGTCGAACCAGTAGATCCGCAGCAGAGGCTGGTCGGTCTCGGTCTCGGCGCGTTCGCGGAGGGCCTGGATGAGCGCGGGGTGGTCGACGGTGATCCGTGACCGTGAGGGTTCCTTGGCGAGAAGACTCGCGGCGGCACCGAGCAGATATCCGGCGTCCACCAGGACGACGCAGCGGTCCACGCTTTCCACCCTCTTTCCCTTGTGGCTCCCGACTGCGGGAATCGGGGGCGGGTTCGGTTCGGGTTGTCTTTCGAGTCTGCCCGAACGCGGGGGGCTTGACGTCCCGAACTCGATCTTCGGCGTGGCGTTCCGGGAAGTCGGCAGCGCGGTCTCCCCGATTCCGTTGCCCCGTACGAAAGTTACGCACCGTAATGCTCTGAAATGCGCGCGATGTCGCCGTGTGTGAATCTGGATCCGGCCCTGGCCCCTAGATCCCCCGCAGGAGGCAGATCACCATGGCCAAGAACAAGAATCGCCAGCAGCAGGCCCAGCAGAACCGTGGCCGGGAAGCGGCTACGGAGCGTAGTGCCGAGCAGCAGGCGCAGTCCGCCGTGTCGAGCGAAGCGCCGAGCCCTTCCAACCTGGCCGAGCGCAGCAAGAAGGCAGGCAAGAAGTTCGGCCACAACTGACATTGGCCGCATCGCCCGGCACAGTGCCGAAGGGCGCGCCCCCGCAAGGGGCGCGCCCTTCGCGCGTGGTCGTGGCGGTGTCTAGCCGGCCAGGCACTGCGGGCCGAGCAGCACCTTCAGGTCGCCGAAGAGCGCCGGGTCGGGCTGCACGCGGTGCCGGTCGAGCCGGAGCACCGTGGTCTTGCGGGCGCCGACCAGCTTGATGCGGACCTCGGAGTTGCCCTTGTGGTGGCTGAGCACCTCGCCGAGGCGGCTGACCATGGGCGGGGTGACCTTGACCGTCGGGATGGTGATCAGGACCGGGGCGTTGGTGCCGGCGTTGGACAGGTCGGGGACCTGCATCTCCATGGCGACCAGACGCGGCACGTCCTCCCGCTTGTCGAGGCGGCCCTTGACGAACACCACGGCGTCCTCGACGAGTTGGGTCGACACCAGCTGGTACGTCGCCGGGAAGAACATGCACTCGATGGAGCCCGCGAGGTCCTCGACGGTGGCGATCGCCCAGGCGTTGCCCTGCTTGGTCATCTTCCGCTGGAGGCCGGAGATGATGCCGCCGATGGTGACGACCGAGCCGTCCGAGAAGTCGCCGCCGGTGAGCTGCCCGATGCCCGCGTCCGCCTTGTCGGACAGGACGTGCTCCAGGCCGAACAGCGGGTGGTCCGAGACGTAGAGGCCGAGCATCTCCCGCTCCTGGGCGAGGAGATACGTCTTGTCCCACTCGTCCTCGGAGAACTCGACGTCGAGCCCGAAGCCCGGCTCGTCGCCGCCGGACTCGTCGCCCATGCCGCCGAAGAGGTCGAACTGCCCCTCGGCCTCCTTGCGCTTGACGGCCACGACGTTGTCGATCATCGGCTCGTACTGCGCGGTGAGGCCCTTGCGGGTGTGGCCCATGGTGTCGAAGGCGCCGGCCTTGATCAGCGACTCGGTGGTGCGCTTGTTGCAGGCGGTGGCCTCGACCTTGTCGAGGTAGTCGGGGAAGGAGGTGAACTTCCCCTTGGCCTTGCGGGAGCGGATGATCGACTCGACCACGTTCGTGCCGACGTTCCGCACGGCCTCCAGGCCGAAGAGGATCACGTCGTCGCCCTGGGCCGCGAAGTTGTGCACCGACTCGTTGACGTTCGGCGGGAGCACCTTGATGCCCATGCGGCGGCACTCGTTGAGGTAGACGGCCGACTTGTCCTTGTCGTCCTTCACCGAGGTGAGCAGCGCCGCCATGTACTCGGCGGGGTGGTTCGCCTTGAGGTACGCCGTCCAGTAGGTGACCAGGCCGTACGCGGACGAGTGGGCCTTGTTGAACGCGTATCCGGCGAAGGGGACCAGGACGTCCCACAGGGCCTGGATGGCCTCGTCGGAGAAGCCCTTCTTGCGGGCGCCCGCCTGGAAGAGGACGAAGTTCTTCTCCAGCTCCTCGGGCTTCTTCTTGCCCATCACGCGGCGCAGCACGTCGGCCTCGCCGAGCGAGTAGCCCGCGATGATCTGGGCGGCCTTCTGCACCTGCTCCTGGTACACGATCAGGCCGTAGGTGAGACCCAGGGTCTCCTTCAGGGGCTCTTCGAGCTCCGGGTGGATCGGGGTGATCTCCTGGCGGCCGTTCTTCCGCTCCGCGTAGTTGATGTGCGAGTTCATGCCCATCGGGCCCGGGCGGTACAGGGCCGAGACGGCGGAAATGTCCTCGAAGTTGTCGGGCTGCATCTGGCGCAGCAGCGAACGCATCGGGCCGCCGTCGAACTGGAAGACGCCGAGGGTGTCACCGCGGCAGAGGAGTTCGAAGGTCTTCGGGTCGTCCAGCGGGAGGTTGAGCATCTCCAGGTCGATGCCCTTGTTGGCCCGCACCATCTTGACGGCGTCGTCCATGATGGTGAGGTTGCGCAGGCCCAGGAAGTCCATCTTGAGCAGGCCGAGCGACTCGCACTGCGGGTAGTCCCACTGCGTGATCGTCACGCCGTCGGTGTGCCGGGTCCACAGCGGGGCGTGGTCGACGATGGGCTCGCTGGACATGATCACGCCGGCCGCGTGCACGCCCATCTGCCGGACCAGGCCCTCCACACCCTTCGCGGTGTCGATGACCTTCTTCACGTCCGGCTCGTTCTCGTACATCCCCCGGATCTCGCCCGCCTCGCTGTAGCGCGGGTGCTTGGGGTCGGTGATGCCGGCGAGGTCGATGCCCTTGCCGAGGACGTCGGCGGGCATGGCCTTGGTGAGGCGGTCGCCCATCGCGTACGGGTAGCCGAGGACGCGGGCGGAGTCCTTGATGGCGTTCTTCGCCTTGATCTTGCCGTACGTGCCGATCATGGCGACCTTGTCGGAGCCGTACTTCTCCGTCACGTACCTGATCACCTCGACGCGCCTGCGCTCGTCGAAGTCGATGTCGACATCGGGCATGGAGATGCGCTCGGGGTTGAGGAAGCGCTCGAAGATCAGGCCGTGCGTGATCGGGTCGAGGTCGGTGATGCCCATCGCGTACGCCACGATCGAGCCGGCCGCGGAGCCTCGGCCGGGGCCGACCGCGATGCCCTGGCTCTTGGCCCACATGATGAAGTCGGCGACCACCAGGAAGTATCCCGGGAAGCCCATCGAGATGATCGTGTCCATCTCGTACTCGGCCTGCTTCTGGCGGTCCTCGGGGACGCCGTCCGGGTACCTGCGGGCCATGCCGCGGCGGACTTCCTCCTGGAACCAGGTGACCTCGGTGAAGCCCTCCGGGATGTCGAACTTCGGCATGAGGTCGCGCTTCTCGAACATGCCGGTGGTGTCGATCTGCTCGGCCACCAGGAGCGTGTTGCGGCAGCCCTCCTGCCAGGCGTCCGACGAGTCGATCGCGTACATCTCGTCGGTCGTCTTCAGGTAGTAGCCCGTGCCGTCGAAGCGGAAGCGGTCCGGGTCGGAGAGGTTCTTGCCGGTCTGGATGCACAGCAGGGCGTCGTGGGCCGACGACTCGTGCGCGTACGTGTAGTGCGAGTCGTTGGTGACGAGCGGCGGGATGCCGAGCTTCTTGCCGATCTCCAACAGGCCGTCGCGGACCCGGCGCTCGATCTCGATGCCGTGGTCCATCAGCTCCAGGAAGTACCGGTCCTTGCCGAAGATGTCCTGGTACTCGGAGGCGGCCTTGAGCGCCTCGTCGAACTGGCCGAGGCGCAGCCGGGTCTGGAGCTCGCCGGAGGGGCAGCCGGTGGAGGCGATCAGGCCCTCCGACCACTGGGCGATGGTCTCCTTGTCCATCCGCGGCCACTTCTGCAGCCAGCCCTCGGCGTACGCGTCCGAGCTGAGCTTGAAGAGGTTGTGCAGCCCCGTGTTGTTCGCCGCCCAGATCGTCTTGTGGGTGTAACCACCCGAACCGGAGACGTCGTCCCGCTTCTGGTGCGGCTGGCCCCACTGGATCTTCCGCTTGTTGCGCCGGGACTCCGGGGCGACATAGGCCTCGATGCCGATGATCGGGGTGACCCCGGCCTTCTTCGCGGAGTGGAAGAAGTCGTACGCCCCGTGGAGGTTGCCGTGGTCCGTCATCGCGACATGGGTCATGCCCATCTCGTTGCAGGCTTCGAACATGTCCTTCAGCCGCGCCGCACCGTCGAGCAGCGAGTACTGGGTGTGGACGTGCAGGTGCGTGAAGGGCGGCCTGGACGAGGCGGTCACGGTGGAAGACCTCCGGAAGAACTCGGGAACCAGCGGCGCGAAGCGCCACGATCAGGGGTGGTGGCCGGGAGACGGGCGGGCGACTGTGGGGGACAGCGCTGAAGTCTACGTCCGGGGACTGACAGCCGTCGGGCACTCGGCGGTAGCTTCGTGCGTTGGAAGGGGCGGAACATCTGTCCCATGTGGCATGCACCAGGAGGCACCAGCGATGTCGGTCCCCGAGCTCAGCGCCGAGCAGCGCGGTGAGCAGATCCTCAGTGTGTTCGACACCGCGTTCGGCGAGCTCCTCGCCGCCGACCCGGCCGCGTTCCGCGTGAAGTTCCGCAAGATGGCGGCGAGCGCGTTCGCCTTCTACCGCGGCACGGCCTGCCTCTTCTACCACGACCTGGAGCGCGAGCAGCACGGCGGCCCGTACCTGGACGAGCGCACCGGCAAGGTGTGGATCCACGGCGACCTGCACGCCGAGAACTTCGGCACGTACATGGACTCCCAGGGCCGCCTGATCTTCAACGTCAACGACTTCGACGAGGCGTACGTGGGCCCCTTCACGTGGGACCTGAAGCGGTTCGCCGCCTCCGTCGCCCTGATCGGGTACTCGAAGGCGCTCTCCGACGACCAGATCACGGCCCTGGTGCGGACGTACGCGGCGGCGTACCGCGAGCGGATCCACGCGCTCGCGACCGGCGCGAAGGACGACGAGGTGCCGCCCTTCACCCTGGACACGGCCGAGGGCCCGCTCCTGGACGCGCTGCGCTCGGCGCGCTCGCTGACCCGGTTCGGGCTGCTCGACTCGATGACGGAGATCCGCGACTTCGAGCGCCGCTTCGGCGCGGGCGGCGGCGCCGTCGAGCTGGACGCCGCGACGCGGTACAAGGTCCTGGCCGCCTTCGACGGGTACCTGGAGACGCTGCCCGAGTCGTCCCTGTCCCGCCCGGACTCGTACCGGGTGAAGGACGTCGTGGGGCGGCGCGGGGTCGGGATCGGCTCGGCGGGGCTGCCGTCGTACAACATCCTGCTCGAGGGCAATTCCGACGCCCTGGAGAACGACGTCGTGATCTACCTGAAGCAGGCGCAGACCCCGGCGGTCTCGCGGCACGTCACGGACCCGGAGATCCGGGGCTACTTCCAGCACGAGGGCCACCGCACGGTCATCTCGCAGCGCGCCCTGCAGGCGCACGCCGACCCGTGGCTCGGCTGGACGGAGCTGGACGGCGCGGGCCAGCTGGTCGCCGAGGTGTCGCCGTACGCGGTGGACCTGGACTGGTCGGACATCGACGAGGTGGACGAGATCGCGGCGGTCGTCGCCGACCTGGGCCGGGCCACGGCCACGATGCACGCGGCGGCGGACGACGAGAGCGGGCACTCCGAGCTGGTGCCGTTCTCCACGGAGCGGGCGATCGACGCGGCCATCGCGGCCGACGAGGACGGCTTCGGCGACCTGCTCGTGGACTTCGCGCACGCGTACGGGGCGCGGGCGCGGGCGGACCACCAGATCTTCGTGGACCTGTTCCGCAACGGCCGGATCCCGGGACTGTAGGCGCAGAGCGCGAGGACCGGGGTTCGGGCCGGGAGACAAGGCCTGGGGCCGGGCCGGGGCGTTCACAGGAAATCTTGAAGGGGGGCTTACACCGAGGCATGGCAGACTTTCGCGCCATGGACATATCCGGTACGCAGCTCCGCGCGGCGCGGGCAGCGCTCTTCACGGCGGTCGTCGTGACGCTGTCCGCCGCCTCGCACGTGCTGCTGTCCCGGGTGCCGCTGCCGCTGACCACGGTCGCCGCGGTGAGCGCGGTCGTCTTCGCGCTCGCGTATCTGCTTGCCGGGCGGGAGCGCGGCTTCTGGCGGATCGCCGCGCTGCTCGTCCCGCTCGAACTCGCCGCGGACACGGTGTTCACGGCCGGCCAGCACGTCTGCTACGGCGCGGCGGGCGGCCCGGTCGCCGGCCCGCTGCGCTCCTTCGGCCTCGACGTCCTGTGCGCTGGTGACGGTCTCGGCGCGGCCCTCGCGCGGGCCGCGGGCGGTGGGCAGCGCCCGGCCGCCGACCTGCTCGCCTCCGCCGACCCGGCCACGGCCTGGCTGCTGCTCGCCGCGCACGTCGGCGTGGGCCTGCTCGCCGCGGCCTGGCTGCGGCGTGGGGAGAGCGCCCTCGCGCAGCTGCTCCGCGCCACCGCCCAGCTCGCCTTCCGGCCGCTGCTGCTCGCGGTGGCGGCCGTGTCCGTGCGCATCGATCCCGTACGGCGTGCCCGGTCGTGGGCGCACCAGGTGCGGCTGCCGCGCGCGTGGCTCGTCGCGCACTCCGTGAACCGGCGTGGACCGCCGTGCCAGGCCCCGCTTTTCGCCTGAGCACGACCACCCCACCCACGTCACGGACTTACGGAGAACAACCATGAGCAAGCGCAACAGCCAGGCGGCGAAGACGGCGGCCCGCGAGCGGCTGCGGGCCGAGCGGGAGCGGCAGGCCAAGAAGGACAAGATGCGCCGGCAGGTGATCGTCGGCGTCAGCGTCGTCGGCGTGCTTGCCGCAGCGGGCGGCGTCGGCTGGGCCGTGATGCAGGCGAGCAAGCCGAGCGCCTGGGAGGCCGCGAAGACCGCGAAGGTCGTCGCCCCCGCCAACACCTCGGGCAAGAACGGCACGACGGTCGTCATCGGCGAGGACAGCGCGAAGAAGACCCTGGAGCTGTACGAGGACCCGCGCTGCCCCGTGTGCGCCAGCTTCGAGCAGGGCGTGGGCAAGACGATCGAGAAGGACGTCGAGGACGGCAAGTACAAGGTCCGCTTCGTCGGCGCCTCGTTCATCGACAACGCCGCGCAGGGCGAGGGCTCCAAGAACGCCCTGAGCGCGCTCGGCGCCGCCCTGAACGTCTCCCCCGAGGCGTTCCTGAAGTACAAGTCGGCGCTCTACTCGGCCGAGCACCACCCCGAGGAGACGGACGACAAGTTCAAGGACGACTCGGCCCTGATCGACATCGCGAACGACGTCCCGGAGCTCAAGGGCAACAAGAAGTTCCAGAAGGCGGTCGAGGACGGCACGTACGACCGCTGGGCCCTGGAGATGTCGGACGTGTTCCAGAAGAGCGGGGTCGAGGGCACGCCCACGCTGAAGATGGACGGCAAGAAGCTGGAGGCGGAGTTCCCCGACGGCCAGAAGGGCACGCCGATGACGGCCGAGCAGTTCACGAAGACGATCGACGCGGCTCTCAAGGGCTGATCGCCGTACGACACATGAGAGAAGAGCGGGCGAACTTTCGAAGTCCGCCCGCTCTTTGCTCATACCGGTCAGTAATCTGACCGTTCGTGACCAGTAGACTCCGCAGTCAGATTCCCGGCCGCACCCCCGGCCCGCTCGCCTCAACTCCCGGTCGCCGTACGGTCGTCAAGGCCGCCGCGGCCACCGCCGCCGCCGTCCCGCTCGCGGCCGCGCCGCTCGCCCGCGCCGCCGAGAACGGCCCGGCCTTCCTGCACGGCGTCGCCTCCGGCGACCCGCTGCCCGACGGGGTGCTGCTCTGGACCCGGGTGACGCCGACCGCCGATGCCGTGCCGGGCTCGGGCAAGGGACCGGACACCGCGGTGCGTTGGGAGATATCCGAGGACCGGGACTTCGCACGGATCGCGGGCAGCGGATCCGTCACCGCGCGTGCGGCGTCCGACCACACCGTGAAGGCCGATGTAAGGGGCCTGCGCCCTGCGACCGACTATTACTTCCGCTTCACGGCGGGCAGTTCGGACACCGGCTCCCCCGACGCCGCCCCCGCCGTCTCCCCCGTCGGCCGCACCCGCACCACCCCCGCCCACGAGGCGAGCGCCCCCAACGTCCGCTTCGGCGTGGTGTCCTGCGCGAACTGGGAGGCCGGCTGGTTCTCCGCGTACCGCCACCTCGCCGACCGCCCCGACCTGGACGCGGTCCTGCACCTCGGGGACTACCTCTACGAGTACGAGTCCGGCGGCTACCCCGTCGACGAGGACGTGCTCCGGCAGCACAAGCCGCTGCACGAGATCGTCTCCCTCGCCGACTACCGCACCCGGCACGGCAACTACAAGACGGACGCCGACCTCCAGGCGCTGCACGCCCGGCACCCCGTCATCGCGATCTGGGACGACCACGAGTTCGCCAACGACACCTGGTCCGGCGGCGCCGAGAACCACACGCCGGGCGCCGAGGGCGACTGGGCCGCGCGCCAGGCCGCCGCCAAGCAGGCCTACTTCGAGTGGATGCCGGTCCGCCCCGCCACCGAGGGCACCGTCTACCGCCGCATCCGCTACGGCAAGCTCGCCGACCTGCACCTGCTCGACCTGCGCTCGTTCCGCTCCCAGCAGACGACGGTCGGCAACGGCGACGTGGACGACCCGGAGCGCACCCTCACCGGCCGCGCCCAGCTGGACTGGCTGAAGCAGGGGCTCGCCGCCTCGCAGGCGCGGTGGAAGCTGGTCGGCACCTCGGTGATGATCTCGCCGGTGGCCTTCGGCTCCGTACCGGCCCATCTCCTCGGTCCGCTCGCGGAGTTGCTCGGGCTGCCGAAGGAGGGGCTCGCGATCAACGTCGACCAGTGGGACGGCTACACCGACGACCGCAGGGAGCTCCTCGCCCACCTCACGGACCGGGGCATCCGCGACACCGTGTTCCTCACCGGCGACATCCACATGGCGTGGGCCAACGACGTGCCGGTGAAGGCAGCCACGTACCCGCTGTCGCAGACCGCCGCCACCGAGTTCGTCGTCACCTCGGTGACCTCGGACAACCTCGACGACATCCTGAAGGTCGCCCCGCAGACCGTGTCCCTCGTCGCGGCCGGCGCGATCAAGGCCGCCAACCGGCACGTGAAGTGGGTCGACATGGACTCGCACGGCTACGGCGTCCTGGACGTCACCGCCGAGCGCTCGCAGATGGACTACTACGCGCTGTCCGACAAGCAGGACCCGCGGGCCACCTCGTCGTGGATCCGCTCGTACCGGACGCTTTCCGGCACGCAGCGCGTCGAGCGCGCGGACCAGCCCGTACGCTGATCCGCATGAACGGGGACGGGGGCGCGGGCCGCACCAGGATCGTCGACGGGCGCTTCGAGCTGATCGAGCGGCTCGGCAGCGGAGGCATGGGCACCGTGTGGCGGGCACGCGACACGGTGCTGCACCGCGAGGTCGCCCTCAAGGAGGTCCGCTCCCCCGACCCGGCGCTGTCCCCGGACGCGGACCGGGTGCTGCGCGAGCGGGTGCTGCGGGAGGCCCGCGCGCTCGCCCGGCTCAGCCATCCGCACGTGGTCACGATCCACCACATCGTGGACGCCGCGGCGGACGGCCACCCGTGGCTGGTGATGGAGCTGCTGCCCGGCCACACCCTTCAGGACCGGCTCGCCCAGGGGCCGTTGAGCCCGCAGGAGGCCGCGCGGCTCGGCCGTCAGGTGCTCTCCGCGCTGCGCGCCGCGCACGCCGCCGGCATCCAGCACCGGGACGTGAAGCCGGCCAACGTGATGCTGCGCACGGATGGCAGCGCGGTCCTCACCGACTTCGGCATCGCCGCCCTGCAGGGCACGTCGCCCCTGACGGCCACCGGCGACCTCATCGGCTCGCCCGAGTACATCGCCCCGGAGCGCATCCGCGGCACCGACGACGACCCGGCCTCCGACCTGTGGTCCCTGGGCCTCGTCCTGTACGTCGCGGTGGAAGGCGTCAGTCCGATGCGCCGGGCCACCACGCTCGCCACGCTCGCCGCGGTCCTCGACGAGCCCGTCCCGCCGCCGGTCCGCTCGGGCCCGCTCGCCCCGGTCCTGTCCGCGCTGCTCGTCCGCGACCCGGCCGCCCGCCCGGACGCCGCGCAGCTGGACGCGATGCTGACGCGCGTCGAGTCGGGCGAGCCGCCGCTGTGGCCGGACCGCCCGACGCAGACCACGTCGTACGCGGCGCCGCCGCCCCCGCCGCCCACGGCCGTCGACAGCCCGGCGGGGCAAGGGGCTCACGGGGCGCCCGGCCCGTACGGAGCGCCCGGCAGCCCGTACCCGATGGCTCCCACCCGGCACCAGCCGCCCGCCTCCGGCCGCGGTCGTACGCCCGTGATCGTCGGCGTGGTCGCGCTCGCCGTCGCCCTGGTCGTCGGCACCGGCCTGGTGTTCGCGCTCGGCGGCTCCGACGGGAAGCGGACGGAGGGCGGTACGAACCCGACGCCGACCCGCGCCGCGTCGCCGCACCCGTCCAAGTCCCCGGGCCGCGGCCCCGGTACGGGCCCCACCGGAACGCCGACGCGGAAGCCCGGCCGTACGCAGACGCCGCCGGCCTCCGGGGTCTGGATCGCCCAGCTGCACTCGGAGCCGGTCTCCGCGGGCACGGCCGCCCGGGACAAGCGGCTCGCCACCATCCGCAAGAACGCGCCCGGCGCCCGCTTCCTGCGCAGCGACAACTACGCCTCGCTCAAGCCGGGTTGGTGGGTGATCTACGTGCCGGGCCCGTTCGCCGACGGCCGGGCCGCCCTCCGGCACTGCGCGACCCTCGGCCGGACCACGCCCGACACCTGCGTCGGCCGGTACCTCAGCCGCGACCGGGCCGACCTCCCCCTGCAGTGCCGCCCGCCCGCCGCCGCCCCGACCGGCCGCTGCGTCCGCGACCAGGACCGTTCCTGAGCCCTGCCGGACCTACAGCGACGCGACGAAGTCGAGGGCGACCCGCCACGTCTGCTCCGCCGCCTCGGCGTCGAAGTCCGGCAGGTCCGGGTCCGTGTAGAGGTGCCCCGCGCCCGCGTACCGGAAGACCTCCACGTCCGCGCCGGCCCTGCGCATCCGCAGGTACCACGCGTTCAGCCAGTCGTGCGGCTCGAACGGGTCCGGGTCGGCGACGTGCAGCTGCACCGGCAGGTCGTCCACCGCCGCGTCGTCCGCGATGTCCGAGGTGCCGTGCAGCAGGAGCAGCCCGCGGGCCTTCTCGTCGGCGAGCGCGAGGTTCTGCGCGAGGGAGCCGCCGAGCGAGAACCCGGCGTACAGCAGGCCGCGTTCGGAGTACGGTGCGGCGGCGACGACGGCGCGGCGGAGCAGCTCGTCCGAACCGATCTCCTCCTTGATCTTCATCCCCTCCTCGACGGTGTCGGTGGTCCGCCCGTCGTAGAGGTCGGGCACGTGCACCTCGTGCCCCGCGGCGCGCAGCCGGTCGGCCGCGGCGTGCACGGCCGGGCGCAGGCCCTGCGCCGAGTGGAAAAGCATGATGTCCATGCGTCCATCGTGCCAGGCGCACTTACCCTCGAACGCATGGAGAACGTACTGCGTCCGCTGATCGTCCTCGGTGGCACGGTCGTCCTCACGCTGGTCGTGGGCTGGCTGGTGGACCGCCTGCTGCAACGCGTCGACGCCCGGCATCCCGAGACCCCGCTGTGGGGTCTGCTGCGCCGCTGCCGCCTGCCCCTCCAACTGGTGCTCGCCACCGCCCTGTTGACCGCCTCGCACGACCAGTCCGGCCTGTTCGCGGCCCACCGCGACGGCGTCACCCACCTCCTCGCCCTGATACTCATCGCCTCGTCCGCCTGGCTCGTGGTGCGGATCGCGACGGCCGTCGTCGACGCCTCGTACGCGCGGTACGCGGCGGCGCACCGCGATCCGGCCCGGGTGCGCCGGGTGCGTACGCAGGTCACGCTGATCCAGCGCGTGGTGACGGCCGTGGTCGCGGTGGTGGCGGGCGCGGCGATGCTGCTCACGTTCCCCGCGATGCGCACGGCGGGCGCCTCGCTGCTCGCCTCGGCCGGGGTGCTCGGCATCGTCGCGGGCATCGCCGCCCAGTCCACGCTCGGCAACCTCTTCGCGGGGCTGCAGATCGCCTTCGGCGACATGGTGCGGATCGGGGACACGGTGGTCGTGGACGGCGAGTGGGGCACGATCGACGAGATCACGCTCACGTTCCTGACCGTCCGCACCTGGGACGACCGCCGGATCACCATGCCCGTCTCGTACTTCACGTCGAAGCCGTTCGAGAACTGGTCGCGCGGCGGCGCCCAGATGACCGGGACCGTCTTCTTCCACCTGGACCACCGCGCGCCGCTGCCGGAGATGCGGGAGAAGCTGCACGACATCCTCCGCGACTGCCCGGCCTGGGACGGCCGCGACTGGGGCCTCGCGGTCACGGACACGACGCCGACGACGATGCAGGTCCGCGCCCTGGTCACGGCGAAGGACGCGGACGACGTCTGGACGGTGCGCGTCACGGTCCGCGAACAGCTGCTGCGCTGGCTCGCGGAACACCACGCGTACGCCCTCCCCCACGTCGCCACGGCCCCGGCCCCGGTGCCGCCGCAGGTCAAGCACGTGGCGGAGCCGGAGCTGCGGACGGGGCGGGGCTAGCCACCGCGGCTCAGCGCAGGCTTCGTACGTCGAGGTGCCGCAGCACCCGGTCCACGATCTCCGGGTCGGAGCCCGGCTCGTTGCGCGCGGCGAGCACCTCGTGCCGGGCGGCGCTCATCATCTCGCCCTGGATCCGCCGCACCCGCTTCACCCACGCACTGCGCTTGGCGTACGCGGCTCTGCGGTCCTCGTCGACCATGTCGGGGCTGATCCGGGCGCCGATGTCGTAGGCGCGGCGGGCCAGTTGCTCGGCGAACTCCTCCGGCAGCTCCTCGACCTCCTGGATCTCCTTGAGCCGCCGCTTCGCCGCCTTCGCGGCCCGTACGGCGAGCTCCCGCTCGTACGCCTCCTCGGCCTCGGCGTCGGCCTCGACGCCGAGCTTCCGCACCATCCAGGGCAGGGTGAGGCCCTGCAGGACGAGGGTCGCCATGATCACCCCGAAGGCGATGAAGATGATCTCGTTGCGCACCGGGAACGGCTCCCCCGCGTCCGTCTCCAGCGGAATGGCGAGCGCCAGCGCCACGGACGCCACACCGCGCATCCCGGACCACCACATGACGACGGTCTCCCGCCAACTGACCGGGATCTCCTCGTCGTAGTCGCGCTTGTGGTGCAGCCGCATGGCGATCCAGGTCGCGGGCAGCAGCCAGAAGAGGCGTACGAACACGACGACCGCGGTGACCGCCGCGGCCCAGCCGAGGAGTTCGCCCCAGCGGCCCGAGGCGGTCCTGATGGCGTTGTGCAGTTCGAGGCCGATGAGACCGAAGGCGATCCCGGTGACGAGGGTGTCGACGACCTCCCAGAACGTGCGCCCCGCGAGCCGCCCCATCACGTCGTCCGCGTCCACCGCGTACTCCGCCAGGAACAGCGCGGTCACCAGCACCGCGAGCACCCCGGACCCCTTCAACTCCTCGGCCAGGACGTACGAGACGAAGGGCACGAGGAGGGTGAGGCCGACCTGGAGCGTGGCGTCGTCGAGGAAGCCCATCAGCTTGTTGGCGGCCCAGCCGATGCCGAGGCCGACGGCGAGCGCGACGACCGCGGAGAGCAGGAATTCGAGGGCGGCGTGCGGCACCGAGAAGGAGCCGCTGACGGCGGCGGCGATGGCGACGTGGTAGAGCACGATCGCCGTCACGTCGTTGAACAGGCCCTCGCCCTCCAGGATCGACACGAGCCGCCTGGGCAGCCCGAGTTGACCGGCGACGGCGGTGGCGGCGACCGGGTCGGGCGGCGCGACGAGGGCCCCGAGCGCGACGGCCGCAGCGAGCGGAAGCCCCGGCACGACGGCGTTGGCGACCACCGCGACCGCGGCCGTGGTGACGAAGACAAGGGCGACCGCGAGCAGCAGGATCGGCCGCAGGTTGGCGGTGAACTGGCGCCAGGACGTGCGCTGCACGGAGGCGTAGAGCAGCGGCGGCAGGACCAGCGGAAGGATGAACTCCGGCGGGATCTCGACGTTGGGCACGAACGGCAGCAGCGCGAGCACGATTCCGGCGACGGTCATGAGCACCGGCGCGGGCAGCCCGAGCCGCGCGCCGAGCGGCACGCTCAGCACGGCCCCGAGGAGCAGGACGAACAGCAGGGCCAACTGGTCCACTTCGCGGGCCTCCGGAGGCGTGCGCTACGGGCGCCGGCGCCACGGGGGGGCGGCGCACGGGCGCGCCCCCGGAGACCGGGAACGCGCCTTCAAGCCTGCCACGCAATTCCGGCAAACCGCTCACCCGGGGTGGTTCAGGGCGCCACCTCGTCGTAACTCCGCCCGACCCGGGCCCCGTTGAGGTACGCGGTGGCCTCGCCCTTCACGCCGTCGGAGCGGTAGACGCCCCATTTGTCGGTGACCCAGTCGGCGCGCAGGGTCGCGCCCTTGAACGCCGTACCGCCCCCCAGCTGCTGCGGCTCACCGTCGTACCAGAGCTTCACCGAGCCCTTGTCCGGGTCCGCGGAGACGGTGACGCCGACCACGAAGTGGTGCCACTCGCCGGTGCGCAGCGGGGTGTCCCAGAGCCGGGTGGTCTTCATGTCCGGGTCGCAGTACTCCAGGTCGACCGTGCCGTCGCCGCGCGCCCGCAGCGAGAGGGGCGGGGTGGCGGCGCCGCTGCCGTAGTCCTTGAGCTGCCAGAGGGCCACCCAGTCACCGGACTTGGTGGGCAGCGGGTCCCACATCGAGCGCCAGCCGATGTAGACGGTGTCGCCCTCGTCAAAGCGCAACCGCGACCCGTCGGGCCGCTTGTGCCCACGCGTCTCGACCCGCACCCGGTCCTCGGGCGTGACCTTCTCACCGGAGGTGTACAGCCGGTACGACTTCCCGTACGTGCCCTTCGGGTCGTCCACCACGGAGACCTCACCGGGCTTCTTCTCGACGCCCTCGAAGACGGCGGTGCCCTTGGCCGGGTCGGCCTGCCAGAGCGGGGCGGCGACCTCGGTGGCGTTGGCGTTCCAGACCCCGGCCAGGGCGAGGGCCCCTACGGCGGTCAGTGACGCGGCGACGGCCCGGCGGCGGCGCGGGTTCCTGCGGTGCTTGCGGGAGACGGCCTGACGCATGGGAGCTCCTGTGGGGGCAGGGGGCAACTCCCGGGAAAACTAGGGACGTTGAGCACCCCCGTCAAGAAGAACAGGAAACTTTCCTAACCCCCTTGCCGACCGCCCGTCCGTCGCCCCGAGCTTCCGCCGCATCGCCCGGTGCACGATCCCCGCGTCCAGGAACTCCTCGCCGTACGCCTCATATCCGAGCCGTGCGTAGAACTCCAGGGCGTGTGTCTGCGCATGCAGGTCGACCGCCGCGAGGCCCAGGCCGGCGGCCGCCTCTTCAAGGGCCCGCACCAAGGCGGCCCCGACACCCCGCCCGCGCGCGGCCCGCGTCACCGCGAGCCGGCCGAGGGAGCCGACGGCCGGGTCGCCGCCGGTCTTCGCCTCGGCCGCCGCACCGTGCAGCAGCCGGCCCGTCCCGAGCGCCGTCCCGTCGTCCCCGACGGCGAGCACATGAAGGGCGGCGTCGTCGTACGCGTCGTACTCGATCTCCTCCGGTACGCCCTGCTCGGCGACGAACACCTCTTGGCGCACCGCGAAGCAAGCCTTGCGGTCGGCCGTGGACTCGGCGGCCCGGACCGCGAACGGCCCGGACGTCACGCGCTCTCGGCCCGGACGCGGTCGAGGGCGATCTGCAGGTCCTCCGGGTAGCCGCTCTCGAACTCGACCCAGCGGCCGTCGCCGGGGTGCTCGAAGCCGAGCCGCACCGCGTGCAGCCACTGCCGGGTGATGCCCAGCCGCTTGGCGAGCGTGGGGTCCGCGCCGTACGTCAGGTCGCCGACGCAGGGGTGGCGGTGGGCCGACATGTGCACCCGGATCTGGTGCGTGCGCCCGGTCTCCAGCTTGATGTCGAGCAGCGAGGCCGCCCGGAACGCCTCCACCAGGTCGTAGTGCGTCACCGAGGGCTTGCCCTCGGCGGTGACCGCCCACTTGTAGTCGTGGTTCGGGTGGCGGCCGATGGGGGCGTCGATGGTGCCGCTCATCGGGTCGGGGTGGCCCTGGACGAGCGCCTGGTACCGCTTGTCGACCGTGCGCTCCTTGAACTGGCGCTTCAGCGACGTGTACGCGTACTCGGACTTGGCGACGACCATCAGGCCCGACGTGCCGACGTCCAGGCGGTGCACGATGCCCTGGCGCTCGGCGGCGCCGGAGGTCGAGATGCGGTAGCCCGCCGCGGCCAGGCCGCCGATCACGGTCGTGCCGGTCCAGCCGGGGCTCGGGTGCGCGGCGACGCCGACCGGCTTCATGATCACGACGATGTCCTCGTCGTCGTGCACGATCTCCATGCCCTCGACCGGCTCCGCGACGACCTGCACGGGTGGCGCCGCCTGCGGCATCTCCACCTCGAGCCAGGCCCCGCCGCGCACGCGCTCGGACTTGCCGACGACGCTGCCGTCGACCTGCACCTTTCCGGCTGCGGCCAGCTCGGCGGCCTTGGTGCGGGAAAAGCCGAACATGCGGGAGATGGCGGCGTCGACGCGCTCGCCCTCCAGGCCGTCGGGCACGGGCAGGGTGCGGATCTCGGGAATCGTGCTCACCCGTCGAGTATGCCGGACGGCTACGACAGCCCCGTACGAGAGCCCGTGCGAGCGCCCGTACGCGAAGGGGGTCAGTCCTTGTGGACCGTGCCGTCCGGGTCCAGGCCGCGGAAGGACAGGATCACGATCAGGATGCCGCCGCACACGATCGCCGAGTCCGCGAGATTGAACACCGCGAAGCCCTTCGGCGCGATGAAGTCCACGACCGCGCCCTCGAAGACGCCGGGCGCGCGGAAGATCCGGTCGGTGAGGTTGCCGAGCGCACCGCCGAGCAGCAGGCCGAGTGCGATCGCCCACGGCAGGCTGTAGAGCTTGCGGGCGAGCCGGGCGATCACGACGATCACGGTGGCCGCGATGATCGTGAAGATCACGGTGAAGGCCTCGCCGATGCCGAAGGCCGCGCCCGCGTTCCGGATCGCCTGCAGCTGCAGCCAGTCCCCGATGAGCTGGATCGGCTCGTGGTGCTCCAGCTTCTCGACCACGATCACCTTGCTGATCAGGTCCAGGGCGTACGCCACCGCCGCGATCGCGAACAGCATCGCGATCTTCCGGCGTCCCTTGGGCTGCTCCGACCCGTCCGTGGGCTGCTCGGACCCGGCCTCGGCCGCCGGCTCATCGGGCCGCTCGCTCACCTCGGCCGAACCGTCCGACCCCGTGGCCTCGTCCGCGCCCGCCGGGGCCGGGGTGCCGTCCGCACGCTCCGGCTCCGCACCCGCCCCGGCGTCCTCGCTGTCCGGCGTACCGATGATGCGCTCCGCCTCTGCCACGTGAGTCCCTCAACCCTAGATTCCGACTGAGGACGAGGGTACGGCACACACTCACAGTGACTGCTCCTCAGGAGCGCCGTTCCTGCTTCTGCTTGCACTCCACGCACAGGGTCGCGCGCGGGAACGCCTGCATCCGCGCCTTCCCGATGGGATTGCCGCAGTTCTCGCACAGCCCGTAGGTCCCCGCGTCGAGGCGTTCCAGGGCGCGCTCGGTCTGCTCCAGCATCTCCCGCGCGTTGTTCGCGAGCGCCATCTCGTGCTCGCGCGTGATGTTCTTCGTCCCGGTGTCCGCCTGGTCGTCGCCGGCCCCGTCCCCGGAGTCCCGCATCAGCCCCTGCAGCGACTCCTCGGACGCCACGATCTCGGTCCGCAGCCGGCCCGCCTCCTCCGACAGCAGGGTGCGCGCCTCGGCCACCTCCTCCGGGGTCCACGGGTCCTCGCCGGGCCGTACGGCGAGCTCGCCCGGCTCGGCCGCGACCGCTCGCGCCTTCGGTACGGAAGGGGCCGACGGCCCGGCCGCCGTCGCCCCGGTCTTCTTCGCAGCCACCGACTTGGCTCCCGTCTTCTTCGCGGCGTGCGCCGCTTCCTCGGCCGTCTGCTCCTCAGCAGCGGCCTTCTTGGTCGCGCCCTTCCCTCGGCCCTCGGCGGGCTCGGACTTCTCCGCCTCGCCCTCGGCCCGTCCGGCCGCCGCCTTCGTGCTCTTGCCTGCGGCCGTCTTCTTGGTGCTCTTGGTGGTCTTGCTGCTGGACTTCGTGGCCTTGGCGCCCTTGGCGGCGCTGCTCGCCTCGGTGGCCTTGGCGGCGGCCTTCTTCTCCTCGACGGCGTCCGTCTCCGCACCCGCCTCGGCGTCCGCGTCCGGCACGGCCTTCGTCACGACCTTCTTCGCGGTCTTCGCTGCCGCGGTCTTCGCTGCCGCCGTCTTCTTGGTCGCGGTCTTCGTCGTGCTGCTCTTCTTCGCGGCGCTCTTCTTCGCCGCGGACTTCTTCGCCGCCTTCTTCGTCCGCTCCGGGTCCTCCGCGTGCTCGGCCGCGGCCTGTTTCTCCGTCAGGTCACCGGCCGCCGCACCAGCGGATCTGGCGGACGCCGACTCCGATACGGCGGTCTTCTTCGCCACCATGGCCGCGGCCCCTTCACATTTTGTGATCTTGCTCGCGAATCGTGCTGGGACGATAAATCGACTCCAGGCCCGCGGCAACGGGGCACGCCGCCCGATCCGCCCGCCCCACGGCTGCGCCGGGACCGGCATGCATCCGTTGTGCCCAGCTCCCCGCCGGGTAATCCGGCCCAGGCCCCGGGCCGGGATCCGGCACCGCGCGTGTGGCCATTCGGGTCAGCCCCGGAGCCCGTACCGTCGCCGCCCATCCACCAGTGATGCGCCCTATTTTGCACCTGTTTCGGGGCATAAACTTGAACGAAAACCAGGCGCTACAAAGGAGGTGCACGATGCGCAAGACAGCCGACTGCCGCGACTTCCCCAGCGAGTCCAACTGCACCCTCACCATCTCCGGCGAGGAAGAGGAAGTGGTCCGCGCCGCCAGCGAGCACGCGGTGTCCGTGCACGGCCACACCGACAGCCTCGACCTGCGCAAGATGGTCCGCGACAACCTCAAGGACGTGATCCCCGAACACGCCTGACCCGGCACCGCCCCACCCCTCACCGCCCCCGAGCCCCCACCGCCCCGGGAAATCCGGTCGGCCCACCGCGCCGCGGCCCCGTACACTGGGCACAGCGAAAAGGCATGGATGGGGACGAGTAGCGTCCGTACGCAGCCAGGAGCGACCCGGGGACGGTGAGAGCCCGGGGGCCCGCGCGAACGTGAAGATCACCCCGGAGCCGCCGGAAGAAAGCCGCAGCGGCCGAGCGATCGGCAGCGGCGGCGAGTAGACCCGGCCGCGACCCCAATGAGGGGGCCCACCGGCGCAGTCCCGAGCCCGGCGGGCCAAGGAGGGTGGTACCGCGGGAGCCCGCGCCGCACGGCGCAGGCCGGCTCTCGTCCCTCCGACGGAAACAGTGTCCGCCGGAGGAAGCTCGTTGAACACGCAGCCGCAGTACCGCCAGGTGCCCGCCCAGGTCGACCTGCCCGCCCTCGAGCACGCCGTGCTCGACTTCTGGCGCGAGCAGAAGATCTTCGCCAAGAGCCTGGAGCAGTCCGAGGGTCGCCCCGAGTGGGTCTTCTACGAGGGCCCGCCCACCGCCAACGGAATGCCCGGCGCCCACCACATCGAGGCCCGCGTCTTCAAGGACGTCTTCCCGCGCTTCCGCACCATGCGCGGGTACCACGTCGCGCGCAAGGCCGGCTGGGACTGCCACGGCCTGCCCGTCGAGCTCGCCGTCGAGAAGGAGCTCGGCTTCAACGGCAAGAAGGACATCGAGGCGTACGGCATCGCCGAGTTCAACGCCAAGTGCCGCGAGTCCGTGACCCGGCACACCGACGCCTTCACCGACCTCACGACCCGCATGGGCTACTGGGTCGACCTCGACGACGCGTACCGCACGATGAACCCCGAGTACATCGAGTCGGTCTGGTGGTCGCTGAAGCAGATCTTCGACAAGGGCCTGCTCGTCCAGGACCACCGTGTCGCCCCCTGGTGCCCCCGCTGCGGCACCGGCCTCTCCGACCACGAGCTGGCGCAGGGGTACGAGACGGTCGTCGACCCGTCGGTCTACGTCCGCTTCCCCGTCACCTCCGGCCCCCTCGCCGACCAGGCCTCGCTCCTGGTGTGGACGACGACGCCGTGGACGCTGGTGTCCAACACCGCGGTCGCCGTCCACCCCGACGTCCGGTACGTGGTGGCCACCGACGGCAACGAGAAGCTGGTCGTCGCCGAGCCGCTCGTCGAGAAGGCGCTCGGCGAGGGCTGGGAGACCACCGGCGAGTCCTTCACCGGCGCCGAGATGGAGCGCTGGACGTACCAACGCCCGTTCGAGCTGGTGGAGTTCCCGGCTCCGGCCCACTTCGTCGTCAACGCCGAGTACGTGACGACCGAGGACGGCACGGGTCTGGTCCACCAGTCCCCCGCCTTCGGTGAGGACGACCTCAAGGTCTGCCGCGCGTACGGCCTGCCGGTCGTGAACCCGGTGCTGCCCGACGGCACCTTCGAGCCCGAAGTCCCCCTCGTCGGCGGCGTGTTCTTCAAGAAGGCCGACGAAAAGCTCACCGCGGACCTCGACGAACGCGGCCTGCTCTTCAAGCACATCCCGTACGAGCACAGCTACCCGCACTGCTGGCGCTGCCACACGGCCCTGCTCTACTACGCGCAGCCGTCCTGGTACATCCGGACGACCGCCGTCAAGGACCGTCTCCTCGAGGAGAACGAGAAGACCAACTGGTTCCCCGAGTCGGTCAAGCACGGCCGCTTCGGCGACTGGCTGAACAACAACATCGACTGGGCCCTGTCCCGCAACCGCTACTGGGGCACCCCGCTGCCCATCTGGCGCTGCGAGGAGGGCCACCTCACCTGCGTCGGCTCCCGCGAGGAGCTGTCCGAGCTGACGGGCACGGACCAGTCGTCCCTCGACCCGCACCGCCCGTTCATCGACGACGTCACGTTCGCCTGCACCCACGAGGGCTGCTCCCACGAGGCGGTCCGCGTGCCGGAGGTCATCGACGCCTGGTACGACTCGGGCTCGATGCCGTTCGCGCAGTGGGGCTACCCGTACAAGAACAAGGAGCTCTTCGAGTCGCGCTACCCGGCGCAGTTCATCTCGGAGGCCATCGACCAGACCCGCGGCTGGTTCTACACGCTGATGGCCGTCGGCACCCTGGTCTTCGACAAGTCGTCGTACGAGAACGTGGTCTGCCTCGGTCACATCCTCGCCGAGGACGGCCGCAAGATGTCCAAGCACCTGGGCAACATCCTGGAGCCCATCCCGCTCATGGACCAGCACGGCGCCGACGCCGTCCGCTGGTTCATGGCCGCCGGCGGCTCCCCGTGGGCTGCCCGCCGCGTCGGCCACGGCACGATCCAGGAGGTCGTCCGCAAGACCCTCCTCACGTACTGGAACACGGTCGCCTTCCAGGCCCTCTACGCCCGTACGTCGAAGTGGGCCCCGTCGGCCGCCGACCCGGCCCCGGCCGACCGCCCGCTCCTGGACCGCTGGCTGCTCAGCGAGCTCAACACCCTGGTCGAACAGTCCACGGAAGCCCTGGAGTCGTACGACACCCAGCGCGCCGGCAAGCTCCTCTCGGCCTTCGTCGACAACCTCTCCAACTGGTACGTGCGCCGCTCCCGCCGCCGCTTCTGGCAAGGCGACAAGGCCGCGCTCCGCACCCTGCACGAGGTCGTCGAGACGGTCACGCGGCTGATGGCCCCGCTGACGCCGTTCATCACCGAGCGGGTCTGGCAGGACCTGGTCGTGCCGGTGACGCCGAACGCCCCGGAGTCGGTGCACCTGGCGACGTGGCCCGAGGCGGACAACTCCCTTGTGGACCCGGTGCTTTCGCAGCAGATGGCGCTGGTGCGGCGGCTCGTCGAGCTGGGCCGCGCCACGCGTGCCGAGTCCGGCGTGAAGACCCGCCAGCCGCTGTCCCGCGCCCTGGTCGCCGCCAACGGCTTCGACGCGCTCGGCGAGGAACTCCGCGCCCAGATCACCGAGGAGCTGAACGTCTCCTCCCTCGCCTCGCTCTCCGAGGTGGGCGGCTCCCTCGTCGACACGACGGCCAAGGCCAACTTCCGCGCCCTGGGCAAGCGTTTCGGCAAGGGCGTCCAGGCGGTGGCCAAGGCCGTCGCGAACGCCGACGCGGCCGCGCTCTCCCTGGCGCTGCGCGACGGCTCGGCGACGGTGGAGGTCGAGGGCGAGACGGTCACCCTCACCCCGGACGAGGTCTTCATCACGGAGACCCCCCGCGAGGGCTGGTCGGTCGCCTCCGAGGCCGGCGCCACGGTCGCGCTCGACCTGGAGATCACCGAGGACCTGCGCCGTGCGGGCCTCGCCCGGGACGCGATCCGCCTGATCCAGGAGGCCCGCAAGAACAGCGGGTTGGACGTCGCGGACCGGATCGCGGTGCGCTGGTCGGCCACCTCCGGGGACACCACGGACGCCCTCGCCGAGCACGCCGCCCTGATCGCGGACGAGGTCCTCGCCCTGGACTTCGCCGAGGGCGAGGCCGACGAGGCGTACGGCGCCCCGTTCACCGACGACGGCCTCGGCCTGACGTTCCGCCTCCGCAAGACCGAGGCGTGACCGCCCGGCACGACCGAGGCGTGTGACCGCCCGGCGCCGGCCGTCAACCGCAAGGCCCGGTGTCGCCCGATCCGACGGATCGGGCGACACCGGGCCTTCGGCGTTGTGTGCCGGGGCACAGCTGCGCCCACGACCCGTGTCCGATCCCCAACTCGCCCCGCACGCACGGCAAAAGGGCCTGGCCCCGGGAGAATTCCCGGGGCCAGGCCCTTTAGCGCTGCCGACGCTCTACGCGCGCTGCGCGCGCTCAGCCGTCAGTTGTCGTCCTCGTCGATGAGGAAGCCGCGCATCGGGGACGGAGCCTGCTGCATCGGCTGCGGACCCTGCGGCCGCACCGGCGCCATCGGCTGCGTCATCGCGGGCGACATCTGCTGCTGGCCGCCGTACGAGTTGCCACCGGAGGTGCCTCCGTGGCCGCCCATCGACTGGTTGCCGCCCATGGTGTGGTTGCCGCCGCCCATGGAGGGCGCACCGGCGGAAGCCATCGAGGGGGACGGCGGCAGCGAAGCCGTCGCCGGCGTCCGCGGCGGGGCCAGCGAGTCGTCGGCCTGGGTCTCCAGCTGACGCAGCTGGGACTCGAGGTACGACTTCAGACGCGTGCGGTACTCGCGCTCGAAGCCGCGCAGGTCCTCGACCTTGCGCTCCAGCGTGGCGCGGGCGGACTCCAGGGAGCCCATCGCGACGCGGTGCTTCTCCTGCGCGTCCCGCTCCAGGGCGTCGGCCTTGGCACGGGCGTCACGCTCGAGACCCTCGGCGCGCGAACGGGCCTCGCCGACGATCTTGTTGGCCTCGGAACGGGCCTCCGCGATCGCCTGGTCGGCGGTCTGCTGCGCGAGCGAGAGGACGCGGGCGGCGCTGTCGCCACCGGGACCGCCCTGACCGCCGCCGCCACCCTGCGGCAGCTGCGGACCGTGACCGCCCATGGGACCGCCCATCGGGCCGCCCTGCATGGGACCGGGGCCCTGCGGACCACCGTGGCCGGCGTTCGGACCTGCGGGCAGCTGCGGCGCTCCACCGGGCAGCTGGGGCGGACCCAGGTGCTGTTGCTGCTGCGGCGGCACCGGCTGCGGACCCGATATTGCGGCGGGCACCGGGGCGCCGGGACCGCGCTGTTGCTGCTGCTGGTCCTGCGGCTCGGGCTTGCGCATGCCGCCCTGCTGCTGGTTCTGCGCGGCGGCACGGGTCGCTGCGGCGAGCTTCGCGCGCAGGTCCTCGTTCTCGCGGAGCAGTCGCGTCAGTTCGGCCTCGACCTCGTCGAGGAAGGCATCGACCTCGTCCTCGTCATAGCCTTCTCGGAGGCGGACGGTCGTGAACTGCTTGTTCCGCACGTCCTCGGGGGTCAACGGCATCTCTTCACCTCAACGTAGTCGTCGGCATTCGGCAAGAACGTAGTTGACATCGCGCTCACAGCCGGCTCACGACGGAGATCAGGATGTAGACGATGATCATCAGCACGAAGAAGGACAGGTCGAGCGCCACGCCCCCGAGACGCAGCGGCGGGATGAACCGCCGCAGAAGCTTGAGCGGTGGATCAGTGACAGTGTAGGTGGCCTCCAGAACGACCACCATCGCCTTGCCGGGTTGCCATGAGCGGGCGAACTGGAAGACGTAGTCCATGACCAACCGGAAGATCAGCACGATCAGGAAACACATCAGCGCGATGTAGAGCACATCCCAGACAACGCTCATTGTTCGCGCTTCCCTCTCCCCTGTCTCGAACTTCTCGTAACCGGTCTTGCGTCTCAGCTCTGGTTGAAGAACCCGCCCTCTGCGATGCGGGCCTTGTCCTCCGCCGTGACATCGACGTTAGCAGGCGACAACAGGAACACTTTCTGCGTTACCCGCTCAATGCTGCCGTGCAGTCCGAAGACCAGACCGGCGGCAAAGTCGACAAGTCGCTTCGCGTCGGTGTCGTCCATCTCCGTCAGATTCATGATCACCGGAGTGCCCTCACGGAAGTGTTCCCCGATGGTACGGGCCTCGTTGTAGGTCCGAGGGTGCAAAGTCGTGATGCGGTAGGGCTCCCGCTCGGAGACAACCTTGGGCATGATCACCGGTGCGTTCTTCTCCAGGCTCTGACGTTCAGGTGTGATAGATGCCACGGGGGCGATTCGTGCCGGACGTCCGATTTCAGCCGGTACCGGAGTGGCCGCCGGCATCGGTTCGCGCGGCGCAGGCGTCTGTGCCTTTCGCGCCGGTTCGTCCTGCGGCAGTTCATGTGCAGGCTCGTGCCGCCGGCGGTCCCGCTCGGGCTCCGGATCCAGTTCGGGCTCGAACTCGTCATCGGGGTCGAACCCCCGGCCGTCGTATCCGTCGTCCTCCACGAGGCCGAGGTAGACCGCCATCTTGCGCATCGCGCCGGCCATGCTCTGAGTCCTCCGCTCTGTGGTGGATCCGCTGTGCCACCAGGTGCTCGCGATCCACTCGGCACCCCCGCTGATCTGCGGGAATGACCATATTTTCTGCTGTGGTCCGACTTGCTTGGCGACGTTACCGGAGCCTGGGTCGGACTCCGAGTACCGCACTGCCGACGCGCACATGTGTCGCTCCGGCCGCAACGGCCTCCTCGAGGTCCGCACTCATCCCTGCCGACACCATGTTCGCAGCCGGATGGGCCGCGCGCAGGAGGGTTGAGAATTCCACCAGCCGCTGGAACGCCGCCTGTTGCCGTCCCGCGTACGGTCCGGTGAGCGGTGCGACGGTCATCAGACCGTCGAGCCGCAGCCCCGGAGCTTCCGCCACAAGTCCGGCCAACTCCTCGATTCCATCAGGTGCTACGCCTCCCCGGTCGCCCCGGCCGCCCTCTTCGGCGTCGAGCGCGACCTGGATCAGACAGCCGAGTTCGCGCTCCGCCTTCACCGCCGCGGCGGAGAGAGCTGTGACGAGCTTGGGACGATCCACGGACTGCACCAGATCGGCATAACTGACAACAGAACGAACCTTATTGGTCTGCAGCTGACCGACAAAGTGCCAAGTCAGCGGCAGGTCCGCGCACTCGGCGGCCTTCGGCGCCGCGTCCTGGTCGCGGTTCTCCGCGACATGGCGCACTCCGAGGTCGGCGAGGATCCGCACGTCGCTCGCGGGGTAGGTCTTCGTGACCACGATCAGGGTCACTTCGTCCCGCGCACGCCCGGCGGCCGCGCATGCCGCGGCGATGCGCTCCTCCACCTTCGCCAGATTCGCGGCGATTTCCGCCTTACGGTCCGTCATGCCCTATCAGTCCAGCCAGACATAGGCCGCGAGCCGACCGGTGGTGCGCTCGCGGCGGTACGAGAAGTGGTCTTCGGATTCCAGTGTGCAGACCGGCGACTGCTCCCGGTTCGTCACGCCGAGCCGCTCGAGTTGAGCGTGCACTCCCGCGGTCACGTCGACCGCCGGTGTCCCCCAACTCGTCTCCGAGTGGGCGGCGCTCTCGACCGCGGCGACGTCGGCCCGCATCTGCTCCGGTACTTCGTAGCAACGGCCGCAGACCGCGGGCCCGGTGCGGGCGATGATCCGGGAGGCCTCGGCGCCGAGTTCCGTCATGGCCTCGACCACGGCGGGCACGACTCCGGCGACGAGTCCGGGCCGGCCGGCGTGCGCCGCGCCGACGACTCCGGCGATCGGGTCGGCGAGCAGCACCGGCGTGCAGTCGGCGGTGAGAACGGCGAGCGGGATGCCCCGCCGGGCCGTCACCACTGCGTCGACGCAAGGAATGTCGGATTGATCACGCCACGGTCCGTCGACGACGGCGACGTCCCGTCCGTGCACCTGGTTCATCCACACCACGGCGCCGGGCTCGACACCCAGCGCCTTGGCGGCGAGTTCACGGTTGGCGCGGACCGCCTCGGGGGCGTCGCCGACCGCCCCGCCGAGGTTGAGCTCCTCGTACGGAACGGCGCTCACCCCGCCCCACCTGTCGGTGAAGGCGAAGTGCGCGCCGTCCACGGTGTTGTGCGCAGTTATCACTTGACGTCGGTCACTTCAGGAAGTCCGGCACGTCGAGCTCCTCGGCCGGGCTGTCCTGGTACGGACGGGCCGGCGGGACCTGCGGCGGGCTGACCGGCGCGGTCGCGATCTCGTTGACCGGGGCCGGCTCGGGAGCGGGCTCGGCGACCGGGGCCGGCTCCTCGCGCGGGGTCACGCTGCCGAGCGAGCCGAACGCCGGGCGGGACTCGGTGCTGGTGCTGCGCACCGGGGCCGGCTCCTCGCGCTTGCTCGCCGAGTTCGAACCGACCACGTTCTCCCGCTTGTTCGGCGGCTGGCCGCCGTCGAAGCCGGCGGCGATGACGGTGACGCGCACCTCGTCGCCGAGCGCGTCGTCGATGACCGCGCCGAAGATGATGTTCGCCTCGGGGTGGGCGGCCTCGCTGACCAGCTGCGCCGCCTCGTTGATCTCGAAGAGACCGAGGTCGGAGCCACCGGAGATGGAGAGCAGCACACCGCGGGCGCCGTCGATGGACGCCTCCAGGAGCGGCGAGGAGATCGCCATCTCCGCGGCGGCCACCGCGCGGTCGTCCCCGCGCGCCGAGCCGATGCCCATGAGGGCCGAACCGGCCTCGGACATCACGGACTTGACGTCCGCGAAGTCGAGGTTGATCAGGCCGGGCGTGGTGATGAGGTCCGTGATGCCCTGCACACCGGAAAGCAGCACCTGGTCCGCCGACTTGAACGCGTCGAGCACGCTCACCTGGCGGTCCGAGATGGACAGCAGACGGTCGTTGGGGATCACGATGAGGGTGTCGACTTCCTCGCGGAGTTCCGCGATGCCGTCCTCCGCCTGATTGGCGCGACGGCGACCCTCGAAGGTGAACGGGCGCGTCACCACACCGATGGTGAGTGCGCCGAGCGAGCGTGCGATGTTGGCCACGACGGGCGCGCCGCCGGTGCCGGTGCCGCCACCTTCACCGGCGGTGACGAAGACCATGTCGGCCCCCTTGAGGACCTCCTCGATCTCCTCGCGGTGGTCTTCGGCCGCCTTGCGTCCGACTGCCGGATTCGCTCCGGCGCCGAGTCCGCGGGTGAGTTCACGGCCGACGTCGAGCTTGACGTCCGCGTCGCTCATCAACAGGGCTTGCGCGTCGGTGTTGATGGCGATGAACTCGACGCCCTTGAGACCGACCTCGATCATCCGGTTGATGGCATTGACACCACCGCCGCCGACACCGATGACTTTGATGACTGCGAGGTAGTTCTGCGGTGCTGCCACGTCGAAGGCCTCTCGCCTCGAGTTACGTGTCGCCGCAACGCCGTGCGTGCGGTGCGACGACTGATGCCGAATTGGGACGGTCCGAACGCCGACCCGAACCCTAACGCTGAAGTTTAGGGTTACCAGTGTGTCTGTTCCCTGGAGTCTTCGAAACAGGACACTAAGTCGACAAGTGGCGCACGTTCAACGAACACGCCGAACCTCCCGTTTTTCTTTTCACCCTATGTGATCAGCCGTTGCGCTGACCAACCAGGGTGCTGGCCAGCGCACTTGGGCGTCAACTCCCTGACACAGCAGGGGCGGTGGGGGCACTCACGTCGTAGTGCCGGGCGTCGGGTTCGGCTTTCAGCAACGCGGCCAGCGAAGCGGACTTCGCGTCGCCGTTCTCCACGCTGCCCCAGTCGACGGTGCGTTGGCCCCGCAACTCGACTGAGATGGAGTCATATGAACGCACTTGAACGGTTCTTGCCGTTTTTGCGACCGAATCGGGCAGGTCTCCGGCCACACGCACGGCGGCCCGCAACAGCCGTTCCGTACCGAAGCGTTTGAGGCTCGGGGACGACGCGGCGTCCAATTCGAGAAGCGGAACGCCCTTCGGCGCGCGGTCAACGGACGCGAACGGCACGCCCTTTGCGTCGACTTCGACGAACTTTCCGCTCTTGGCGATGAGGAGCACCGGCTTGCGTTCGGTCACCTTGAGACCGATTCCGTGCGGCCAGGAACGGACCACGTCGACGGTGTCGATACGGCGCAATTTCTTCCGGAGCCGATCCTCAATCGCCGCTGTGTCGACGGAAATCAGCGGTGCGCCGACGGGAACCTCCGCTGCCGCGCGTACCTCCTGGGAGGTCAACACCTCGGTGCCGGAGGTCTTCACGCGCTCCACGCGCAACCACTGCGAGCCGTACAGCAGCCAGACGACTCCGGCCGTGAGCAGTACGGCGACGACGCCCGCGATCACGAGCGTGCGGGTCGGCGGCAGCCGAAGTCGGCGGCCGCCGCCCGTCGGTCGGGGTGGGCGGGCCGGTGCTTCCCCCTGGTTGCGTTCGCCTCGTTCGGCGGTGGTGGGTCCGGCCACGCTCCCCTGCCTTCTCACGCCCGGTGGCGTGCCGCAATCGCCTCGTAGACCATGCCGACGAGGAGTTCGTCGGCGTCCCGGCGGCCGAACTCGGCGGCGGCGCGGGACATCTCGTACAGCCGGTGAGGGTCGGCGAGGACCGGCAGCACGTTCTGCTGGACCCATTCCGGGGTCAGTTCGGCGTCGTCGACCAGGACACCGCCGCCGGCCTTGACCACCGGCTGGGCGTTGAGCCGCTGTTCGCCGTTGCCGATGGGCAGCGGGACGTACGCGGCCGGGAGTCCGACGGCGGAGAGTTCGGCGACGGTCATCGCGCCCGCGCGGCAGAGCATCATGTCGGCCGCGGCGTACGCGAGATCCATCCGGTCCACGTACGGTACCGGGACGTACGGCGGCATACCCGGCATGTTGTCCACGTGCGGCAGTTCGTTCTTCGGGCCGACCGCGTGCAGGACCTGGATGCCGGAGCGCTGCAGATGCGGAACGACCTGCTGCACGACCTCGTTGAGGCGGCGGGCGCCCTGCGAGCCGCCGGAGACCAGCAGCGTCGGCAGGTTCGGGTCGAGGCCGAACGCGGCGCGGGCCTCGGGCCGCATCTGCGCACGGTCGAGGGTGGCGATGGTGCGGCGCAGCGGAATGCCGATGTACCGGGCGTCCCGCAGCTTGCTGTCCGGGGACGAGACGGCGACCTGGGAGGCGTACCGCGAACCGATCTTGTTGGCGAGGCCGGGCCGGGCGTTGGCCTCGTGCACCACGATCGGCACGCCGAGGCGCTTCGCCGCGAGGTAGCCGGGCAGCGCCACGTACCCGCCGAAGCCGACCACGACGTCAGCCTTCGTGCGCTCCAGGACCTGCTCGGCGGCCTTGATCGTGCCGCGGAGCCGGCCCGGGACCGTGATCAGCTCGGGGGTGGGCTTACGGGGCAGCGGTACGGCGGGGATCAGCGCGAGTTCGTAGCCACGCTCGGGGACCAGTCGGGTCTCCAGGCCCTTCTCCGTGCCCAGGGCCGTGATGCCCACGGTGGGGTCCTGCCTGCGCAGGGCGTCCGCGAGGGCGAGCGCGGGCTCGATGTGGCCGGCGGTCCCCCCACCGGCGAGTACGACATGCACCGAAATTCACCGCTCTCCGGACGGTCGCGACCTGGCGCGCCGTCTCATCGTGTTCCATCTCACCGCAGCCCGCTTCTTGCCCGAGGCGGACGACCGCATGGCAAGCGCTGCTCGTGCCGCGGGATCCTCGCGCGCGAAGGCGATGAGGAGTCCGACGGCGAACATCGTCGGCAGCAGGGCGGATCCTCCGTAGGAGAACAGCGGGAGCGGGACTCCGGCGATCGGCAACAGGCCGAGCACCGCACCGATGTTGACCACGGCCTGGGCCGTGATCCAGGTGGTCACGCCTCCCGCGGCATACCTCACGAAGGGGTCCTCCGTGCGTCCGGCCACGCGGATACCCGCATAGCCTAGAGCCGCGAACAGAGCGAGCACCGACAGCGTCCCTGCCAGACCCAGTTCCTCCCCGGTGATGGCGAAGATGAAGTCGGTGTGCGGTTCTGGGAGTTGACCCCATTTTTCCACACTGGCTCCGAGACCGGAACCGAAGAATCCGCCGGAGGCAAGCGCATAGATCCCGTGCACGGCCTGCCAGCACTGGTCACTGGGCCCCGGATCGGTGGCACCGAGGCATTCCAGGCGGGCCATGCGGTTGGGGCTCGTACGGATCAGGATGAAGCCGAGCACGACGGCGACCGACAGCACGCCCGCGAAGAGCCGCGTGGGGGCGCCCGCGAGCCAGAGCAGACCGAAGAGGATCGCCGTGAGAATGATCGCGGTGCCCATGTCGCCGCCGAGCATGATCAAGCCGAGCAGCATGAACGCGACGGGGACCAGCGGCACCAGCATGTGCTTCCACTGCGTGAGGAGCCGCTTGTCCTGCTTGCGCGCGAGCAGGTCCGCGCCCCACAGCACGAGCGCCAACTTGCCGAACTCGCTCGGCTGGAGCTGGAACGGGCCGCCCAGATAGATCCAGTTCTGGTTGCCGTTCACCGAATGCCCTATCCCGGGCACCTGGACCAGCACCATCAGGAAGACCGACCCGGCCAGCATCGGGTACGCGAACGCCCGGTGCAGCTTGACCGGCATCCGCATCGCGACGAGCAGCAGGATCGACCCGAGCACCGCCGCGACGAACTGCTTGCCGAAGAAGTACGAGGCGGGCAGGTTGAGTTGCAGCGCCTGGATCATGGACGCGCTGTAGACCATCACCAGTCCGAGCACGGTGATCAGCAGGCTGCTGCCGAGGATCACGTAGTACGCGGTGAGCGGGCGGTCCCAGGCTCTGCGGGCGCGGTCGACGAGGCGGCGCAACGGCCGGTCGCCGGGGGGCCGGGGTGAGGCGGAGCCTCGGTTGCTGCTCAGCGGAACGGCCGCGCGCCGTACGTCGCGCGCGGCCCTTGCGTCGGCCGGCATCGTCGCTGTCCCCTCCAGTCGTGCCCGCGCCGCCGGCGTGCGGCGGGCGGGCCGGGCCGGCTCAGGCGCTCTCGGTGTCGTCGCCGTGCTGCCCGGCGAGTGCGTGCACGGCGTCCGCGAACGCCTCGCCACGCTTGTTGTAGTTGACGAACATGTCCATCGAGGCGCAGGCCGGGGCCAACAGGACGGTGTCACCGGGACCGGCGAGCCGTGCCGCCTCCTCGACGGCCGCGGACATCGCCCCAGTGTCGGTCCGGTCGAGGTCCACCACCGGGACTTCCGGGGCGTGTCGTGCCAGGGCTTCGCGGACCAGGTGCCGCTCCTTGCCGATGAGCACGGCGCCGCGCAGCCGCTTCGCGGAGGAGGCGACCAGCTCGTCGAACGAGGCGCCCTTTGCGAGCCCGCCCGCGATCCAGACGATCGACTCGTACGCCGCCAACGAGGCTTGCGCGGCATGGGGGTTGGTGGCCTTGGAGTCGTCCACGTACGCCACTCCCGCGACGTCCGCGACGCGTTGGATGCGGTGGGCGTCGGGGCGGAAGTTGCGCAACCCGTCGCGCACGGCGGCCGGTTCGACGCCGAAGGCGCGGGCCAGTGCCGCGGCCGCGAGGGCGTTGGCGACGTTGTGCGGGGCGGGCGGGTCGACGTCCGCGACCTCGGCCAGCTCCTGGGCGCTCTTCTGCCGGTTCTCGACGAAGGCACGGTCGACCAGGATGCCGTCCACGACGCCGAGTTCGGAGGGCCGCGGGCTGCCGAGGGTGAAGCCGATCGCGCGGCAGCCCTCCTCGACGTCGGCCTCGCGGACCAGGTCCTCGGTCGCCTTGTCGGCCACGTTGTAGACGCAGGCGACCTGGTTGCCCTCGTAGATCCGGCCCTTGTCCGCGGCGTACGCCTCCATGGAGCCGTGCCAGTCCAGGTGGTCCGGGGCCAGGTTGAGGACCGCGGCCGAGTGGGCGCGGACGGAGGGCGACCAGTGCAGCTGGTAGCTGGACAGCTCGACGGCGAGGACGTCGTACTTCTCCTCGCCGAGGACCGCGTCCAGGAGGGAGACGCCGATGTTCCCGACGGCGGCGGTCCTCAGGCCCGCCGCCTCCAGGATCGAGGCGAGCATCCGCACGGTCGTGGTCTTGCCGTTGGTGCCGGTGACCGCGAGCCACGGGGCGGCGTCGGGCCCGCGAAGCCGCCAGGCCAGCTCGACGTCGCCCCACACCTCGACGCCCGCCTCGGCGGCCGCGGCGAACAGCGGCTTGTCGGGCTTCCAGCCGGGGGTCGTGACGACCAGTTCGGTGCCGGGCGGCAGGGTGTCGCCGTCACCGAGCCGGACGGTGATGCCCTGCGCCTCCAGCTCGGCGGCCTGCGTACGGGAACGCTCGTCGGCGCCGTCGTTGACGACGGTGACGATCGCGCCGAGGCCGTGCAGGACCTTGGCCGCCGGGATTCCGGAGACGCCGAGTCCGGCGACGGTGACGTGCTTGCCCTGCCAGTCGGTCACTTGTCCGCTGCCCATCCCGCGTAGAAGATGCCGAGGCCGACGATGACGCACATGCCCTGGATGATCCAGAAGCGGACCACCACAAGGACCTCGGACCACCCCTTGAGTTCGAAGTGGTGCTGCAAGGGTGCCATCCGGAAGACGCGCTTTCCGGTGAGGCGGAACGAGCCGACCTGGATCACCACGGACATCGTGATGAGGACGAACAGACCGCCGAGGAGCGCGAGCAGCAGTTCCGTACGGGAGCAGATCGCGAGGCCGGCGAGCGCGCCGCCGAGGGCGAGCGAGCCGGTGTCACCCATGAAGATCTTGGCGGGCGAGGTGTTCCACCACAGGAAGCCGAAGCAGGCGCCCATCAGCGCGGAGGCCACGATCGCGAGGTCCAGCGGGTCGCGGACCTCGAAACAGGCCGCGGGGTTGGTGAGGGTCTGCGCGTTGGCGCAGGACTCCTGGAACTGCCAGACGCCGATGAACGTGTACGCGCCGAAGACCATCACGGAGGCGCCGGTGGCGAGGCCGTCGAGGCCGTCCGTGAGGTTCACGCCGTTCGACATGGCCAGGATCATGAAGAGCGCCCAGACCACGAAGAGCACCGGCCCGATCGACCAGCCGAAGTCCGTGACGAACGACAGCTTGGTGGAGGCCGGGGTGTTGCCGCGGTTGTCCGCGAACTGCAGCGCGAGCACCGCGAAGGTGACGCCGACGATCAGCTGGCCGGCCATCTTGGCCTTGGCCCGCAGGCCGAGCGAGCGCCGCTTGATGATCTTGATGTAGTCGTCGAGGAAGCCGACGAGGCCCATGCCCGCCATCAGGAAGAGCACGAGCAGCCCGGAGAACGTCGTCGGCGCACCCGTGATCAGCTTGGCGCCGAAGTACGCGAGGATCGTCGCCAGGATGAAGGCGATGCCACCCATGGTCGGCGTACCGCGCTTGCTGGCGTGCTCGCGCGGGCCGTCGTCCCGGATGTACTGGCCGTAGCCCTTCTTGGCCAGAAGCTTGATCAGCAGCGGGGTGCCGATCAGGGTCAGGAAGAGCCCGATCACACCTGCGAAGAGGATCTGCCTCATCGACCGGCGACCTCACCCTCGATGAGCGCGAACGCGACCTTTTCCAGGCCCACCGACCTGGAGGCCTTCACGAGCACGACGTCTCCCGGGCGCAGCTCGCTGCGCAGCAGGTCGACCGCCGCCTGTGCGTCGGACACGTGCACCGACTCCTCACCCCACGAACCCTCGTTGTATGCGCCCAGCTGCAGCCAGGACGCTTCCCTGCCCCCGACCGCGACGAGCTTGCTCACATTGAGCCGGACGGCCAGACGCCCGACCGCGTCGTGCTCGGCCAGCGCCTCGTCCCCCAGCTCGGCCATCTGCCCGAGCACCGCCCACGTGCGGCGCCCCTTGCCCATGGCGACGAGCGCGCGGAGCGCCGCCCGCATGGACTCGGGGTTCGCGTTGTAGGCGTCGTTGACGACTGTCACGCCGTCCGGGCGCTCGGTGACCTCCATCCGCCAGCGGGACAGGTTGCCCGCTTCGGAGAGCGCGACCGCGATCTCCTCGGCTGACATCCCGAGTCGGTGGGCGACGGCGGCCGCGGCAAGCGCGTTCGACACGTGGTGCTCACCGTACAGGCGCAAGGTCACGTCACTGCACCCGGAGGGTGTGTGCAGCGTGAAGGACGGCTGTCCCTGCTCGGTGAGCCGGACATTCTCGGCGCGTACGTCGGCTTCTTCGGACTCGCCGAAGAGCAGCACGTCGGCCTGCGTCCGCGCGGCCATCGCGCGTACGAGCGGGTCGTCGGCGTTGAGGATCGCGGTGCCGCCCTCCGCCCCGGAGGGGAGGGCCTCGACCAACTCGCCCTTGGCCTGGGCGATCTGCTCACGGCCGCCGAACTCGCCGATGTGGGCGGAGCCGACGTTGAGCACGACGCCGATGCTCGGCGGGGTGAGGCCGGTGAGGTACCGGATGTGGCCGATCCCGCGGGCGCCCATTTCGAGGACCAGGTGCCTGGTCTCCTCGGTGGCGGTGAGCGCGGTGATCGGCAGGCCGATCTCGTTGTTGAGGGAGCCGGGCGTCCACACCGTGGGGGCCTTGCGCTGCAGCAGCTGCGCGATCAGGTCCTTGGTGGAGGTCTTCCCGGCGGAGCCGGTGAGGGCGACGAGGGTGGTGCCGAGCCGGGCGACGACGGCGCGCGCGAGGGCGCCGAGCGCCTTCTCGACGTCGTCGACCACGATGGCGGGCACGCCGACGGGCCGGGTGGCGAGCACGGCGGCCGCCCCCGACTCGATGGCGCGCTCCGCGTAGTCGTGGCCGTCGACCTTTTCACCGACGAAGGCGGCGAAGAGGCCGCCGGGCTCGACCTTGCGGGAGTCGATCACCACGGATCCGGTGACCTGACGTTCGCCGTCCGGTATGTCGTACGGCTGCCCGCCGACGATGGAGGCGATCTCGGCGAGGGAGAGGGCGATCACTGCTTCATCCCTGGGTGTTCTGAGTGGCGTTGCGGCGGCTGTGCTCGATGGCGGCGCGCAGCACGTCACGGTCGTCGAAGGGGCGTACCACTCCGTTGATGTCCTGGCCCTGCTCGTGGCCCTTGCCGGCGACGAGGACGGTGTCCCCGGGGCGGGCGCGGTGCACGGCCGAGGCGATGGCGGCGGCCCGGTCCTCGAAGACCTGGACGTCGCCGCGCTCGTGGACCGGCACCTCGGCGGCGCCGGCGAGCATGGTGGCGAGGATCGAGAGGGGGTCCTCGGAGCGGGGGTTGTCCGAGGTGAGGACGGCGGTGTCGGCGAGCCGGGCGGCCGCCGCGCCCATCGGCATGCGCTTGGTCTGGTCGCGGTCGCCGCCGCAGCCGAGGACGATGTGCAGCTTGCCCTCGGTGACCTTGCGCAGGGCGCGGAGCACGGACTCGACGGCGTCGGTCTTGTGCGCGTAGTCCACGACGGCGAGATAGGGCTGGCCGGCGTCGACGCGCTCCAGGCGGCCCGGGACGCCGGGGACGGCGGCGACGCCGTCGGCGGCCTTCTGCGGGTCGATGCCGGAGGCGGCGAGGGCGACGATCGCGGCGAGCGTGTTGGCCACGTTGAACGGGCCGGCCAGCGGCGACTTCGCCTCGATCCGCTCGCCCTTGGGGCCGACGACCGTGAACGTCGAGTCCATCGGGCCGACTTCGACGTCCTCGGCACGCCACTCGGCGTCCGGGTGGCCCTCGGCGGAGAACGTGATCACCGGGACGGTGGCCTCGGTGACGAGCCTGCGGCCGTACTCGTCGTCGAAGTTGACGACGCCGAGCCGGGAGCGCTTCGGCGTGAAGAGCTGCGCCTTGGCCTGGAAGTAGTCCTCCATGTCGGAGTGGAACTCCATGTGCTCCGGGCTCAGGTTGTTGAAGACGGCGACGTCGAAGACGCAGCCGTCGACCCGGCCGAGCACGAGCGCGTGGCTGGAGACCTCCATGGCGACCGAGTCGACGCCGCGCTCCCGCATCACCGCGAACAGCGCCTGCAGATCGGTGGCTTCGGGGGTGGTGCGCTCCGACTTGATGCGCTCGTCGCCGACGCGCATCTCGACGGTGCCGATCAGCCCGGTGTTGTGCCCGGCGGCCTTGAGCCCGCCCTCGACGAGGTACGCGGTGGTGGTCTTGCCCGACGTGCCGGTGATGCCGATCTGCAGCAGGTCGCCGCCCGGCCGCCCGTAGATGGTGGCGGCCAGCTCGCCCATGCGGCCGCGCGGGTCGCCGACGATCAGCAGCGGCAGCCCGGTCGACGCGGCGCGGTCCATCCCGGCCAGGTCGGTGAGGATCGCGGCGGCGCCGAGGTCGGCGGCCTGCGCGGCGAAGTCGGCGCCGTGGACTCGGGCGCCGGGGAGGGCGGCGTAGACGTCACCGGGGCGCACGGCACGGGAGTCGTGCGTGATGCCCGTGATCTCCGCGGCCGTCCCGGGGACATCGACACCCAGCTGCTCGGCGAGGTCCGCGAGGGTGCTCGCGGAGACTCGCTCCGGCCGCGGCGGTCCCGGATAGGTCACGGGAACGTCCTTCTGGGTGGTTTGGGACTGATCAGCGTGTGGCACGGCGGTGAGCGTACCCGGCGCACCCTGCGGGGCGCGAAATGGGCTGTCCTCGTGCGCGGGGCGGGGGTTCTGGTTCCCGGAGTCCGGGGTGATGGTTGTCACGGGCTTACCTGTTCACTGGTGCGGATCAGTCTTTCGGATCGAACGTGACCGGTCAGTCCTTCGGGTCGAACGTGACCGGGAGGCCGGGCGCCTTGGCGCCGGAGGGCGGCACCTGGAGGGTCTTGAGCGCGAACTCCATGACCTTCTTGTAGATCGGCGCACAGATCTGGCCACCGAAGTAGTTGCCCTTGGTGGGGTTCTGGACCGCGCAGTAGACCGCGATCCGCGGCTTGTCGGCGGGCGCGAATCCGGCGAACGACGACGTGTACCCCTTGTACCGGCCGGTCTCCGGGTCGACGCGGTTGGCCGTGCCCGTCTTGCCCGCCACGCGGTATCCGTCGATCTGCGCCTTGGTGCCGGTGCCCTCGTCGTCGTCCACGACGGACTGCAGCATCTCGGACAGCGTGCGGGCGGTCTTCTCGCTCACGACCCGCTTCTTCTTCGGCTCGGGCGACGGCGTGAATCGGCCATCGGGGCCCTTCGATCCGCGGATCAGCGTGGGCTCGACGCGCACGCCTCCGTTGGCCACCGTCGAGTACACCGAGGTGGCCTGGACGGCGTTGAGCGAGAAGCCCTGGCCGAAGGGGACCGTGTACTGCTGCGAGGTCGACCAGTCCTCCGGCTTGGCCAGGATGCCCGCGGTCTCCCCGGGGAATCCGAGCCCGGTCGGCCGTCCGATGCCGAACTTGCGGAGGTACGAGTAGAGGACCTTGTTGGCCTCCGGCTGGGTCCTGCCGAGCTGTTGCGTGGCGAGGATCGTGCCGATGTTGCTGGACTTGGCGAGCACGCCGCTGAGCGTCAGGTACCAGGTCGGGTGGTCCACGTCGTCCTTGAACAGCCGGTCGCCGCGGTGCAGTCGGTTGGGCACGGTGACGTGGGTGCCGGGCGTGGCCGCCTTCTCCTCCAGCACCGCGGCCATCGAGACCAGCTTGGTGGTGGAGCCCGGCTCGTACGCGTCGTGCAGGGCGGCGTTGCCGAGAGCCTTCGGGTCGGCCTCGGCGAGGTTGGCCGGGTCGAAGCCGGGCGCGTTGGCCAGGGCGAGCAGTTCACCGGTCTTCGTGTCCTGGACGACGACGTAGCCGCGGTCGGCCTTGGACTTCTCGACCTGCTCGGCGATGGTCTTCTGGGCGAGGTACTGGATGTCGCGGTCGATGGTCAGCTCGACGTCGGAGCCGGGCGTCGCCGGGTTCTCCTGCCCGCCGGCGGTGGGCACGCGCCGCCCGCCGGACTGCGCGTACGTGATCTTGCCGTCCTTGCCCGCGAGTTCGTCGTTCAGCTGGGCCTCGATGCCGCCGCCGCCCTTGCCCTCGGCGTTGACCCAGCCCAGCATGCCGGCGGCGAGGTCGCCGTTCGGGTAGAGGCGCTTGCTGCTCGGCTCCTGGAAGACACCGGCGAGGACACTGCCCTTGCCGGCCTTGTCCGCCTTCTCCTGGAAGGCGTTCTTGAGGTCCTTGATCTGCTTCCACACCTCGGGCGTCTGGCGGCGGGCGAGCAGGGCGTAGCGGCTGTCGGGCTTCTTCAGCTTGGCGGCGAGGTCGGCGGCGTCCGCGCCGACGATCGGCGCGAGCAGCGTGGCCGCCTGCTCGGGCGCGTCCGGCACCTTCGTCGCCTCGGGCGTGAACATCGACGGGTCGGCCGTGATGTCGTACGCGTCCACGCTGATCGCGAGTTCGGCGCCGTTGCGGTCGGTGATGCCGCCGCGCTCGGCGGTCAGGGTGTGGCTGAAATAGCGGTTCTTCTCGGCCTTGGCCGCGTACGCGCTCGCGTCGACGGCCTGCACCTGCAGCAGCCGTACGACGAACGCGATCATCACGAGCGCCAGGCCCACGCTGATCAGCCGGAGGCGGGGCCGCGGGCTGCCGAGGCGGATGGTGCCGGGCCGGGCCTGGGCGGGCCGCGGCCGGCGCGCTGCCGGGCGGGCGCCGGGTGCGGGGCGGCGTGGCGTGCTGCCGGGGCGGCCGGGCCTGGCCGGTCCGGGGACCCGACGTCGTGGGGGCTGCCTGTCGGTCACGGCGTCACCTCGCGGTGGTCGAGGGGGTGGGCGCCGGGCTCGGGTCCTGCGGCGTTCCGGAAGCCGGGGCGGAACGCGCACCGGGAGCGCCGGACGCCCCGGAGGGCTTGGCCGAGGCGGGGTCGCCGGGCTTGCCCGAGGCCGGCGCGGAGGGCGAACCGGAGGGCGAACTCGACGGCGCGGGCGAGGAGTTGGCGGGCCGCGACGGCTTGGGCGCGGGGAGGGGTTCGGCGGTGGCCGGGTCCGTGGTGCCGCGGATCTTCCCGTTCGGGTCGAGGAAGGCGGGGTTGCCGCCGGGGACCATGCCGAGCTCGCGGGCGCGCCGCTCCAGGGTGCCGGGCGCGGAGTAGCCGTCGACCTCGCGCTGCAGTTCCTGCTGCCGGTCGGTGAGCTCGGTGGTCTCCTTCTTCAGCTTGCTGAGCCGGAACGACCCCTGGTTGAGCGAGGAGTTGAGCAGCAGCAGCACGATCAGGCCACCGCCGAGCAGCACGACGACGAGGAGCACGAAGGGCGTACGGGCCGCGGAGGCGGGCCCGGCGGGCAGCAGCCGCGCGAGGCGCGCGGCCCTCCCCCTGACCGGCGGTTTCCTGCTCATGCGAAGCCCTCCCCGCTGCCCGGCCTCACGCGATGTCCTCCCGGATGCGCTGCGCCCCGCGCAGTCGCGCGGGCGCTGCCCTGCGGTTCTCGGCCACCTCTTCCTCCGTGGGAAGTTCGGCGCCGCGCGTGAGGAGTTTCAGCCGCGGCTGGTAGCGCTCGGGCACGACCGGCAGCCCGGGCGGCGCCGTGTTGGCCGCGCCGGCCGCGAACACCTGCTTGACGAGCCGGTCCTCGAGCGAGTGGTACGAGAGGACCGCGATCCGGCCACCGAGCGCGAGCGCCTTCACGGCCGCGGGGATCGCCCTTTCCAGTACGGAGAGTTCGCCGTTGACCTCGATCCGCAGCGCCTGGAACGTGCGCTTCGCTGGGTTGCCGCCGGTGCGCTTGGCGGCCTGCGGCAGCGCGTCCCGGATGAGCTCGACGAGCCGCGCGCTGTTGCTGAACGGCTCCTTCTCGCGCTCGCGCACGATCGCCGAGACGATCCGCTTGGCCTGCTTCTCCTCGCCGTACGACCGCAGGATGCGGACGAGTTCGCCGGCCGGGTAGGTGTTGAGGACCTCGGCGGCGCTCATGCCGGTCGTCTGGTCCATGCGCATGTCGAGCGGGGCGTCCTGCGCGTACGCGAACCCCCGGTCCGCCTCGTCCAGTTGCATGGAGGAGACGCCGAGGTCGAAGAGGATCCCCTGCACGCTCGGGATGCCCAGGCGGTCGAGGACCTCGGGGAGTTCGTCGTAGACGGCGTGCACCAGGGTGGCCCGGTCGCCGTACGGGGCGAGCCGCTCGCCGGAGAGGCGCAGCGCCTCCTTGTCCCGGTCGAGCGCGACGAGCCGGGCCTCGGGGAAGGCGCGCAGCAGGGCCTCGCTGTGCCCGCCGAGGCCGAGCGTGCAGTCGACGACCACGGCTCCGGGCTGGGTCAGCGCCGGGGCCAACAGGTCCAGGCATCGCTGGAGCATCACCGGGACGTGTCGGCTCTCGCTCAAAACACCCTCTCAAGTAGAGCGACGGCCGCACGCACTGCCGGGTCCCCGCCCGCTCGAAGGGGAACGGCCCGCCTGGCGCCGGGGAAGGGGCGTCAGCCGACCGGGAGCGGGAGGAGGCCGAGCCGTACGTGCGCGCCGCGCACGCGGGGAAATTCGGAAGGAATCTCCGGGAAACCAGTCAAGGAGGGAGGGTTTTCCCCTCCCGCTTCGCGTCACTTTAGTCCACGCTGTACCGCGGTCAATCTCCGGCCACGCGCGCGCTGTGCGCGTCGTACGACAGCCTTGCGGGCGCCTTTTCACCCGTACGGGCGCGGCCCGGGGAGGCTCTGTGGGTTAGCTCACAACAAGCCCCGTCGACGTTCTTTGTCCTCTCTCACAGCGGGCCGTCGTGACCTGTGCGGACTAACGTCGTACGCATGTCGACTGCCTCAGTTCCCGCGGACCCCGCCGGCCGGATATCGGACACTCCTGCCGGAGGCACGGTCACCGACCGCCTCGTCGAGGCGAACCAGCAGTACGCCGCCGCTTTCACCGACCCCGGCATGGACGCCCGGCCGGTGCTCAAGGTGGCCGTCGTCGCGTGCATGGACGCCCGTCTCGACCTGCACGACGCCCTCGGGCTCGAGCTGGGCGACTGCCACACCATCCGCAACGCGGGCGGTGTGGTGACCGACGACGTGATCCGCTCGCTGACCATCAGCCAGCGCGCGCTCGGCACCCGCAGCGTGGTCCTGATCCACCACACCGGCTGCGGTCTGCTCAACCTGACCGAGGACTTCCGGCACGAGCTGGAGGACGAGGTGGGTCAGCGTCCGCCGTGGGCCGTGGAGGCCTTCCGGGACGTGGACCAGGACGTCCGCCAGTCCATGCAGCGGGTGCGCACCTCGCCGTTCCTGCTGCACCGCGAGGACGTGCGCGGCTTCGTCTTCGACGTGCAGACGGGTCTGCTGCGGGAGATCGACCCGGCGTGACGGGCCGGTCCCGTCCGGCCTGTGGACGGCGTCGTTCCGCCGCCTCGGCCGTGGCTTCGCCGGGCGCTGTTTCGAGCCCGGCGGAGCGATGCCTTCCGGGCGAAATCGGCCTCCCTCAACTCTCAAAAGGCCCCAAGCCCCGACATATCGCCGCCAGTTATCCACAGCCGAGTGACACGACCCGGTAACGGCAACAAGAATGCGGGTGTGGCATCCCGCGGACACCTTCGCGAACGGTGCCGGTTATCGGGGAGGGCCGGGTCGCACAGGGACTTCGGCCTGGAGAACGGGCCGAGGAGGGCCGGGTGACGACCTATGAAGATCGAGCGAGCCTCACTGATCTGACCACCACCGCGGAGCGTGTGCGCAGGGCGGTGGAGGGTGTGATCGAGGGCAAGCCGGAGGTCGTACGGCTCTCGCTGACCGTGCTCCTCGCCGAGGGGCACCTGCTGATCGAGGACGTCCCGGGCGTGGGCAAGACCATGCTCGCGAAGACCCTCGCGCGGTCCATCGACTGCTCGGTGCGCCGCATCCAGTTCACACCCGACCTGCTGCCGTCGGACATCACCGGAGTGTCGATCTTCGACCAGCAGGAGCGGGACTTCGAGTTCAAGCCCGGCGCGATCTTCGCCCAGATCGTCATCGGCGACGAGATCAACCGCGCCTCCCCCAAGACCCAGTCCGCGCTCCTGGAGTCCATGGAGGAGCGCCAGGTCACCGTCGACGGGAAGAGTTACGAGCTGCCGGACCCGTTCATGGTCGTGGCCACGCAGAACCCGGTCGAGATGGAGGGCACGTATCCCCTCCCGGAGGCCCAGCGCGACCGCTTCATGGCCCGCGTCTCCATCGGGTACCCGAGCCCGGAGGCCGAGCTGCAGATGCTCGACGTGCACGGCGCGGTCTCGCCCCTCGACGACCTCCAGCCGGTGGCGCACGCCCACGACATCGTGAAGCTGATCGAGGCGGTCCGCACGGTCCACGTCGCCGAGCCGGTCCGGCGGTACGCGGTGGACCTCGTCGCCGCGACGCGCACGCACGCCGACCTCCGCCTCGGCGCATCCCCGCGCGCCACCCTGCACCTGCTGCGCGCCGCCAAGGCCGCCGCCGCCCTGAACGGCCGGGAGTACGCGCTGCCGGACGACGTCCAGTCGCTCGCCGTCCCCGTCCTCGCGCACCGCCTGCTGCCCACCGCCCAGGCCCAGTTGAACCGTCGCACGGCCGAGCAGGTCGTCCTGGAGATCCTGCAGCGCACGCCGGTGCCCGCCGCCCCCGCGCCGTCCTCCGGATACCCGGGCGGCCTGCCGGGCTCCGCCGCGTACGGCCAGCAGCCGCCCGGCTCGCGGAGGCTGTGATGGCGGCAGGGGGGCCGCCGCCGCAGGCCGGGCGCGCGGACGTGGACGAGGACCGGGGCACGCTGCGCACCGCGTTCGCGGGCCTGACCACCCGCGGCCGTTCCTTCCTCGCCGCGGGCCTCGCAGCCGCCGCCTGTGCGTACGTCCTGGGGCAGAGCGACCTGCTGCGCGTCGGGCTGCTGCTCGCCGTGCTGCCGCTGATCTGCACGGTGGTGCTGTACCGCACGCGGTACCGCGTGGCGGGCTCGCGCCGCCTCTCCCCCGCGCGCGTGCCCGCGGGTTCGGAGTCCCGGGTGCACCTGCGGATGGACAACGTGTCGCGGCTGCCCACCGGACTGCTGATGCTCCAGGACCGGGTGCCCTATGTGCTCGGCCCGCGCCCCCGGTTCGTGCTCGACCGGGTCGAGGCGGGCGGCCGCCGCGAGGTGTCCTACCGCGTCCGCTCCGACCTGCGCGGCCGCTATCCCCTCGGCCCGCTCCAGCTGCGCCTGTCGGACCCCTTCGGCATGTGCGAGCTGACCCGCTCCTTCAGTACGTACGACACGCTGACCGTGATCCCGCGCGTGACACCGCTGCCCCCGGTCCGGCTCTCCGGCGAGGCGGCCGGGTACGGCGACGGCAGACAGCGCGCGCTCGCCCTGGCGGGTGAGGACGACGTGATCCCGCGCGGGTACCGGTACGGCGACGACCTGCGCCGCGTCCACTGGCGCTCCACCGCGCGGTACGGCGAGCTGATGGTCCGCCGCGAGGAGCAGCCGCAGCGCGCCCGTTGCACGGTCCTGCTCGACACCCGCCGGGTCGCGCACGAGGGCGCGGGGCCCGACTCGGCCTTCGAGTGGGCGGTCTCCGGCGCGGCCTCCGCCGTGGTGCACATGCTCGAACGGGGCTACGGCGTCCGCCTGTTGACCGACTCCGGGATGTCCGTGCCGGGCGAGGGCTCCGACGGGTTCGCGGGCGCCGGTCAGGAGTCGGCCGACGCGGCGGGGCTGATGATGGACACCCTCGCGGTGGTCGACCACTCCGACGGCACCGACCTGTCGCGGGCGTACGACGTGCTCCGCGGCGGCAACGAGGGCCTGCTCGTCGCGTTCCTCGGCGACCTCGACGAGGCGCAGGCCGCGGTGGTCGCGCGGATGCGGCAGCGAAGCGCGGCGGCCGTCGCCTTCGTGCTGGACAGCGGGGCCTGGACGCACGGCGCCCCCGCCGAGCTCTTCGACGAACGGCAGCGGCAGTTGCGGGAGGCGGGCTGGACCGTGATCGCCGTGCCGCCCGGCGCGGACCTCGCCCTGCTGTGGCGGGAGGCGGACCGGCACCGCGCGGCCACCGCATCGGCGACGAGCACCGCCTCAGCTGCCGACCCCGCTTCGCCCGCGGGCACGGCGACGGGAGGCCGGTCATGAGCGGACACATCCGCCTCGCCCTGTGCGCCACGGCGGCCACGCTGCTCGCGTCCTGCGCGCTGCTGCCCCTGGTCGACTCGGTCTCATGGCTCCTCCAGGCCGCGCTGCTCCTCGCCCTGCAGTCCGGCGCGGGCGCGCTCGCCCGCCGGGTGCCGCTGGCCCGCCCGCTGACCGTCCTGGCGCAGGCCGTGGTGACGTTGCTGCTGCTCACGGTGGTCTTCGCGAGCGGCCAGGCACTCGCCGGGTTCCTGCCCGGCCCGGACGCCTTCGCCCGCTTCGCCGCGCTGCTCGAGGCGGGCGCGCAGGACGTGGGGCAGTACGCGATCCCGGCGCCGCTCAGCGACGGCATCCGGCTGATGCTGGTCGGCGGGGTGCTGGTGATCGGCCTCGCGGTGGACGCGCTCGCGGTGACGTTCCGCAGTGCCGCCCCGGCGGGGCTTCCGCTGCTCGCGCTGTACTCGGTGGCGGCGGGGCTCTCGGACGGCGGTGCGGGCTGGGTGTGGTTCGTGCTCGCCGCGGCGGGCTATCTGCTACTGCTCCTGGCCGAGGGGCGCGACCGGCTCTCCCGGTGGGGCCGGGTGTTCAGCGGCGGCGCCCGCAGACCGGGCGGCCTGTCGTCGGGCCTGGCGCCGGGCGGCACGGGCGCGGTGGCCCCGGTCCGTACGGGCCGGCGCATCGGCGTGGTCGCGCTCGGCATCGCCCTGGCGGTTCCGGCGGCGCTGCCCTCCCTCGACGGCGGGCTGCTGGACCCGACGGGCGGCGGTGGCGGCGCCGGTTCCGGCGGCGGCACGATCTCGGCGGTGAACCCGCTGGTCTCGCTGCAGAACAGCCTGAACCAACCGAACGACCGCGAGGTCATCTCGTACCGCACGAACTCCGAGCAGACGCAGGACATGTATCTGCGGATCGTGGCCCTGGACCAGTTCGACGGGACGGCCTGGAAGCCGGCCGAGCGCGCCATCACGGACGTGCCGGGCCGCCTCCCGGTGCCCGGCGGCCTGAGCCCCGAGGTGCGGACGACAGAGGTGCAGACGAACATCTCGGCGGCGGACTGGTACAAGCAGAACTGGCTGCCCATGCCCTTCCCCGCCACCCAGGTCAGCATCGACGGCCGCTGGCGGTACGAGCCGGTGGGCCGCACCCTCGTCGGCGACCGCGGCCAGCACACGGGCGGCAGGCAGTACGAGGTGAAGAGCCTTGAACTGCGCCCCACCGCGAAGCAACTGGCCGAGGCCCCGGCGCCGAACGCGACGCTGGCGCGCGAGTTCACCTCCGTACCGGACTCGCTGCCCGCGGACGTGTACGCGACGGCGCGGCGGGTGACGCGCGGCTCGGCGAACGACTACGAGCGGGCGGTGAAGCTGCAGGACTGGTTCACGTCGGAGGGCGGCTTCACGTACGACACGGAAGTGCAGGCGGGGAGCGGGGCGGCGGCGATCAGCCGCTTCCTGAAGCAGAAGGAAGGCTTCTGCGTGCACTTCGCGTTCTCGATGGCCGCGATGTCCCGCACGCTCGGCATCCCGGCCCGCGTCGCGGTGGGCTTCACGCCGGGCGCTCCGCAGTCGGACGGCACGATGTCGGTGGGCCTGCGCGACGCACACGCCTGGCCCGAGCTGTACTTCGAGGGGGTCGGCTGGACGCGCTTCGAGCCGACGCCGACGCGTGGCTCGACTCCGGAGTACACGCGGCAGGACGTGCCCGCCCCGTCGGCCAGTGACAGCGCGGCGCCCGAGCCGTCGGCGTCGGCGGTCCCGTCGGACGAGCCGTCCCCGTCGGCCACGGAGAGCTGCCCCCGGGACCGGCAGCGGCTCGGCGAGTGCGGCGCGGCCCAGGCGCAGGGCGGTACGCGCGGCGGTGCGGACGGCCCGTCGATCCGCACGGTCGTCGTGGTGGCCGTCGGCGTGCTGCTGGTCGTGGGCCTGCCGCTGCTGCCGTTGCTGTGGCGCACGCGGGCGCGGGCACGGCGGCTCGGGGGCGGAGCGGCCGGGGCCGGAGCGGGTGCCGGGGCCGGGGCGTCGGGGCGTTCGGCGGCCGATGTCTCGGCGCGGACCTTGGCGGTCTGGCGTGAGGTCATCGACCTGGCCTGGGACTACGGCATCCTGCCGGACGATTCGCTGACCCCGCGCAAGGCGGCGGAGCGCATCGTCCGGGTGGGCCACCTGACGGAGGAGCCCGCGCAGGCGGCGCACCGGCTGGCGGCGGCGGTGGAGCAGGTGCTGTACGCGCCGCACCCGCGCCCGGCAGCGGGGCTGGCCGAGGATGTGCGGTTGCTGCGGGCGGGACTCCGTACCGGGTTGAGCCGCGCCAGCCGCATGCGGGCGGTGCTCGCGCCGCGCTCGGCCGTCCGTGTGGCCTGGGCGTTCTCGGCCCGTCGGCGCGCGCTCACCCGGCGGCTGCTGCTGAACGCCCGGGGCGAGAGCCGACTCGACCGCTGGTCCGCGACACTGCACCGCCCGGGCCGCCCGGGCCGCCCGGGCCGCCAGCAGAGCTAGCCGCTCGCCGGGGGCACTGGAACTCCGGAGGGGCTGCCCGCTCGCCGGGGGTGGCGCCGGGGCCTCCGGCAGGGCAGGCCGTTCGGCCGGGGGGGCCGGGGCTCCGGCAGAGTTGGCCGCCTGCCGGGGGGTGCCGGATCTCCGGCAGGGCTGGCCGCTAGCCGGGAACGCTGGGCCTTCGGCAGGGCAGGCGGCGCGCCGGAGCGTGGGCCGGCCGCGGACCGGACGCGAAACCTCCGGCTGGTCTGCCGCTCGCCGGGGGTGCCGGGCCTCCGGCAGAATTGGCCGCCCGCCGGGGGCCGGGCCTCCTGCGGGGCTGACCGCTCGCCTGGGCGGCGCCAGGGCCTCCGGCAGGGCTGGCCGCTCGCCGGGAACGCCGGGGACTTCGGCAGGGCAGGCCGCGCGCCGGAGCGTAGGCCGGCCGCGGACCGGACGCGAAGCCTCCGGCTGGTCTGCCGCTCGCCGGGGGTGCCGGGCCTCCGGCAGAGTTGGCCGCCCGCCGGGGGCCGGACCTCCTGCGGGGCTGGCCGCTCACCCGGGTGGCGCCACAGCCTCCGGCAAAGTTGGACGCCGCCGAGGGCCGGATCTCCGGCAGGACAGGCCGCTCGCCGGGGGAGCCGGATCTTCGGCGCGGCTGCCCGCTCGCCGGGTGGCGCCGAGGCTTGGCAGGGCAAGCGGCTCGCCGCAGCATGGCCCGGCCTCGGACCGGACGCCACGCCTCCGGCTGGGCTGCCGCTAGTCAGAGCGTGGGCACACGGCGGACCGAGCAGCTCGGCAGGGCTGGACCGCAGAACCGATCACCCGGCAGGGCTGGACCGCCGACCCGATCACCCGGCAACTGGACCGCCGACCCGGGCGCCCGGCTGGGCTGCCGCTCGCCGGAGCGTGGGCCGACGGCGGAGAGGTCCACCAGCCGGCCTGTCCGCGAACCAGCTCGCCCAGCAGGGGCTGACCGCGGACCGGGTAGCTCGGCACGGCTGACCGCAGAACCGATCGCCCGGCTCGCCTGACCGCGAACCGGCTCGCCCAGCACAGGCTGACCACGAACCCGCTCACCCAGCACAGGCCGACCACAAACCCACTCACCCAGCACAGGCCGACCACGAACCGCTCGCCCCAGCAGGGGCTGACCGGGGGACGCCGTCCCCCATCCGGCACCGGCTCAGGCTCCGGCACCCGCTCCGGACACGCTTGAGGGGTGCACGCACCAGGCGTGCACCCCTCAAGCGGTGAAGTTCGGTGAGGCTCAGCGGCCTTCTTCGTCTCGGCGACGCTGCCACCGCTGCTCGATCCGCTCCATCATCGAGCGGCGCTGTTTGCCCTGGCGGCGGCCGTGTCCCTGGGCTGTGCCAGGAGCGGCCTGCTCCCCTGGCTTGGGGGCCTTGCGCCAGCCGGTCACAGCGAGAACGGCGCAGCCGAGCATCACGAGGAAGCCCACGACACTGATCCAGATCTGCTGCGCGACCATGCCGGCCATGAGGAGCGCGATACCCACCAGGAATCCGGCAACTGCCTGGTAGACCCGTCGACGGGTGTGTGTACGCAGCCCGCTTCCCTCAAGCGCTGTCGCGAACTTGGGATCTTCGGCGTACAGCGCTCGCTCCATTTGCTCGAGCATTCGCTGCTCGTGCTCCGAGAGCGGCACGGAGTCCTCCTCATCGTGCAGTCGCCGGGGCGACCGGGGGTCCCCTTCAGGATAGGCAGGGAATCGCCCCCGTGAAACCCGCCCCTCTACGCCAATTCGCCTTCCGGGCCCGTCATGGAGGTCCGGCCGTGCTGAAACTTGCATGCCCCAGCGGCCGACCCGTCATGCCGGACGGTGTCCTTCGATCATACGGGGCGAAGCGCCCGATCGGGGGTCCTGTGGCGTACTCCATCTGCGGCTGCGGTGCTGATCAGCGCCGCAGCGCCGGTACGGGGCCCGGCTCCGGGTGGGGCCGGGCCCCGTACGGCGGCCGGGGAGTGCTATGCGGCGGCCTTCTCGGCGAGTACGTGGAGCTGGGTGGCGACCGAGTGGAAGGCGGGCTGCTCCGCCGCGGCGGCCTCGAGCTTCAGCAGGGCGTCGAGCGCGCCGGGCTCGGTGTCGACCAGGACGCCGGGCACGAGGTCGGCGAAGACGCGGACGCCGTGCACCGCGCCGATGCGCAGGCCGCAGTCGGTGACGAGCCCGGTGAGCTGCTCGGCGGTGAAGCGGCGCGGGACGGGGTCGCCCTCGCCCCAGCGGCCGTCCGGGTCGGTGAGCGCCTCCCGGGCCTCGGTGAAGTGGCCGGCGAGGGCCCGGGCCAGCACGGCACCGCCGAGTCCCGCGGCGAGCAGGCTGAGCGTGCCGGTCTCGCGCAGGGCGGCGACGACGTTGCGCACGCCTTCGGCCGCGTCGTCCACGTACTCCAGGACGCCGTGGCAGAGCACCACGTCGTAGTCGCCGCGGCCGACGACGTCGAACAGGCCGTGCGCGTCGCCCTGGACGCCGCGGACCTGGTCGGCGACCCCGGCCTCCGCGGCCCTGCGTTCGAGCGCGAACAGGGCGTTGGGGCTGGGGTCGACGACCGTGACGCGGTGTCCGAGCCGGGCCACGGGCACGGCGAAGTTGCCGCTGCCGCCGCCGGTGTCCAGGACGTCGAGCGACTCCCGTCCCGTCGCCTTGGCCTGACGGTCCAGGGCGTCCTTCAGGACCTCCCAGACCACGGCGGTACGGAGAGAAGCGCGGGGGCGCATCGGGTCCGACACGGCAGTTGACTCCTCGGCGCGGCACCGCCTGCTGTCGGCGGAGCGATGGGGTTGGTTCACCCGGCTTCACTTGGTGCGCAAAGCGCAGGTGGTCCCACCCTATTGCCTCCCGGCCGCTGACCTGTCATCCGCCCGGGGCGCCTCCTCGGTCTCTCTTGTGCACGTCGGTTCTCACCCCGCGTCCGGTCGGTCCTGGCGGGGCTGGGGCAGGGCGGGCTGGAGGACCAGCATGCGTTCGACGAGGCGCAGGAACATCGCCACGTCGCGCATCAGGTCGTCGGCGTCGCGCGTGCTGGCCGCTCCTCTGATGCCGGCCTCGGCGCGGGCCCGGCGGCGGGCGCCGGAGGCGAACAGGGCGCTCCACTCGGTGAGTTCGGGCGCTATCTCGGGGAGCACTTCCCAAGCGCTCCTGATCCGCCGGCGTTTGCGCGGGTCGGTCTCCGGGCGCCCGCGGGCCGCGAGGACGGCGGCCGCGGTGCGCAGGGCGGCGAGGTGGGCGGCTGCGTAGCGCTCGTTGGGGGTTTCCAGGGTGACCGCGTCGTCGAGTCCTGTGCGGGCCTGGGCCAGCAGGTCGAGAGCGGCCGGTGGGGCCGTCGTCCGGCGCAGCACGGGGTGGACGTCGCTCGCCGGACCGTTCAGTGAGGGGGCAGGGCCGGTGGTGCGGCGCCGGCGTGCGGCGGCTGCGGAAGAACTGGCCATGACGAACCTCCTGTCGTCGTATGACGGCGCATAAGTAGCCGTATGACCCCATCGTGAAGTACGCCACTGACAATCGGCCCTGACCTGCGGTTTTGGCTCGATCAGGGATTCGGGTACGGGAGTTGGGGCGGGTGGCTCCGCAGGTCCGGGGTCCCGGCTGCTACTGTTTCTGCACTGACCGGTCAGTTCAAAAGAAGCTTTGAAGAGTTCACCTTTGAAGAGTTCACGAGGGGGAAGGTCTGTGGAGAGCCCGCACGGGGCACCCCGCGGCATATCCGTCACGGCCGAGGGCTTCGGCCTCAAGGGCCCGCGCGGCTGGGCGTTCCGCGACGTCCGCATCGACGCGGAGCCCGGCGCCCTGATCGCCGTCGAGGGGCCGTCCGGCTCCGGCCGCACCTGCCTGCTGCTCGCCCTCACCGGGCGGATGCGGCCGACGGCGGGGCACGCCGCGATCGGCCGGATGCGGCTGCCCAAGCAGATGTCGGCGGTGCGCAGAGTCAGCGCGCTCGGCCCGGTGCCCGGCGTGACCGACCTCGACCCGGCCCTGACCGTGCGCGAGCAGATCCACGAACGCGCCCTGCTTCAGCGGCGGTTCGGCGGCTCGCTCCACTCGCTGCTGCGCCGGCCGTCCGAGCGGCGGGAGTCGACGAAGCGACGTGTCGACGACGCGCTCGCGTCCGCCGGGCTCGACCTGGAGTCGCTGCCCAAGGGCCCGCGTACGTCCGTGCGCGACCTGGAACGCCTGGAGGCGCTGCGGCTTTCCGTGGCGCTCGCGCTGATCGCGGAGCCGCGGCTGCTCGGCGTGGACGACGTGGACCTGAAGCTGTCGGACGCCGAACGGGCCGAGGCGTGGGACCTGCTGCGGTCGGTCGCCGCGTCCGGCACGACCGTCGTCGCGGTGTGCAGCGAGGCGCCCGAGGGCGCGGTCGTGGTCTCCACGGCGCCCGCGGAGGACGTACGCACCGAAGAAGGCACCGCCGCGGACGAGGACCGCGACGCGGCGGACGACCCGGCGCGCGGCGAGACGGACGCCGGCACGGACGACGAGAACGAGACGAAGGGGGCGGCGGATGCGTTCGCCGAAACTGGCCGCGCTTGAGCTGAGGCGGTTCGGCAGGGGCAAGCTGCCGCGCGCGGCGCTCGTCGCGCTGCTGCTGCTTCCGCTGCTGTACGGAGCGCTCTACCTGTGGTCGTTCTGGGACCCGTACGGCCGGCTGGACAAGATCCCCGTGGCGCTCGTGAACGACGACAGGGGCGCGACCGCGGACGGCAAGAAGATCTCCGCGGGCGACTCGATCACCGAGGGACTGCGGGACAGCAAGACCTTCCAGTGGCACGAGGTGAGCGCCGCCGAGGCACGCAAGGGCGTCGAGGACGGCACGTACTACCTGTCCCTGACCATGCCGAAGGACTTCAGCGAGCGGATCGCGTCGAGCTCGGGGGACGAGCCCGAGACGAGCGCGCTGCAGGTGCGGACGAACGACGCGAACAACTACATCGTCGGGCAGATCTCCCGGACGGTGTTCTCCGAGGTGCGGACGGCCGCCTCGACGGACGCCTCGCGCACGTTCCTCGACAAGATCTTCATCTCGTTCTCCGACATCCACGGCAAGACCAAGGAGGCGGCCGAGGGCGCGGACAAGCTCAAGGAGGGCGCGGGGAAGGCCAAGAAGGGCGCGAAGGAGCTCGCGGACGGCCTCAAGGACGCGAAGAACGGCTCCACCGAACTCTCCGGCGGGATCCGGCGGTTGGACAAGGGCGCCGGTGAACTGGAGCGCGGCGCGGGCCAGGTGGCCGCGGGCACGCAGGCCCTCGCCGACAAGGTGAACGCGAGCGCGGACAAGGTGCGCCCGTTCCTGAAGGACAACAGCGAGACCATCGGCGACACCGCGCGGCTCGTGTCCGACTCGACCGCGGTCGTACGCCGGCACCTGGACGACCTCGCGGCGGCGGCCCCCGGCGCGGCCGAGGACTCCCGCAAGGCGTCCGAGCGGCTCGACGCGGTGTACGCGTCCCTGTGCGAGGACGCCGCCCTTCCTAGCCCGCACTGCCCGGCCCTCAAGGACGCCAAGGAGGCCGCCGCCACCACGGCCCGGATCGCCGGCGACCTCGACCGGGTCGTCAAGGACTACGACGGCGACATCGCGAAGCTCGACGGCCACCTCGCCAAGCTCCAGCAGCAGGCCGACGCCCTGGCCGAGCGGGCGCCGCACCTCGCCGGGGACCTGGACGACGCGGTCGCGAAGATCAACAAGCTGAACAGCGGCGCCAAGGAGGTCGCCAAGGGCGCCGGCAAGCTGCACACCGGACTCGGCACCGCCAAGACCGGCGCCGCCGACCTGGACAGCGGCGTGGGCCGCCTGAAGACGGGCGCGAACGACCTCGACGGCGGCATGTTCAAGCTGGTCGACGGCTCCGGAGAGCTCGCGGGCGGACTGCACGACGGCGTCGCGAAGATCCCGGACTACGACAAGCAGGACCGCGACGAGCGCACCGAGGTCATGGCCGACCCGGTCCAGCTCGCCTCGCAGTCGCTGCACAAGGCGCCCAACTACGGCACCGGTTTCGCCCCGTACTTCATTCCGCTGTCCCTGTGGGTCGGCGCGATGGTCGCGTACATGCTGATCCAGCCGATGAACCGGCGGGCGCTCGCGGCCGGGGCCTCGGCCTGGCGGATCGCGCTCGCGGGCTGGCTGCCGGTGGCGGCGCTCGGGGCGCTGCAGGTGGCCGCGCTGATGTCGGTGCTGCACTGGGGACTCGGCCTGGAGATGGCCAGGGCGGCCGGAACGATCGGCTTCCTGCTCCTCGTCACCGGGTGCTTCGCGGCGATCATCCAGTGGCTGAACGCCCGCTTCGGGGCGGCCGGGCGGATCCTCGTCCTCGCGGTCCTGATGCTGCAGCTGACGTCGGCGGGGGGCACCTACCCGGTGCAGACCAGCCCGTCGTTCTTCAACGCCATCCACCCGTTCCTGCCGATGAGTTACGTGGTCGAGTCGCTGCGCAGGCTGATCAGCGGCGGTGACCTGGGCCCGGTGTGGCAGGCGTGCGCCGTGCTGCTCGCCTTCACGCTCGGCGCGCTCGCCCTCACGGCGCTGTCCGCCAAGCGCAAGCAGGTGTGGACCCTGGACCGGCTGCACCCGGAGCTGAGCCTGTGAGCACCGCGAGCGGAACGCGACCTGTGAGAATCGGGGCCATGGAAAGCAGCAGCACACGGCGCCAAGCCACCAGGGCCAAGCTCTACGAAGCAGCCGTCACGCTCATCGCCGAGAAAGGCTTCTCCGCGACCACGGTCGACGAGATCGCGGAGCGGGCCGGAGTCGCGAAGGGCACGGTCTACTACAACTTCGCGAGCAAGGCCGAGCTCTTCGAGGAGCTGCTGCGGCACGGCGTGGGCCTGCTGACCGCCTCGCTCCAGGAGGCCGCCGACCGCACCGCCGCGGAGGGCGGCAGCAAGGTGGACGCGCTGGACCGGATGATCCGCGCGGGGCTCGTCTTCATCGACACCTACCCGGCGTTCACCCAGCTCTACGTCGCCGAGCTGTGGCGGACCAACAGGGCCTGGCAGTCCACGCTGATGGTGGTCAGGCAGCAGGCCGTCGCGGTCGTCGAGGGCGTGCTCCGCGAGGGCGTCGAGGCCGGTGAGCTGAGCTCGGAGATCGACATTCAGCTCACCGCGGCAGCGCTCGTCGGGATGGTCCTGGTCGCCGCCCTCGACTGGCAGGCGTTCCAGCCGGAGCGGACGATCGACGACGTCCACGCGGCGCTGTCCCGCCTCCTCCAGGGCCGAGTCGGCGGCACGCGCGCGTAGAGCCGGTTTTCGGAAACCGCGTAGAGCCGGTTCTCGGAAACAGGGGGAGGTTCTCGGGAACCGGGAAGACGGAGACGAAGACGAAGACATGAAAGCGCCGGCCCCGTGAGGCTCGATCCCCCCGAGCCTCACGGGGCCGGCGCGTCCCCCGTGACGTCCCCCGTTCACGTCCGGGGTGCCGCACCGTTCCGCCGCCCCGTGTCGGCGGTGCCGGCGCCGCGCCCCTTCCGTGCCCCCTACTCTTCCGTCTGCGCAGGTCGGAGCCCATCCGCGCAGCTACTCATCTGCCCGTCTGAGTACGCGTACTCAGACCTGCGCGCTCGCCCCCAGCCGGAACGCCGCCCCTCTGGCTACGATCGCGTCCGTGTCCGTACTCCCCCTCGTCTTCACGAGCGGCTGGGCCAGCGGCATCAACGCGTACGCGGTGGTGCTCCTGCTCGGCATCTTCGGTGCGACCGGTCTGACCGACGACGTGCCCGAGTCGCTGCAGCGCACTGATGTGCTCTGTGTCGCCGGTGTGCTGTTCCTCTGCGAGGCGGTGGCCGACAAGATCCCGTACGTCGACTCCGTCTGGGACGCGGTGCACACCGTGATCCGGCCGGTGTCCGGCGCGGTGGTCGGGGCGCTGCTCGCCGGGCAGAGCGGCTCGCTCAGCGATCTGGCGGCAGGCGCTGTCGGCGGTTCGACGGCGCTCGCGAGCCACGCCGTGAAGGCCGGCACACGGATGGCGATCAACACCTCCCCGGAGCCCGCCAGCAACTTCGTGGTGAGCGTGGCCGAGGACCTGGGCGTCGGCGGCCTCGTCTCGTTCGCGATGTTCTATCCGGAGGCCGCGGCGATCATCGCGGCCGTGCTGCTTGTCATCGGCCTGGTGGTGCTCGTCTTCGTCGCGCACCGGATCCGCCGCTTCCTGCGCCGCCGGGCCCAACGCCGCGAGGAGAAGCGCCTCGCGGAGCGCACAGCCGCGCCGCCGGGCTGACCTCGCGGGACGGCCGCCCCGGCAGGCTGCCCCGGCGGCCCCGACGGCCTGCGGCGTTGTCAGTGGCGGCCGATAAAGTCCCTGGCATGGCACGGATTGCGGTGATCGGCGCCGGCATGGGCGCGATGGCGGCCGCTGCCCGGCTGGCCGTGGCAGGCCACCGGGTGGCGGTGTACGAACAGGCGGAGACGTACGGCGGAGAGGTCCGCCGCTTCGAGCGCGACGGCTTCGCGTTCGACACGGGCCCCGGCCTGCTCCCGCTCCCCGCCGTGTACCGCGACCTGTTCGTGAAGACCGGAAAGAAGCCCCTGGAGGAGTGCGTCGAGCTCGTCCAGGTCGACCCCGCGGTGCGGCACGTCTTCGCGGACGGCCGGTCGGTCGACCTGCCGAACGTCTCGCGCGCGGGCGTGGTCGAGGCGCTCGACGCGGCGTTCGGCGCCCCCGCCGGCGAGCGCTGGGGCGCGTTCCTGAACCGCGCGCGGGACACCTGGGACCGCTGCCGCCGCCCTCTCCTGGAGGAGCCGCTGTGGCCCAACTGGGAGGTGCTCGCCGAGCGCGACCCGTACCCCGCGGTGCGCAGGAGCGGGCTGCTGCGCCGCAGACCGCCCACGTTCGCCGAGGTGACCCGGCGCGAGCTGGCGGAGCCGCACCTCGTCGCCCTGGTGGAGAGCGCCCTGCTCGCCCACGGCCTGGACCCGCGCGCGACCCCGGCGAGCGCGGCCGTCCTGCCGTACATGGAGCAGGCCTTCGGCACCTGGTACGTCCGCGGTGGCACAAGGGAGTTGGCGCGCGCGGTGTACGAGCGCTGCCGCGAGCGGAAGGTGGAGTTCAGCTTCGGGGCGGAGGTGGTCGCGGTCGTCGAGAAGGACGGCCGGGCCGCGGGCGTGGAGCTGGCCGACGGCACCCGTGTCGAGGCGGACCACGTGGTGGCCGGCATCGCCCCGCGCCGCCTGCAGGAGCTGACCGCCCACCGGCTGCAGGCCGAGGGGGACGTGGGGCCGGCCGACGACGCGGCGCTGAGCGGCGCCCGCTTCACGGTGCTGCTCGCCCTGCGCGGCGCCCGGGAGGCTGGCGCCGTGCACCGCACGGTGGTCCATCCGGCCGACCGCAGACCGGAGTTGGACTCCCTCGCGACCGGCATCGGCCCCGGCGTGCGCCCGACCGTCACGGTCCTCCGCCCCGGCGACCCGGCGCTCGTGCCCGATGCGGAGCACGAGTCGGTGGTGCTCTCCGCCGCAGCCCCGTCGCCGAAGGTCCTCGCGGATCCGGCGGGGGCGCAGCGTTACGCGGACGAGCTGGTGGCGGCCGCGGAGTCGGCGGTTCCGGGGCTGCGGGAGCGGATCGTCTGGCGCGAACTGCCGGACGGCCCGCCCGTGTTCGCGGCGCACCCGGCGCTCGCGGGCGCGGACGGCCGCTTCCTGTACCCGTCGAACTCGACGCGGCTGCCCGGCCTGTATCTGGTCGGCGGCTCGGCCCACCCCGGCGGCGGGCTGCCGCATGCCGGGATGTCCGGGGCTCTGGTCGCGGGCCTGATCGTCGAAGGGCCGGAGTTCCGCGGCTCCCAGTGAGCGTGTCCGTCCATCAGGAGCGGACTGCGGAACTCCGGCCCTGCGGACGGGAGTCGGCGGCCGAGCCCGTCGGCCCGGCGCCTCAGTAGCGGTACTGCTGCTCGTTGTAGCCCGTGTCGTACCCGCTCTGGTTCTGGTACGGGTAGGGCTGCTCGGGCGGCAGGTCCGCGCCGCCCTGCTGCTCGTCGCCGGTGCGCTGCTGCGGCACCCACACGCCGCCGGGCGGGGTGTCCGACGGGTAGCCCGCGGCGTACGGGTCCTGGTAGCCGGCGTCGTAGCCCTGCTGCGGCTGCTGGCCCCCGTACGTGTCGTACGCGCCGTAGCCCGCCTGGCTGCTGCCGATGTACGGGTCGGAGTAGGCCGCGTACTGCTGCTGCTCGTCGTAGCCGTAGTTCTGCTGGTCGTAGCCGCCGCCCGTGCCGTACGCGTCGTAGCCGAAGTCGGCGGGGCCGGCGGGGGCCGCGGCGGGCGGGGGCGGGAAGGCCGAGTCCTGGTAGACGCCGTACTGGCCGGTCTCGTCCGGGAGCGGCTCCGGGGCGTACACCGGGGCCTGCTGCGGGGGTTCGGGGGTCTCGAAGTCCCGCGGTCCGTCCGCGTAGTCGGCGCTCTGCGCGGCCGGGAAGGGCTGCGTCTGGTCGGGGAACGGCTGGCTCTGGTCCGGGAACGGCTGGTTCTGCTCCGGGAACGGCGGGGCGCCGGCCGGGGCGGCGAAGGGCTGGGCGTCCGGGGCGTACGACTGCTCGTACTCGACGTCGGAGACCTGGAGGGCCGGGTCGGCGTGGCTCTCGGCCTTGCGGCGGCGGCTCGCGCCGGGTCCGCCGCCGATGGCCCAGCCGGTGGAGAAGCCGCGGCGGAACGAGAGCGTCACATAGGTCTGGCCGACGGCGAACGTGGCGGCGCCGGCGCCGATGACCCAGATCGACGGCATGAGGACGCCGACGACCACGCCGAGAAAGCCGACGAAGGCGAGCAGCCGCCAGCGCAGCCGCGCCTTGTACTGCAGCAGCACTTCGCCCAACAACCACAGCGCGACGATTCCGAACGCGATGTAGAGGACCGTCCAGCCCATGTACGCCCCTCTCCTGCGGCCGCCCGCCCTGCCTGGTTCGGGCAGGGGGCTACGACCTGGGTCTCAGGCCTGCTGTGGGTCGTGCAGGCCCAGGTTCTCGTAGATCTCCAGCGTCGCCGCGGAGTTGTTCATGGTGATGAAGTGCAGACCGGGCACTCCCTCGGACAGCAGCCGAGCGCTGAACTCCGTCGCGAACTCGATGCCAATGGAGCGTACAGCCGCCGGATCGTCCTGTGCCGCGAGGATGCGGTCTTTCACATCCTTCGGGAACACGGCGTTGCTGAGTTCGGCGAAGCGGGTCAGCTGCTTCACGTTCGTGACCGGCACGATCTCCGGAATGATGGGGGTTTCGCAACCCGCGGCCGCCACCTTGTCGCGCAGCCGCAGATACGCCTCCGCGTCGAAGAACATCTGCGTGATGGCGTAGTCGGCGCCCGCACGGCACTTGTCCACGAAGTGGCGGACGTCGGTGTCCCAGTCGTCGGAGCGCGGGTGCATCTCCGGGAAGGCGGCGACGCCCACGCAGAAGTTGCCCGAGTTCTTGATCAACGCGACGAGCTCGGCCGCGTACGTCAGGCCCTCGGGGTGCGGCACCCAGTCGCCCATCGGGTCGCCCGGCGGGTCGCCGCGGACCGCGAGGATGTTCCTGATCCCGGCGTCCGCGTACTGCCCGATGATGTTGCGCAGCTCGGCGACCGAGTGGTTGACCGCGGTCAGGTGCGCGACGGGGGTCAGCGTGGTGTCGGCGACGATCTGCTGGGCGCCCTTCACCGTGCCCGCGCGGGTGGAACCGCCCGCTCCGTATGTGACGGAGATGAAGTCGGGGGCCACCGCCTCGACCCGGCGCAGCGAATTCCAGAGGGTTCGCTCGCCCTTGGGGGTTTTCGGCGCGAAGAACTCGAAGGAGTACGTGGTCTTGCCGGTCGCGAGCATGTCGCGCACGGTGCGTGCGCGATCCATCCGGGTGGAAGCAGTGCCTAGGGCCATACGGGCAGGTTACTCAGGGGTTCTCGGCACCCCAACCAGACCAGGGGAATTTGTCCACAATGGCCGTTTGCCGTCCACCCTTCGGACACTTGTGTGCCAGTTCCGGCCACACGGCATCACGGACGGCCACCCCTTGGGGGTACCTGCCCGGCGCCGGTCAGGCCGTCGCCGCCTCGCGGAGCCGTCTCGCGAACTCGGCGGCCGCGGCGGCCGGGTCGTCGGCCTCCGTGATGGCGCGTACGACGACCACGCGGCGGGCGCCCGCTTCGAGCACCTCGTCGAGGTTCCCGGCGTCGATGCCGCCGATGGCGAACCAGGGGCGGTCGGTGCCGAGCCCCGCGGTGTACCGCACCAGGTCGAGGCCCGGGGCGTACCGGCCGGGCTTGGTGGGGGTGGGCCAGCAGGGGCCCGTGCAGAAGTAGTCCACACCGGGCTGCGCCGCGGCCGCTGCGGCCTCGGACTCGGCGTGCGTGGAGCGGCCGATGAGCGGCCTCTCGCCGATGATGGCGCGGGCGGCGGGCACCGGCAGGTCGCCCTGGCCGAGGTGCAGGACGTCGGCCGCGATGGCGTGGGCGACGTCCGCCCGGTCGTTCACGGCGAGGAGCTTGCCGTGCCGCTTGCAGGCGTCGGCGAAGACCTGGAGGTGCTCCAGCTCCTCGCCGGCTTCCATGCCCTTGTCGCGCAGCTGCACGATGTCGACGCCGCCGGCGAGCACCGCGTCCAGGAACTCGGGCAGGTCGCCCTGTGCCTTGCGGGCGTCGGTGCACAGGTACAGCCGTGCGTCGGCGAGGGCCTCGCGGGGTGCGCGGGACATGGAAGGACTCCCCCCGTTTCGTGGCGTACGGACCGCGGGCCGTGCCGTGGTCCGTACGCCGTCGGTTGTCGGTTCAGGTGGTGCGCCCGGTTTCCCGGTTGGGGTGATGCATCCGGTTTCCCGGTTCAGGTGGTGCCTCCGGTCGCCCGGAGGGACCAGGTGTCGCCTCCGGTTGCCCGGAGGCATCAGGTGGTGCCTCCGGTCGCCCGGATCAGACCGCGAGCGCCTGGGCGCGGCGCTTCACTTCCGTGCCGCGATTCTCGCTCAGGGCCTGCGCCGGGGTGCCCGGCAGGGATTCGTCGGGGGTGAAGAGCCACTCCAGCATCTCTTCGTCGTTGAAGCCGTCGTCCCGAAGGAGCGTCAGGGTGCCGCTGAGGCCCTTGACGACCTTGTCCCCGTCGATGAAGGCGGCGGGGACGTGCAGTGCCCTGTTCTCGCCGCGGCGCACGGCGATCAGCTGGCCTTCCTTGACGAGCTGCCGGACGCGCGTCACCTCGACGCCGAGCATCTCGGCGATCTCGGGGAGGTTGAGCCAGGCAGGGACGAGAGCATCGATTTTTGCGTCAATCTCGGTCACAGGGACAAGCGTGCCATCCCGGACTGACAGTCGGTACCCGGCGCCCCCGATACGGCCCCCGCAAGCCGCCCGACCAGGCGCGATCTTCCCCGCCCCGGGTCGCCCGGCCCTCCGTCGGGCACCGCCGGAACGCCGTCGGCCGCCTCCGCCCGTCTCGTCTCAGGCCTTCGCCGACTTGAGCGGAACGGCCGGGTCCGCCACGCGTTCCGGGTCGAGCCGCACCCCGGACTCGATCAGCTTCCGGCCCTGCGCCAGGTCCCGTGGCCGGCCGACGGCGAGCAGCCCGACCAGCGCGCCGCCCCGCAGCCAGCACACCGACCAGGCCGGGCTCTGCGGATTCCCGCGCCACACCGTGCTGTCGGCCCCGCCATGATCCCCCGCGTACTGCACGAAGCGGCCGAACTGCTCGGACCAGAAGTAGGGCACCGGGTCGTACGCGGCCGTCTCGCCGCCGATGATGTGCGCCGCGACCGTGCGCGGGCCCTGCAGGGCGTTGTCCCAGTGGTGCACGAGCAGCCTGCGGCCGTAGCGGGCCGAGGGGAAGGAGGCGCAGTCGCCGACCGCGTACACGTCGGGGACCGAGGTGCGCAGGGAGGCGTCGGCGACCACCGCGCCGTCGGGGCCGATCTCGACGCCGGAGCCGGCCAGCCAGGCGGTGGCGGGGCGGGCGCCGATGCCGACGACGACGGCGTCCGCGGGGATCCGGCTGCCGTCGTCGAGGACGACCGCGCCGGGCTCGACGCTCTGCACGCGCGCGTGCGTACGGAGTTCGGCGCCCGCGTCGGCGTACCACTGCGCCATGGGGGCGGCGACCTCGGCGGGCAGGGCGCCGGCGAGCGGACCCTCGCTCGCCTCGACGACGGTGACCGCGCAGCCCGCGTCCCGGGCGGCGGTGGCGAACTCGGCGCCGATCCAACCCGCGCCGACGACCACCACGGAGTGCCGCTCGGCGAGGACCGGGCGGAGCCGTTCCGCGTCGTCGAGGGTGCGCAGCAGGTGCACTCCGGGCACGCCTGCCGCACCGGGCAGCTGAACGGGCTCGGCGCCGGTGGCGACGACGAGGGTGTCGTACGGGATCGGGCCCCGCGCGGCGTCCAGTTCGTGGTCGGCGGGGCGCAGGCCGGTGATCTCCTCGCCGAGCCTGAGCTCGACGCCGAGCGCCTCGAAGTCGACGTCGAAGGCCGAGCCCTCGGCCTTGCCGAGCAGCACCGCCTTGGACAGCGGCGGGCGGTCGTACGGCTGGTGGGGTTCGGCGCCGATCAGCGTGACGGCTCCGGTGAAGCCCTGCTCGCGCAGGGCCACTGCGGTCTGCACACCGGCCATGCCCGCGCCGACGATCACGACGCGGTGCTGTGCCTCGGGGCGCTCGCCCTGCTGCGGTTCGCTCTGCCTCTGCTGCTCGGTCACCCGATCACCTTAAACAACTGACGATCCGTCAGGGGCCGCTCGGGACAAGCTCGCGACGTGACCTGCTGCACACCGGGCCCGCTCCGCCTGCACACCGGCGCCCGCCCCGCGCGTGCAACCGATCCGGCTCCGCGCGTGTGCCCGATCCGCCTCCGCCCCGGTGCCGGATCCACCTCTGCCCGGGTGCCGGGTCCGGCTCCGCGCGTGTGCCCGATCCGCCTCCGCGCGTGCCGTCGGCCCGTCGGCGCCCTTCAGCCGGGTGTGGGCCGCGAGCTAGGGTGGCGGACGTAGACCACTCGCGGGAGCCCGGACGCACCGGGCTGAGAGGGAGGCTCAGCGCCTCCGACCGTACGAACCTGATCCGGGTCATGCCGGCGAAGGGAGGGGCTGGAAGCCCATGCATCCACGCAGTGTGCGACCACGCACGCCCACGTCCGATGTGCTCGTCCTCGGCGGCGGCGTCATCGGCCTGGTCACAGCCTGGCGGGCGGCGCAGCGGGGGCTGCGCACCGCCGTCGTCGACCCCGAGCCCGGCGGCGGCGCCGCGCAGGTCGCCGCGGGCATGCTCGCCGCCGTCACCGAACTCCACTACGGCGAGCAGACCCTGCTCGCCCTCAACCTCGCCTCCGCCGCCCGCTACCCGGACTTCGCCGCCGAGCTGCGCGAGGCCAGCGGCAAGGAACTCGGCTACCGCGCGTGCGGCACCCTCGCCGTCGCCCTCGACGCCGACGACCGGGCGCACCTGCGCGAACTGCACGCCCTGCAGCGGCAGTCGGGGCTGGACTCCGAGTGGCTCTCGGGGCGCGAGTGCCGCCGCCTGGAGCCGATGCTCGCGCCGGGCGTGCGCGGGGGCCTGCGGGTCGACGGCGACCACCAGATCGACCCGCGCCGCCTGGCCGCCGCCCTGGTCACGGCGTGCGAGCGGGCCGGCGTGACGTTCCACCGGCAGTGGGCGCAGCGGCTGACCGTGGCCGGGGAGCGGGCGCGCGGCGCCGTACTCGCCGACGGCACCGCCCTGGAGGCCGACCAGGTGGTGCTCGCGGCGGGCAGCCTCAGCGGGCGGCTCGACGGCGTGCCTCCGGAGGTCGTGCCGCCGGTGCGCCCGGTCAAGGGCCAGGTGCTGCGGCTGACCGTGCCGAAGGCGTACGCCCCGTTCCTGAGCCGGACGGTGCGCGCGGTGGTCCGCGGCGGCGCGGTGTACCTCGTGCCGCGGGTCGACGGCGAGCTGGTCGTCGGCGCCACCACCGAGGACCTCGGCTGGGACACCACGGTCACGGCGGGCGGGGTGTACGAACTGCTGCGGGACGCGCACGAGCTGGTGCCCGGCATCACCGAGCTGCCGCTCACCGAGACCCGCGCGGGCCTGCGCCCCGGCTCCCCCGACAACGCCCCGCTGCTCGGCCCGACCGAGCTGCCCGGCCTGCACCTGGCCACCGGCCACTACCGCAACGGCGTGCTGCTCACCCCGATCACCGGCGACGCCCTGGCGCACGCCCTGACGACCGGCGAACTCCCCGAAGCCGTACGCCCGTTCACGCCGAAGCGCTTCGGCGCCCGTGAGGAGCTGACCGTATGAGCACCGCGACGAACACGACGAGAGTGTCGGTGAACGGCGAGTTCCGTTCCGTTCCGCCCGGGACCACTCTCGACGCCCTGGTGGCGACCGTCAGCTCCGCGCCCTCCGGGGTGGCCGCCGCCGTCAACGAAACCGTCGTCCCGCGCGGTGACTGGTCGCGCACCGCACTGGCCGAAGGGGATCGCGTCGAGATCCTCACCGCCGTCCAAGGAGGCTGAACCATGGCAGACGACCCCCTGGTCATCGGCGGTACGAGCTACACCTCGCGGCTCATCATGGGCACCGGAGGGGCGCCGAGCCTGGACGTCCTGGAGCGGTCCCTCGTGGCGTCCGGGACGGAGCTGACGACGGTCGCGATGCGCCGCGTCGACCCGAACGTGAAGGGCTCCGTGCTGTCCGTCCTGGACCGGCTCGGCATCCAGGTGCTGCCCAACACGGCGGGCTGTTTCACCGCCGGGGAGGCCGTGCTGACCGCGCGCCTGGCCCGGGAGGCGCTCGGCACGGACCTGGTCAAGCTGGAGGTCATCGCGGACGAGCGGACCCTGCTGCCCGACCCGATCGAGACCCTGGAGGCAGCCGAGACCCTGGTCGACGACGGCTTCACGGTGCTGCCGTACACGAACGACGACCCGGTGCTCGCGCGGAAGCTGCAGGACGTGGGGTGCGCGGCGATCATGCCGCTCGGCTCCCCCATCGGCTCGGGCCTAGGCATCCGCAACCCGCACAACTTCCAGCTGATCGTGGAGCACGCGCGCGTGCCGGTGATCCTGGACGCGGGGGCGGGCACGGCGTCGGACGCGGCGCTCGCGATGGAGCTGGGCTGCTCGGCGGTGATGCTGGCCTCGGCCGTCACGCGGGCGCAGGAGCCGGTGCTGATGGCCGAGGGCATGCGGCACGCGGTGGAGGCGGGCCGGCTCGCGTACCGCGCGGGGCGGATTCCGCGTCGGCACTTCGCCGAGGCGTCGTCACCGACGGAGGGAATGGCCCGGCTCGACCCAGAACGTCCCGCTTTCTGACCGCCGGCGAGGTCCGGGCACCGAACGACCGGCATCGAACGACCGGCACCGAACGACCGGCTCCGCCCGGCCGCCGAACCGCCGGCCGCGCAGGCCCCGCCGGCCGCGGGATTCCGCGGGTCACAGCTGTGCTGCAGTCGTGGCCCGGTTTTCCACAGGCCGGTCGGGGCTGTCCGTCCCCACTCGTAGACTCTCCGCGTGGACACGACCCTTCAGGACCCGCTCGTCGGGCAGGTGCTCGACGACCGCTACCGCATCGACGCGCGCGTGGCGGTCGGCGGGATGGCCACGGTCTACCGGGCCGTGGACACCCGCCTCGACCGCGTGCTCGCGCTCAAGGTGATGCACCCGACGCTGGCCGCCGACGCGTCGTTCGTGGAGCGCTTCATCCGCGAGGCCAAGTCGGTCGCGCGCCTCTCCCATCCGAACGTGGTCGGGGTCTACGACCAGGGCGCCGACGGGGCGTACGTCTACCTGGCGATGGAGTACGTGGCGGGCTGCACCCTGCGGGACGTGTTGCGGGAGCGGGGCGCGCTGCAGCCGCGGGCCGCGCTCGACATCCTGGAGCCGGTCCTGGCCGCGCTCGGCGCCGCCCACCGCGCGGGTTTCGTGCACCGCGACATGAAGCCGGAGAACGTCCTGATAGGGGACGACGGCCGGGTGAAGGTCGCCGACTTCGGCCTGGTCCGCGCGGTGGACACGGTCACGAACACCACGGGCGCCGTCCTGGGCACGGTGTCGTACCTCGCGCCGGAGCAGATAGAGAACGGCACGGCGGACCCCCGCGTGGACGTGTACGCCTGCGGCGTCGTGCTGTACGAGATGCTCACCGGCGCCAAGCCGCACACCGGCGACTCCCCCGCGCAGGTCCTCTACCGGCACCTGAACGAGGACGTGCCCCCGCCGTCCGCCGGCGTCCCCGGCCTGCCCTTCGAGCTGGACGAGCTGACCGCCGCGGCCACGGCCCGCACCCCGGACGTACGGCCGCACGACGCGGTGGCGCTGCTCTCGCAGACCCGGCAGGCGCGCGCGGCGCTCAGCGACGAGCAGTTGGACGCGCTGCCGCCGGGCGCGCTGGCGCAGTCGCACGACAACGCGGACGACCGGACGAGCGTGATCCCGCGCGCGGTGGGCGCCGCAGCCCGGCCGCTCCCCGCCGAGCAGCAGCTGCCGGACCCGGCGGCCGAGAGCGCCGAGGACCGTCTGAACCGCACCAGCCGCCTGGAGGTGCCGCCGCCGGTCACGCCCACGCGTGCGTCCGTCGGCGGCCCCGGCAACCGCCGCCGCCCCAGCCGGGCGATGCTCGCGCTGCTCGCCGTGCTGGTCACGCTGGGCGTCGGCGCGGGCGTCTGGTACATCAACGCGGGCCAGTTCACGCGCGTGCCGCCGCTGCTCACCAAGACCGAGTCCGAGGCCCGCAAGGAGCTCAAGGAGGCGGGCCTGGACATCCGCGACGTGGAGCGGAAGTACAGCGCGACGAACAAGCGCGGCACGGTCATGGCCACCGACCCGAAGGCCGGCAGCCAGATCCGCAACAGCGGCAGCGTGACACTGACGATCTCGCTGGGCCCGCGGATCGTCGCGGTCCCCGATCTGAAGAGCACCCCGCTGGAGAAGGCCAAGAACGACCTGCGGGACCGCGGCCTCGACCCGGGCATGGTCACGCGCCAGTTCAGCGACGAGGTCCCGCGCGGCGCCGTGATCAGCACGGACCCCGCGGTCGGTACGAAGGTGAAGCCGGGCGCGGCGATCGCGCTGACCGTCAGCAAGGGCAGCCCGGTCGACGTCCCGGACGTGGTCGGCGAGGCTCTGGACGACGCCCGCGCGGAGCTCCAGGAGGCGGGCCTGAAGGTCGAGATCGAGCCGGAGCGGGTCTTCTCCGAGGAGGACAAGGGCACGATCGCGGTGCAGCGCCCCGGCGAGGGAGCACAGCTCGCGCACGGTGACACGGTCACGCTGAAGGTCTCCAAGGGCCCGGACATGGTCGAGATCCCGGACGTGAGCGGCCTGAGCAAGGACGAGGCCACACAGAAGCTGAAGTCCGCGGGCTTCAAGGTGAACGTCCAGCGCTGGTTCGTCGGCGACACGGTCTGGGACCAGTCGCCCGGCGCCGGCGAGGAGGCCCCGCGCGGCACCGAGGTCACCATCCGGACGCGCTGACGGGTCGGGTAGGTGGTCGTGCCACCCTTGTCGGCGTGAGCAGCAAGAGATCCCGCAACCCCGTCGGCGGCCATGTCCCCGTGGCCGGCGGCCTCGCCACCGTCGGCCTGTCGTACGCCCGTGAGCTGGGCGCCGAGACCGTGCAGGTCTTCGTCGCCAACCCGCGCGGCTGGGCCACCCCGGTCGGCAACCCGAAGCAGGACGAGGAGTTCCGCGCGGCCTGCGCGGAGGAGGACCTGCCGGCGTATGTGCATGCCCCGTACCTGATCAACTTCGGTTCGCACAACGAGGCGACGGCGGAGAAGTCGGTCGAGTCGATGCGGCACTCGCTGCGCCGCGGCCGGGAGATCGGCGCGCTCGGCGTGGTGGTGCACACCGGCTCCGCGACCGGCGGCCGGGACCGCTCGGTCGCGCTCAAGCAGGTACGCGAGACGCTGCTGCCGCTCCTCGACGAGCTGACGCACGACGACGACCCGTTCCTGCTCCTGGAGTCGACCGCGGGGCAGGGCTCCTCGCTGTGCTCCCGCACCTGGGACTTCGGCCCGTACTTCGAGGCCCTGGACGCGCACCCGAAGCTCGGCGTCTGCCTGGACACCTGCCACATCTTCGCCGCCGGGCACGACCTGGCCGGGCCGAGCGGCATGCACCAGACGCTGGACCTGCTGGTGGACACCGTGGGCGAGGGCCGCCTGAAGCTGATCCACGCCAACGACTCCAAGGACGTGGTCGGCGCCCACAAGGACCGGCACGCGAACATCGGCGCCGGCCACATCGGCGAGGACCCGTTCCGCGCCCTGTTCAACCACCCGGCGACCGCCGGCGTACCGCTGGTGATCGAGACGCCGGGCGGCAAGGAGGGGCACGCGGCGGACGTGGCGCGGCTGAAGGAGCTGAGGGACCGGTAGGCTCCGCGCCTCACCGGCACGCGCGCCCCTCCCGGTTGAAGAATACCCCTAGGGGGTATACGGTTCTTGTCAGTGGCAGGAGCCGCTACCTGACTTTGGGGGTCAGCGATGGAGCACGAGACCCACTCGGGACACACGGCGCACGACCACGGCCAGGCAGACCAGGAACACCCCGACCACCGCCGGCACCACGCGCACCACGGCAGCAGCGCCACGTGGGCGACGGCCGCCAAGGCGACGCTGCACTGTCTCACCGGATGCGCCATCGGCGAGGTGCTCGGCATGGTCATCGGCACCGCGCTCGGCTGGGGCACGCTACCGACGATGGTGCTGGCGATCGCCCTGGCCTTCGTCTTCGGCTACTCGCTGACGCTCTGGGCGGTCGTCCGTGCCGGCGTCGGCCTGGCCGCCGCGATCGGGGTGGCGCTGGCCGCGGACACCCTGTCGATCACAGTCATGGAGATCGTCGACAACGGCGTTCTGCTGCTCGTGCCGGGAGCGATGGAGGCGCACCTGTCGGACGCGCTGTTCTGGGGTGCGCTCGCCTTCGCGTTCGCGATCGCTTTCCTGGTGACGACGCCGGTGAACAAGTGGCTGATCGGCCGCGGCAAGGGCCACGCGGTGGTGCACCAGTACCACCACTGAGCACTCCGAGGACCACCGGCCGGACGGCTCGGGGCTGCTACAGCTCCGGGCCGTCGCCCGGTTCCTCCTGGTACGAATAGCGCTGCTCACGCCAGGGGTCGCCGATGTTGTGGTAGCCGCGCTCCTCCCAGAAGCCGCGGCGGTCCGCCGTCATGTACTCGATGCCGCGCACCCACTTCGGGCCCTTCCAGGCGTACAGGTGCGGCACGACGAGGCGGAGCGGGAAGCCGTGTTCGGCGGTGAGCAGTTCACCGTCGCGATGCGTGGCGAAGATGGTCTTCTCGGCCGTGAAGTCACCCAGTCGTAGGTTCGAACTGAATCCGTATTCGGCCCAGACCATGACGTGGGTGACGTCGTCCGCGGGCGGCGCGAGCTCGATCAGGGCGCGGGCGGGCACCCCGCCCCATTCGGCGCCCAGCATCGAGAACTTGGTGACGCAGTGCAGGTCGGCCACGACCGTCGCGTACGGCAGGGCCGCGAACTCCTCGTGCGTCCAGCAGTGCTTTTCCCCGTCGGCGGTGGCGCCGAAGACCCTGAACTCCCAGCGTTCCGGGCGGAACTTGGGCACCGGGCCGTAGTGGGTGACGGGCCAGCCCCGCTGCAGCCGCTGCCCCGGAGGAAGTTCCGACTGCTCCATTTCGCGGCTTTCCGGATGACCCATGCCTCCATGATGACAGCCTCCGAAGGGTGGCCGTGACCAGGCATGCACCTATTCGGGCAACTCCTACTAAGCATGCACTTACTGGACGACTATCGGCGCCGATGCAAGGATGCGGCGCACCTGCCCCCGATACGTACTTGGAAGGAGCCTCTGCGATGCAGGGCGACCCCGAGGTCATCGAGTTCCTCAACGAGCAGCTGACCGCCGAGCTCACGGCCATCAACCAGTACTTCCTGCACGCGAAGATGCAGGAGAACTTCGGCTGGCCCAAGCTCGCGAAGTACACCCGTGCCGAGTCGTTCGACGAGATGAAGCACGCGGAGGTGCTCACCGACCGGATCCTGTTCCTCGACGGGCTGCCGAACTACCAGCGTCTGTTCCATGTGCGGGTGGGGCAGACCGTCACCGAGATGTTCAACGCGGACCGGCAGATCGAGGTCGAGGCGATCGACCGCCTCAAGCGGGGCATCGAGGTCATGCGGGCCAAGGGCGACATCACCTCGGCGAACATCTTCGAGTCGATCCTCGAGGACGAGGAGCACCACATCGACTACCTGGACACGCAGCTGGAGCTGGTGGAGAAGCTGGGCGAGCCGCTCTACATCGCGCAGCTGGTCGAGCAGCCCGACAGCTGAGCCGCGGGCCGGGTGAAGGTCAGGCCGCCTCGTCCAGCGCGACGTCGACGAGCTCGGCGGCTGACGCGAGCGCGGGCTTGCCCTGGTCGACCAGGTCGCGGCGGGGGCAGGAGCCCCGGCCGAGCAGCGCCTGGATCCGGCGTACGCAGGAACCGCAGTCGGTGCCGGCCTTGCAGGCCGAAGCTATCTGGCGGGGGGTGCAGGCACCGTCCTCCGCGTGCTTCTTGACCTGGTCCTCGGTGACACCGAAGCAGTTGCAGACGTACACGCGGTTCACCTCCCCGGTGGGATCGCGACGGGATCGATAGGTGGCGCCATCCCCGATTGATCGGTGAGGCTAACCTAACCTTACCCGCGATGGGGAATACGCAAAAGCAGTGTGGGGCGCAGATCGTGTGATCCGCGCCCCACAGCTGTCTGCAGGCGGCCGACTACTGGTCGCGGTACATCTCCGCCACCAGGAACGCCAGGTCCAGGGACTGGCTGCGGTTCAGGCGCGGGTCGCAGGCCGTCTCGTAGCGCTGGTGCAGGTCGTCGACGAAGATCTCGTCGCCGCCGCCCACGCACTCGGTGACGTCGTCACCGGTGAGCTCGACGTGGATGCCGCCCGGGTGCGTGCCGAGCGCCTTGTGCACCTCGAAGAAGCCCTTGACCTCGTCGAGCACGTCGTCGAAGCGGCGGGTCTTGTGGCCCGAGGCCGCCTCGAAGGTGTTGCCGTGCATCGGGTCGGTCACCCAGGCGACCTGCGCGCCGGAGGCGGTGACCTTCTCGACCAGCTCGGGGAGCTTGTCGCGGATCTTGTCCGCGCCCATCCGGACGATGAAGGTCAGCCGGCCGGGCTCGCGGTCCGGGTCGAGGCGCTCGATGTACTGCAGCGCCTCCTCCGGGGTAGTCGTCGGGCCCAGCTTGATGCCGATCGGGTTGCGGATCTGCGAGGCGAACTCGATGTGCGCGTGGTCCAGCTGCCGGGTGCGCTCACCGATCCAGACCATGTGGCCGGAGGTGTCGTACAGGCGGCCGGTGCGCGAGTCGGTCCGGGTGAGGGCCGACTCGTAGTCGAGGAGCAGCGCCTCGTGGGAGGCGTAGAACTCGACGGTCTTGAACTCCTCCGGGTCGGTGCCGCAGGCCCGCATGAAGTTCAGGGCGTTGTCGATCTCGCGGGCCAGCTGCTCGTACCGCTGGCCGGACGGGGACGACTTCACGAAGTCCTGGTTCCAGGCGTGCACCTGGCGCAGGTCGGCGTAACCGCCGGTGGTGAAGGCGCGGACCAGGTTGAGCGTCGACGCGGAGGCGTTGTACATCCGCTTCAGGCGCTCGGGGTCCGGGACGCGGGCGGCCTCGGTGAAGTCGAAGCCGTTGACGGAGTCGCCGCGGTACGTCGGCAGCGTCACGCCGTCGCGGGTCTCGGTCGGCTTGGAGCGGGGCTTGGAGTACTGGCCGGCGATACGGCCGACCTTGACGACGGGCACGGAGGCCGCGTACGTCAGCACGGCGCCCATCTGGAGCAGGGTCTTGAGCTTGTTCCGGATGTGGTCGGCCGACACGGCGTCGAAGGCCTCGGCGCAGTCGCCGCCCTGGAGCAGGAACGCCTCTCCCTTGGCGACGGACGCAAGGCGGGCGCGCAGCTGGTCACACTCGCCCGCGAAGACGAGCGGCGGATACGACTCGAGGTCCGCGATCACATCGCGCAGAGCCTCGGCATCGGGGTACTCAGGCTGCTGCGCCGCGGGAAGGTCTCGCCAGGTGTTGCCACCGTCAGAGGTGGTCTTAGCGTTCACGGTCACCTCGACAACATTACGGGGTCGGGGCGCGTGCCCAGCCCTCGGCCCACTACGTGAGACGGTCGCCGGACGGCCCCGGTCGGGCCCGCCGGATGGGTTAGGGTGCGGAGCATGTTCGCGCAGACGACCCGTAACTGGTGGTGGACCGCTCATCCGGCGGCCCACTGACTGCGCGTATCCGAGATCGCGAAGGCCGCCCGAGGGGCGGCCTTCAGTGTTTTCAGCGCCGGCCGTTCCCTCCTCTCGTCAGGAAGGAACCACCATGCCGATCAGTCGACTCGTCGACCTCCTCGACTCCGACACCCCCTTCGCCCTGCTGCGCCGCCGCACGCCCGGGCACGACCACGACACGGTCGAGCTGCTCACCGGCCCGGTCCGGGACGTGGAGCGGCTCGCGGACATTCCGGACGGCGAGCTTCCGGTGCTTGCGCTGGTGCCGTTCCGGCAGATCAGGGAGCGCGGTTTCGACGTACGCGACGACGGCACCCCGCTCACCGTCCTGACCGCCGAGGAGTGCCACGCCATCCCGCTGGCGCAGGCCCTCGACGAGCTGCCCGCGCACGAGGTGGGCGTGACGGGCGGGGCGTTCGACGTGGACGACGAGGCGTACGCGGGGATCGTCGAGCGGGTGATCCGGGACGAGATCGGGGCCGGCGAGGGCGCGAACTTCGTGATCCGGCGGAACTTCGAGGGCCGGATCGACGGCTTCTCGCGGGCCGACGCGCTCGCCCTGTTCCGGCGGCTGCTCGCCGGGGAGCGGGGCGCGTACTGGACGTACGTCGTGCACACCGGGAGCCGGACGCTGGTCGGGGCGAGTCCCGAGGTGCATGTGCGGATGAGCGGCGGGACCGTCGTGATGAACCCGATCAGCGGGACCTACCGCTACCCGGCCGAGGGGCCGACCCCGGAGCATCTGCTCGGCTTCCTCGCGGACGGCAAGGAGATCGCCGAGCTGTCGATGGTGGTCGACGAGGAGCTCAAGATGATGTGCACCGTCGGCGACATGGGCGGCGTCGTGGTCGGGCCGCGGCTGAAGGAGATGGCCCATCTCGCGCACACCGAGTACGAGTTGCGGGGCAAGTCGTCGCTCGACGTGCGGGAGGTCCTGAAGGAGACGATGTTCGCGGCGACGGTGACCGGCTCGCCGGTGCAGAACGCCTGCCGGGTCATCGAGCGGTACGAGCCGGGCGGGCGCGGCTACTACGCGGGCGCCCTCGCGCTGATCGGCCGGGACGCGGGCGGCGCCCGGACCCTGGACTCGCCGATCCTGATCCGTACCGCCGACATCGACGCGGACGGCGGCCTGCGGGTGGCGGTCGGCGCGACGCTGGTGCGGGACTCGGACCCGGCGAGCGAGGTCGCCGAGACGCACGCGAAGGCGGCCGGTGTCCTTGCCGCGCTCGGCGTGCGGCCCGGGCGCCCGCGCGCGGAGGGCGTGCGCCCGCGGCTCGCGGACGACGCGCGCGTACGGGAGGCGCTGGACTCGCGGCGGGCCTCGCTCGCCCCGTTCTGGCTGCGGATGCAGGAGCGGTCGGCGGAGCTGTCCGGGCACGCCCTCGTGGTCGACGCCGAGGACACGTTCACGGCGATGCTGGCGCACCTGCTGCGCTCCTCGGGCCTGGAGGTGAGCGTTCGGCGGTACGACGAGCCGGGACTCCGGGAGGCGGCACTCGCGCACCCGGGGCCGGTGGTCCTCGGGCCGGGGCCGGGCGACCCGGCGGACACGGCCGACCCGAAGATGCGGATGCTGCGCGCGCTGACGGCGGACCTGGTGCGGAAGCACACCGGGGGCCTGCTCGGGGTGTGCCTGGGCCATGAACTGCTCGCCGCCGAGCTGGGGTTGGAGATCGGCCGCAAGCAGGTGCCGTACCAGGGGGCGCAGACCCGGATCGAGCTGTTCGGGCGGCCCGAGGTGGTGGGCTTCTACAACAGCTTCGTGGCGCGCTGCGACGACGAGGAGGCGGCCGAGCTCGGCGCGCACCGCGTGGACGTCAGCCGCGACCGGGACACCGGCGAGGTGCACGCGCTGCGCGGGCCCGGTTTCGCCTCGGTGCAGTTCCACCCCGAGTCGGTGCTCACGCTGCGCGGCACCCGGATCGTGGCGGAGCTGCTCGGTCAGTCGGTCCTGGGCGGGGCGGGGACCAGCACGTTCTCGCTGCGGCGGCCCGCGGTGTAGTCGAGGACGTTGTTCACGGTGGTGTCGATGATCTGGCCGACCGCGTCCACCGTGTAGTACGCCTGGTGCGAGGTGACCAGGACGTTCGGGAAGGTCATGAGCCGGGCCAGGGTGTCGTCCTCGACGCCCTGGATCGACTTGTCGAGGAAGAAGAGCCCGGCCTCGGCCTCGTACACGTCGAGGGCGACACCGCAGAAGCGGCCCTGGCGGAGCTCGCCGACCAGGGCCTCGGTGTCGATCAGGGCGCCGCGGCTGGAGTTCACGAGGATCGCCTCGTCCTTCATGGAGCGCAGCGCGACGGCGTCGATGATGTGCCGGGTCTCGGGGAACAGCGGTACGTGCAGGCTGACCAGGTCGGCCTCCGCGAGCAGCTCGTCCTTCGCGACGTACTTCATGCCGAGCTCCAGGCAGGCCGGGTTCTCCGCCACGTCCCAGCCGAGCAGGCGCATGCCGTACCCGTGCGCGATGCGGGTGAAGGCCTCGCCGATCTTGCCGGTGCCGAGGACGCCGACGGTGCGGCCGTGCATGTCGCGGCCCATCAGCCCGTCGAGCCGGAAGTCGAAGTCGCGGGTGCGGTTGGAGGCGCGTACGACCCGGCGGTTGACGGCCATGGCGAGCGTCCAGGCGAACTCGGCGACGGAGTACGGCGAGTAGTACGAGACCCGGGCGACGGTGAAGCCGAGGCGCTCGGCGACCTGCAGGTCGATGTTGTTGAAGCCGGTCGACCGCTGGGCGATCATCTGCGTCCCGCCGGCGGCGAGGGTCTGCAGGACGCGGTTGTTCAAGCTGGCGTTGACGCTGGTGGAGATCACCTCGTACCCGGCGGCGATCGGGGCGGTGTCCTCGTTCAGGAACACGTCGAGGCAGCGGACGTCGTGGTGGCCCGCGAAGGCCTTCTCGATCAGCGGCTTCTCGTCGGCCTGCACGCCGAATGCCAGGATCTCCATGGCGGCGAGTCTATGGACGACGACGGCGGGCGGCACCCGGAGCCGGATGCCGCCCGGCGTGCCCACCGGAGCGTCCGCGCGGTCAGCCGAAGAACACGCCGACCTCGCGGTACAGCTCCGGGTCGACGGTCTTCAGGCGCGCGGTGGCCTCGCCGATCGGGACCCGTACGACGTCCGTGCCGCGCAGCGCGACCATCTTGCCGAAGTCGCCCTCGTGCACCGCGTCGATGGCGTGCAGGCCGAAGCGGGTGGCGAGCCAGCGGTCGAAGGCGCTCGGGGTGCCGCCGCGCTGGACGTGGCCGAGGACGGTGGTGCGGGCCTCCTTGCCGGTGCGCTGCTCGATCTCCTTGGCCAGCCACTCGCCGACGCCGGAGAGCCGGACGTGCCCGAACGAGTCGAGCGAGCCGTCCTTGAGTACCATCTCGCCGTCCTTCGGCATGGCCCCTTCGGCGACGACCACGATCGGCGCGTACGAGGCGCGGAAGCGGGAGGTCACCCAGGCGCAGACCTGCTCGACGTCGAAGCGCTGCTCCGGGATGAGGATGACGTTGGCCCCGCCGGCGAGGCCGGAGTGCAGGGCGATCCAGCCGGCGTGCCGGCCCATGACCTCGACGACGAGGACCCGCATGTGCGACTCGGCGGTGGTGTGCAGCCGGTCGATGGCCTCGGTGGCGATGCCGACGGCGGTGTCGAAGCCGAAGGTGTAGTCGGTGGCCGACAGGTCGTTGTCGATGGTCTTGGGCACGCCCACGCAGGGGATGCCGAACTCGTCGGAGAGCCGCGCGGCGACGCCGAGGGTGTCCTCACCGCCGATCGCGATGAGCGCCTCCACCTCGTTCTTGGCGAGGTTCTCCTTGATCCTGCGGACCCCGTTCTCCGCCTTGAACGGGTTGGTGCGCGAGGAGCCGAGGATGGTGCCGCCGCGCGGCAGGATTCCGCGTACGGCCGGGATGTCGAGCTGGACGGTGTCCCCTTCGAGCGGCCCGCGCCAGCCGTCCCGGAACCCGACGAACCGGTACGCGTACTCCTGCACGCCCTTGCGGACGATGCCGCGGATGACGGCGTTGAGCCCGGGGCAGTCGCCGCCGCCGGTCAGTACTCCGATCTTCTTGGCGCCCATAGGAATGCGTCCCTTCGCCTCGGTGAGCCGGAAGTGAGCCTGCTGCGGGTCACGCTAATGGTGATCCAGGTCACTCCGGGACGGCGCGAAGGGTCAATTCCGGTGCGCGGAAAGGGAGTTGATCGCCGTCCGTTCACCCCAAAGGAGGGCCGGGCGGCGCGGGCCTGACGGCTCGGCGCGCAGGCCCGCCGGGTCACTCCTCGTCGAGGCCGCGCTCTATCGCGTACCGCACCAGCTCCACGCGGTTGTGCAGCTGGAGCTTGCCGAGGGTGTTCTGCACATGGTTCTGGACCGTGCGGTGCGAGATGACCAGGCGCTCGGCGATCTGCTTGTAGCTCAGGCCCTTGGCGACGAGGCGGAGGACCTCCGTCTCGCGGTCGGTGAGCTGCGGGGCCTTCGGCTCGTCCGGCTCGGTGGGGACGGGCTCGGAGGCCAGCCTGCGGTACTCCCCCAGGACCAGGCCGGCGAGGCCCGGCGTGAACACCGGGTCGCCGACGGCGGTGCGGCGGACGGCGTCCAACAGCTCTTCCGTGGACGCCGACTTCAGGAGATAGCCCGTCGCACCCGACTTGACCGCCTCCAGGACGTCCGCGTGCTCGCCGCTCGCCGAGAGGACCAGGACGCGCAGCTTCGGGTCCGAGCCGACCAGCTCCTTGCAGACCTGCACGCCGGGCTTGGCGGGCAGGTTGAGGTCGAGCACCAGGACGTCGGGCGCTACGGCCTTGGCGCGGCGGACCGCCTGCTCGCCGTCCCCCGCCGTCGCCACCACGTCCAGGCCGGCCTCGGTCAGGTCGCGGGCGACCGCGTCCCGCCACATCGGGTGGTCGTCGACGACCATCACCCGGATCGGGGCCGCGCCGCCCTGGCCCGCCTGCTCTCCGCTCACGTTCACGTCACCCTGCCGCGTCTGCTCTTCGCTCACGTCAACTCGCCTTCCCCCGTGGGACCTTCAGCTCTACTTCCGTGCCCTGCCCCGGTACCGAGATCAGCTCGGCGGTGCCCCCGATGTCCCGGAGGCGGCCGCGGATGGACAGGGCGACGCCGAGCCGCCCCTCCCCCTCGGCCTGCGCCAGCCTGCCCTCCGGGATGCCGGGGCCGTCGTCCCGGACCGTGACGATCACCTCGTCCGGCCAGTCCTCGACCAGGATCCAGGCCTGGGCGTCCGTACCCGCATGGCGTTTCACATTGTCCAGGGCGGCACTGACAGCGGCGGCCAGCTCACGTGCCGCGGCCGGGGCGAGCAGGACCGGGGCGCCCGGTTCGGAGAGGGTGACGCGGGAGCCGGCGAACGGCGCGAGCAGCGTCCGCAGATCACGCGGGCCGGTGTCCTCGGGACCGTCCGGCTCGTCCACCTCGCGGACCACGGCGCCCTGCGAGACGTCCTCGGAGGCGTGCGACGCGGGGGTGAGTCCGCCGGCGACGAGGGTGCGCAGGGCGACCTCCTGCTCGCCCGCAAGCCGGCCGAGCTCCGCTGCCTCGCCGCCGATGGCCGTGCCGCGCCGCTGCACCATCGCGAGGACCTGCAGCACGCTGTCGTGGATGTCGCGGGCGAGGCGCTCCCGCTCGCGGGTGGCCGCCTCGATCTCCAGGGCGCGGGCGAGGGTGCGCTCGGAGGCGCGGGCCACCTCCACCACGTAGCCGATCGCTATGGAGGCGACCCACACGAGCAGGACGTTGTGCACGGTGTCCCGGCTGGGGGTCTCGCGCTGCACGATGTTCGCGACGGCCACCAGGGACGAGGCGAACGCGGCCCAGCGCCAGCCGCCCTTGAGGGCGAAGGCGAGGACGGCGCCGGCGGTCCAGATCGTCGGCAGCGTCGGCCCGTCGCCGTGGTTCGGGTCGGCCACGGAGGTGAGCAGGATGCCGACGAGGGCGAGCGTCAGGTCGACGCCGAGGAACCGCTTCGTGCAGGCCTGCGCGCTCGACACGCACGGCAGCGTCGCCACGGTCCACACGAGGAGTACGGCGAGATAGCCGACGCCGACGAACGGGCGCTGGTAGTCGGCCCACTGGTGCACGAACGTCGCGATCGCGTAGAGCGCGGTGAGCACGCGGTACCCGGACACCGCACGCCACAGCGGCAGTTCCACGGACATCCGCATGACGCGTTCCCGCTTGGCCATGAATCCCCCCACGGTCCGGCCCGGCCCGGCGGCCGGCGCTCCGGCGGCCTCCCGGAGGCTACGCCTTCCCGGTCCTGTCCTGCTCGGCCTGCCCGGCCTTCTTCATCGCCTCGGCCTTCTTGGCTTCCGCCTTCTTCGCCTCTTCGGCCTTCTTCGCCTCTTCGGCGATCTGGCGCTTGGCGGCGGTCGCGTAGATGTCGACGTACTCCTGGCCGGAGAGCTTCATGATCTCGTACATCACCTCGTCGGTGACCGAGCGGAGGATGAAGCGGTCGCCCTCCATGCCCTGGTAGCGGCTGAAGTCGAGGGGCTTGCCGATGCGGATGCCGGGGCGCATCAGCTTGGGCACGACCTTGCCGGGCGGCTGGATCTTCTCCGTGTCGATCATCGCGACCGGGATCACCGGGGCGCCGGTGGCGAGCGCCACGCGCGCGAGGCCGCCGGGCTTGCCGCGGTAGAGGCGGCCGTCCGGGGAGCGGGTGCCCTCCGGGTAGATGCCGAACAGCTCGCCGCGCTCCAGGACCTCGATGCCGCTCTTGATGGCGGCCTCGCCCGCGCCGCGCGCACCGGAGCGGTCCACGGGCAGCTGGCCGACGCCCTTGAAGAACGCCGCCGTCAGCCGGCCCTTCACTCCGGGTGACGTGAAGTACTCCGCCTTGGCGATGAAGGTGACCTTCCGGTCGAGCACCGCGGGCAGGAAGAAGGAGTCTGAGAACGACAGATGGTTGCTCGCGAGGATCGCGGGGCCGTCGGCCGGAACGTTCTCCAGCCCCTCGACCCAGGGCCGGAACACAGTCTTCAGACTGCCGCCGACGGTCAGCTTCATAACGCCGTAGATCAACGCGTACGCCTTTCTCATCTGTCGCACCGACCTTAACCCGAGCCCCGCCTGCGCTCCTTCCGGGACGACCCTGGTCGGTGTCGGTCCGGTCGCGTACGGTGAACGCAACCCCCGTTCGACCCCCGTCCCGATCCCTGTGAAGGAGACCGAAGGTGCCGGTCCTCCCCGGAGCCGAGCCGTACCGCCACGAGGGCGGTGAGGTCGGTGTGCTCCTCTGCCACGGTTTCACCGGAACACCGCAGTCGCTCCGCCCCTGGGCGGAGTACCTGGCCGAGCGCGGCCTGACGGTCTCGCTGCCGCTGCTGCCCGGGCACGGCACCCGCTGGCAGGACCTGGCGGCCACGGCCTGGCAGGACTGGTACGCGGAGGTGGACCGCGCGCTGCACGACCTGCGGGAGCGCTGCTCCCAGGTGTTCGTCTTCGGCCTGTCGATGGGCGGTGCGCTCGCGCTGCGCCTGGCGGCCAAGCACGGGGACGCGATCAGCGGCCTGGTCCTGGTCAACCCGGGCAACAAGGTGCACGGCCTGGCGGCGCACGCCCTGCCCGTGGCCCGGCACTTCGTCCCGACGGTCGCGGGCGTCGCCAACGACATCGCGAAGGAGGGCAGCAGGGAGCTGGCGTACGCACGCGTGCCGCTGCACGCCGCGCACACGCTGCGGAAGTTCTTCCGCCGGGTGGACGCCGAGCTGCCGCAGGTCACCCAGCCGATCGTGCTGCTGCACAGCCCGCAGGACCATGTGGTGCCGCCGGCCGACTCCGCGCGGGTGCTCGCCCGGGTCTCGTCCACGGACGTCACCGAGATCCTGCTGGAACAGAGCTACCACGTCGCGACGTTGGACCACGACGCGGACCGGATCTTCGAGGAGAGCCTCGCCTTCCTCACCCGGCTCGCACCCAGTGTCGGCGCGGGCAGCACAGAGGGGACGGCCACCGGTGGCTGAGCACGGCGCGGAGAGAGACGGCAGCCGCGAAGGGGACGAGGGCCGCCGGCTCGACGAGGACGCGGCCTGGGCCGCGATCGTCGCCGGGTACGGCGAGGAGCCGCCGGACCCGCCCGGCGCCAAGCCGTTCCGGTCGGTGGAGGACCTGGCGGGCCTGGAGGCCGAGGCGGCGAACGAGGACCGGCGGGGCCGGGACGGCGCGGAGCGCGAGCCGGACGCGCCCGGCTCGACGACCCCGGCCGGGTCGCCGGGTGCCTCCGGGTCGCCGGGTTCCTCCGCCTCGTCCGGCTCGTCCGGCTCGTCAGGCTCGTGCTCCTCCGACACCGCCGACGCCTCCGACTCCTCCGACTCCTCGGACCCGTCGGGCAAGGGCGCGGGCTCCGACGACGCCGACCGGAACGGCGGCCGCGGTGGCGGCGCCGGCAAGTCGGTCGGCGGCTCGATCACGTTCGCCCCCGGCGTGGGCCCCGGCCCGCGGGACTACAGCCCGTCGGACGCCTCCGACGACGACTTCGACGAGGACGACGAGGGGCACTTCGTCCCGCCCGAGCCGCCGCCGCTGCCCGAGGCCGACACGACGGCCAAGTTCGCCTGGCTCGCGGTCGTCGGCGGCCCGGTCCTGCTGCTGCTCGCGGTGCTGTTCGGCTGGGACATGACGTGGTGGCTGACCACCCTCGGCATCGGCGGTTTCGTCGGCGGCTTCGCCACGCTGGTGCTGCGGATGCAGGGCGACGACGACGAGGACGACGACCCGGGCCGCGGCGCGGTCGTCTGAGCCCGACGGGCGGCGCCTCCGGGTCCGGCGGGCGATGCCTACGGTCCGACGGGCGGCGACCGCCTGTGTTCCTCCAACACCCCCTATCCTGACCGCTGTTCACGTTCTCGGGCCGACAGAACCGTCCGCCCCGGACGGACGTCACATCACAGCAGGACCACAGGACCAGCAGCGACCAGCAGTGACCACACAGGGGCGAACGGGGGCCGGTTCCGGCATGGGCAGCGCGAACGACGACCGGAACGGCGGCCCCGGCCGCATCGAGCCGCTGAGCGAGCTCGACCCGCCGACCATCGGCCCGTACCGCCTGCTCGGGCGGCTCGGCGCCGGTGGCATGGGCCGGGTGTACCTGGCGCGGTCGGCGGGCGGCCGGACCGTCGCCGTGAAGGTCGTGCACGAGGAGCACACCTCCGACCAGCAGTTCAGGGCCCGCTTCCGGCGCGAGATCAGGGCCGCACGCCGCGTCGGCGAGGAGTTCACCGCTCCCGTCCTGGAGGCCGACCCGGACGCCGCGAGGCCCTGGGTGGCGACCGGCTACGTGCCCGGGCTCTCCCTCGAAGACGTGGTCAGGGAGTACGGGCCACTGCCGGCCGAGTCCGTGCACGCCCTGGCCGACGGGCTGCTGCACGCCCTGCGGGGCATCCACGCCGCCGACATCGTGCACCGCGACCTCAAGCCGTCCAACGTGATGCTGACCGTCGACGGGCCGCGGGTCATCGACTTCGGCATCGCGCGCGCCGTCCAGACCTCCGTCGAGTCGCTGCTCACCAGCACGGGCATGGCGATCGGTTCGCCCGGGTTCATGGCGCCCGAGCAGGTTCTCGCGGAGAAGGCGGGGCCGCGGGCTGACGTGTTCGCCCTGGGCTGCGTCCTCACGTACGCGGCGACCGGGCGGCTCGCGTTCGGGCACGGTGCGAGCAACCAGCACGCCCTGATGTACCGGATCGTCGAGGCCGAGCCCGACCTCGACCTGGTCTCGGACGCCGCGCTGCGTGCGCTGATCGCCCGCTGCCTGACGAAGAAGCCCGACGAACGCCCGGACGTGGCCGAGCTGTTGGCCGATCCGGCTCGCCCGCGCCCGGCCGCCCGCCGCGGGGCGTGGCTTCCCGGCGAGGTGGTGGCGGAGCTGGCCCAGCAGTCGGCCCGGCTGCTCGACGCGGAGGCGCCCACGCCCGCCGCGGGGCTGCGGCAGGCCGAGCCGGAGGAGGAGCCCGAGCCCACGCCTGCCGCTCCTGTGCCCGAGCCGGCCCCCGCCGCCGTACCGGAGGCCGAGCCCGAGCCCGACGCCGAGTCGAACTCCGAGCCCGAGCCCGCGCCCGCGCCCGCGGAAGCCTCCGGCCCGTCGGACAGATCCACCGTCCGCCTCCGCCCCGGAACGGACCCGGACCCGGACCAGAAAGCGCCCCCGGAAGCGACCCCGGCCCCGGCCCTGGAAGCAACCTCCGAGCCCAAGGAGCGGCGACGTTCCCGGAGTCGGGCGTGGCTCGTCGTCGCCGCCGTGCTCGCCGTCCTGGCCACGGGCGGCACCGTGTACCTGATCGACAACGGCCCGGACACCCGGGGCGCCGGCACCCCCGGCCGTTCCGCCTCCCCCGACCCCGGCGCCGACTCCCCCTCCCCGTCACCGTCCAAGGACGCCGACGACAAGGAGAAGGGCGACGGCGAGGAGAAGAAGAAGGACGACGAGAAGGGGCGGGGCTCCGCAGGCGGAACCGACGCCGGGGCCGGGTCGGGCGGCGCCTCGGGCGACCGCCCGCCCGCCGACGACAACGCCGACGACGGCGCCGACGCCCCGGACAGCGGCGGCAGTTCGGGTTCCGGCGGCTCGGACGGCGGCGGTGACGCGGCGCCCTCCGGCGATGTCCCGTCGTACTTCATCGGCGGCTGGCAGAACGACTCGGCCTTCGGCGGCCCGACCCGGATCACCGTCCAGCAGGCCTCCAACGGCGGGCGGAGCGTGACGTTCTACGGCTCCGCGGGCGCGCCCGGGCAGACGTGCGTGAACGTGGCCCGGCTGATCTCCGTGCAGAACGGCGGCAGCCGCCTCAACCTCGACACGGCCGCGGTGGACACGTCCCGCTCCAGCGCCGGCTGCTCGGACATGGACCCCTCCTACCTCGACGCGGCCAGGCCGTCCGGCCTGAAGTTCTTCAAGAACAAGGACTTCACCCAGAGCAACCAGGCATGGACCTTCACCCGCGCCGACTGACCCCGAACCGCCCCGAGTTGTACGACTAATCGCGACGCCGCGTAGGCCGTACGAGGGATGGGTAGCGCTGGCCGGAAGCGATCACCGTGAAGCACCGGACCGTCACTCCCCGTACCCAGAAGGACCCGCACGCATGGGACAGCAGCCCTTCACCCTTCCCGACTTCTACGTGCCGTATCCCGCGCGGCTCAACCCGCATGCGGCGGTGGCCCGTTCGCACAGCACCGCGTGGGCGCGGCGGATGGGGATGCTGGAGGGGTCCGGGGTCTGGGAGGAGCGGGACCTTGCGGCGCACGACTACGCGCTGCTGTGCGCGTACACGCATCCCGACTGCGACGCCGAGACGCTGTCGCTGGTCACGGACTGGTACGTGTGGGTCTTCTTCTTCGACGACCACTTCCTGGAGCTGTTCAAGCGGACCCAGGACCGGGCCGGCGCCAAGGCGTACCTCGACCGGCTGCCCGCGTTCATGCCGGGCGACCCGGCCCGCGGCTTCCCCGCGCCACGCACCCCGGTGGAGGCGGGCCTCGCCGACCTGTGGACGCGGACCGTGCCGCACATGTCGCCGGGCTGGCGCGCCCGCTTCGCGGAGGCGACCGCGCACCTCCTGAACGCGTCCCTGTGGGAGCTGTCCAACATCGACGAGGGGCGGATCGCCAACCCCGTCGAGTACGTCGAGATGCGCCGCAAGGTCGGCGGCGCCCCCTGGTCGGCGGGGCTCGTGGAGTTCGCGGCCGGGGCCGAACTCCCGGACACCGTCGCGGAGTCGAGGCCGCTGCGGGTGCTGCGGGACGCGTTCTCGGACGCGGTGCATCTGCGCAACGACCTGTTCTCGTACCAGCGGGAGGTCGAGGACGAGGGCGAGAACAGCAACGGCGTCCTGGTCATGGAGACCTTCCTCGGCTGTACGACGCAGGAGGCGGCCGAAGCCGTCAACGACCTGCTGACCTCCCGCCTCCAGCAGTTCGAGAACACCGCGCTCACGGAGGTGCCCGCCCTCTGCGCGGAGCACGGCCTCGACGCGACGCAGACGGCGGCGGTCGCGGCGTACGCGAAGGGGCTGCAGGACTGGCAGTCCGGCGGGCACGAGTGGCATCTGCGGTCCAGCCGCTACATGAAGGAGGAGCCGGGCGGCGGGGCTCGGGACGGGTTCACGCTGCCCGGCACCGGTGTGCGGTTCACGGCGCGCGCCGAGCGGGCGCGGGCCCGGAGCCTGAGCCATCGGCCGTACCGGCACGTCGGGCCGTCGCTCGTACCGGAGTTCCGGCTTCCGTACGGGCTCTCGCTGAGCCCGCACCTGGCGGGGGCGCGGCCGCGGTGTGTGGCGTGGGCCGAGCGGATGGGCATGCTACGGGCGCAGCCCGGCCGGCCGCTCTCCGACATCTGGGACGAGCGCCGCCTCACCGGCTACGACCTGCCGCTCTGCGCGGCCGGCCTCGCCCCGGACGCCGACCCGCAGGAACTCGACCTGGCGTCGCACTGGCTGACGTGGGGCACGTACGGGGACGACCTGTACCCGGCGCTGTACGGCCGCAGCCGCGACCTGGCCGGGGCCCGCGCGGCGACCGAGCGGCTCTCGCTGTTCATGCCGCTGGACGGACAGGAGCCGCCGGAGCCGGTGGACGCCCTTGAGCGGGGGCTCGCCGACCTGTGGGCGCGGACGGCGGGACCGATGAGCAGGCGGCACCGGGCGGGCTTCCGGCGGGCGGTGGAGGACATGGCGGGCAGCTGGCTGTGGGAGCTGGCCAACCAGGCGCAGCACCGCGTCCCCGACCCGGTCGACTACATCGAGATGCGGCGGCTCACGTTCGGCTCTGATCTGACGATGCGGCTGCGCCGCGCGGGCCGCGGGGCGGCGGTGCCGGACGAGGTGTACGAGAGCGGCCCGATGCGCGACCTGGAGAACGCGGCCGCCGACTACGCGTCGCTCCTGAACGACCTGTTCTCGTACCAGAAGGAGATCGAGTACGAGGGCGAGGTGCACAACGGGGTCCTGGTCGTGCAGAACTTCTTCGACGTCGACTACCCGACGGGCGTGGCCCTCGTGCACGATCTGATGAACTCCCGGCTGCGCCAGTTCGAGCACGCCGTCCGGCACGAACTGCCCGTGCTGTACGAGGAGTCGGGGCTCGACGCGGGGGCGCGTGCGGCGGTCGACGGGCATGTGCGGGGGCTGCGGGACTGGCTGGCCGGGATCCTGCACTGGCACCGGGAGTGCCGCCGCTACCGGGAGGAGGACCTGCGCGCGGGCACGGGAGCCCGACCGTGGCGCCTCGGCGGTCCCACGGGGCTGGGGACGGGCTCCACGCGGCTGGGGCGGGTGCCGGCCCGGTAGCCGCGCCCCGTCGCACCCCGCCCCGTCGCGGCCCGCCGGGTCAGCCCGTCGCCGGGACCCGCAACGCCGCGAGGACCGGCAGGTGGTCCGTGGCGGCGCGGAGGTCCGCCTCCGACACCCCCTCGTGCTCGGAGGGCACCCCGCAGCCGAGGACCTCGACGCCCGGCGTCGCGAAGATCGCGTCGATGCGCTGGTGCGGATCGGTCGGGATCGACGTGTACTCGCCGCCCCACGGCTTCACTGCCCAGCAGTCCTGGAGCGCGGTGGCCAGGCGCCGGAACGTGCGGCCGTTCGGCCGGTCGTTGAGGTCGCCGCCCGCCACCGCGTGCTCGGTGCCGAGCGCCGCGAGCCGGTCGAGGAGCATGCCGCCCTGCTCGTACCGCTCGTCCTTCTGCAGGCTGAGGTGGCAGCTGAGGACGCCGAGCCGGGCGCCGCCGAACCGTACGACGGCGGTGGCGAAGCCGCGCCGGTGCAGCCCGGGAGTGAGCGGAAGCAGCACGTCCTCGGTGCGTTCGACGGTGGCCCGCAGCGAGCACAGCAGCGCGGGCCCGGCGGCGGTGGCGCCGCCGGAGAGGATCACCAGGTCGGAGGCGGCGGCGAGCTTGGCGAGCTTCTTGCGCCAGCGGAAGAACCGCGGGGCTTCCTGGATCAGTACGAGGTCGGGGGCGCAGGCGGCGATGACCCGGGCGAGCGCGTCGGTGTCGTCGCGCATGGAGCGGATGTTGTAGCTGAGGACACGGATGACGGCCGAACCGTCCGGCTCTGTAAGGGAGTTGGGAAGGGCGGTCATGAGGATCAAGGTACGGGAACGGCCCCCTCCGTTCGCGCCGAAAACGCCCGCCGCCCCGCCCGGGATACGCGGACGCCCGCCGCTTCCGTGGAGGAGGCGACGGGCGTCCGAGCCGAAGAGGGACGGGTCACATCACCGGGTCCGGCTGCCGCGCCAGGTCCGCCGCGCCCACGAGCCCCGCCTTGTTGCCCAGCTGGGCCGCGATGACCTCGGCCACGGGCCGCCAGTTGCTGCCGACCAGCCAGCGCTTGTACGACTTGCGGATCGGGTCGAGGACCAGCTCGCCCTCGTCCGAAAGCCCGCCGCCGATGATGAACGCCGACGGGTCGAACAGCGATGCCAGGTCGGCGAGCCCGGCGCCGGCCCAGCGGGCCAGCTCGCGGTACGAGTCGACGGCGACCGGGTCGCCCTGCCGCGCGGCCAGGGAGATGTGCTTGCCCTCGATGCCCTCGGGGGTGCCGTCGCCGTACCCGAGGAGGAGCTCGGCGTTCTCCGGGGTGGCGTTGGCGCGCTGGCGCGCGTACCGCACGAGGGCGCGGCCCGATGCGTACTGCTCCCAGCAGCCCTGGCTGCCGCAGCCGCAGAGCAGGCCGTCCGGGACCATCCGGATGTGGCCGAACTCGGCGGCGACGCCGAAGTGGCCGCGGCGCAGCTTGTTGCCGATGATGATGCCGCCGCCGAGGCCGGTGCCGAGCGTGATGCAGATGACGTTGCGGTGGCCCTTGCCGCCGCCGAAGCGGTACTCGCCCCAGGCCGCGGCGTTCGCGTCGTTCTCCACGACGACCGGGAGGCCGACGCGCGCCTCGACCTTCTCCTTGAGCGGCTCCTGGCGCCAGTGGATGTTGGGCGCGAAGTACACCGTGGAGCGCTGCCGGTTGACGTATCCGGCGGCGCCGATGCCCACGCCGACGATCTCGTGCCCCGCTCGGGCGCCCTCGACGGCCGAGGCGATCGCGTCGACGATCCCGTCAGGCGTGTTGGGAGTCGGCACCTTGAAGGTGGAGAGGATGTTCCCCTCTTCGTCGACCACGCCGGCCGCGATCTTGGTACCGCCGATGTCGACGCCGATGGTGAGTCCCATGTGTCCCTCAGTTTTCGGTTCGAGCCCCGCTAGGGCAACCGTACCCGAGGCCGGACTCAGTCCAGGTCGATGTGCTCCCCGGAGCCCGTCCCCTCGGGCTTGTCCCCGCCCGGGGGCTGCGGCTTCGCCTCGTCCGGGCCCGCGGTCCAGCGGCGCTCGTGGCCGAAGACCGCGCTGCGGTAGGCGGCGAGCAGCTCGGAGCCCGCGTTCGCGAGGTGGTCGAAGACCTCGGGGTTGCGCTCGATGACCGGTTCGACGGCGGCCTTGGCCTGCTCGACGAAGTGCTGCACGGCGCCCTGGGCCGCGGCCCCGCCGATCGGGGCCTGGAACGCGGACAGCTTCTCGGCGACCGCGTCCATCAGCTTGCGCAGCTCCTCGGCGGCCGAGCCGGGCTCCGCGCCGTACTGCTCGCGGCGGCGGGCCTGCTCGGCGGCGAGGTCCTCGGCGCAGGCCTTCTCCCAGGCGTCGGCGTCGGGTCCGGTGCGCTCGGTGTCGCTCATGGGAGGCTCCTGCGGCGGCTGCGTACGGTGTGTGGCTGCCGGGGTGCGGCTGCGTACTGTCGACGTTACCCGAACGGCGGCGGCCCGTTCACCGCCCTTGCGGCCACAGCCCGGGGTCCGGGGTGAAGCGGATGCGGAGCTCGCCGTCGCGCAGGCCCGCGCCCGAGACGGTGCAGCGGCGCAGCGCGGACGGCAGCGGCACCATGCGGCGGAACTGCCCGACGGTGACGACGAGTTCGTCCCCCCGCCGCACCAGGTCGAGCTCGTCGCGCACGGCGCCCGGCAGCGCGATCCGCCAGACCAGGAACCCCTCGTCCGCGAGCCGGTCCTCTACCGGCCAGTGCACGGAGTGCGCCGTCGGCTCGGGCGCGGGCACCCCGAGCGCCCCCAGGTCGTCGGCGCCGCGCGGGTCCCGGCCCAGGTGGGCGGCGGTGCGCAGCGGGTACGCGTCCCGCCACTCGGCGAGCGCCTTGCCCTGCTGGGCGGCGGCGGAGGCGAGCCACGGGTCGGCCGAGTCCTCGGGCAACACCCGGTTGGCGACGAGGAGTTCGGTGTGCAGCCCGTACAGGACGAGCCCGGTGGCGGCGTCGTGCACGGCGTCGGCCCCGGCCGGACCGGGCTCGGCGACGAGGCGTACGGCGGTGGTGTCGGCCTCGACCACGGACTGGACGGCGGCGAGGTGCTCGTCCCAGGAGGCGGCCGTCTCGTACAGCCACTGGGCGGGCATCGGGACGCCGGCGAGCTGGGCGAGCATCGGGCGCAGGGCACGGGCCGCCTGCCGCTCGGGCGGGAGGAGCCGGCGCAGGTAGCGGCGCAGCTGGGCGGGGAGCGCGAGCAGCGCGAGGGCCTGCGGCGCGGGCGGCAGGTCGACGACGACCTGGTCGTACGGCCCGGCGGCCGCGTCCCGGACCGCCCGGAGCAGCGCGAGCTCACCGGCGCCGGGAAGTTCGGTGAGCTCTTCCTCGTCCAGGCGCTGGGCGCCGAACAGGTCGAGGGCGGTGGCCGCGCGGTCCTGGAGGGCGAGGAGTTCGCGCCGGAAGTGGGCGCCGCTGTCGACGTGCCGCACGGTGAGGCCGTCGGCCCCGGCGGCGCCGAGCACGGCGGGCAGGGTGTCGCGGCGGTCGGCGGAAAGCAGCAGGGTGCGCCGGCCCGCGCGGGCGGCGGCGAGCGCGGTGGCCGCGGCGACGGTGGTCCGGCCGCTGCCGCCGGGGCCGGTGACGAGGAGGGTGTGCAAGGTCAGGCGCCCGACTCGACCCGCTTCTTGAGGCCGGCGAGGGCGCGGTCGATGATGACCTTCTCGGCCTTGCGCTTGATCATGCCGAGCATCGGGATCTTCACGTCGACGGTCAGCGTGTACGTGACCTCGGTGCCCTTGCCCTTGGGGGCCAGCACGTAACTGCCGTCCAGGGCGCGCAGCATCTGGGACTTGACGAGGGTCCAGCTGACCTCATTCTCGCCGGTCCAGGTGTACGCGAGGACCTGGTCGTCCTTGATCGCGCCGGCGTCCATGACGAGGCGGACCTGCTCGGCGCGGCCCTGCCCGTCGGAGGCGAGCACCTCGGCCTCCTTGACCTCACCGGTCCAGTCCGGGTAGCGGGCGAAGTCGGCGATCACCCCCATGACGTCGGCGGGCGCCGCCTCGATCTCGATGCTCGAGCTGGTGTGTTCCGCCATCGCCGTGGCTCCTCCGGTGCGGTTCCGTCGAGGGTGTGATCTGCGGCGTACGACTTGCGTGCCGCCCGCGTGCAGGCTACCGCGCCGGGATCGGTCACCACTCCAGGGCCCAGGGCGTTCCGGTGCCCGCGAAGTGGCCCACGTTCACGCACTCGGTGACGCCGATCCGCATGCGGCGCACGAGGGGTTGGTGGACGTGTCCGAACAGGGCGTAGCGGGGGCGGGTGCGGCGGATCGCGTCGAGGAGGGCGCGGCTGCCGCGTTCGAAGCGGCGGGCCACGGTGTCGTAAACGAGTTCGGGGACCTCCGGCGGGATGTGGGTGCACAGGACGTCGACCTCGCCGACGGCCTCGACCTTGGCCGCGTACTCCTCGTCGCTGATCTCGAAGGGCGTACGCATCGGGGACTTGAGGCCGCCGCCGACGAAGCCGAAGACCAGGCCGCCGATCTCGACGCGCTGCCCGTCGAGGACGGTGGTGCCCTCCCCCGCGTACTCGCTCCAGAGGGCGGGCATGTCGACGTTGCCGTAGGTGGCGTACGTCGGGGTGGGGAAGGCGGCGAAGAGTTCGGCGTACTGCCTGCGGACGGCGCTCTCGATGGCCGTGGCGCGGTCGACCGCCAGGCCGGCCCAGAGGCGGGCGCCCAGTTCGCGGGCCTCGTCGAAGCGGCGGGCGGTGCGCAGCTCGACCAGGCGGGATGCGTTCTGCGCGCCGAAGAGTTCGGGGAAGATGCCGCGCGAGTGGTCGGCGTAGTCGAGGAACAGGATGAGGTCGCCGAGGCAGACGAGGGCGTCCGCGCCGTCTCCCGCGCGGGCCAGCGCCTCCGCGTTGCCGTGCACGTCGCTCACCACATGTACCCGCATACCTGGCATGCCGATCACCCTAGGACGAGCGTCGCGGAGTGGGTAGAGGCCGCCGGACCTGCGGTTACTTCCGAGTCGCCCAAACCGTGGATTACTGTGCGCGAAGGAACGCCGCGACGTGTGGCGCGATGTGTGACGCAGCGAACATCTGCCCCGACCCCCCTACCGAAAGAGCAGTACCGGTGGGTAACGTCCGGGCAGTCCAGTCGTGCTCGATGGGACCCCACCTGCACATTCAGCCATCGAGCACCTGCCCGATCTTGGACCGCACCGTCGCATCGCACAACGTCGTGGCGCCGGCGCCCTATGAGGAGCAGCAGTCTTGCGCGAGTTCAGCCTTCCGGCCCTTTACGAGGTCCCCGCGGACGGCAATCTGACCGACATCGTCCGCCGAAACGCCGCGCAGCACCCCGATGTTGCCGTCATCGGCCGCAAGGTGAACGGCACCTGGACCGACATCTCGGCCAAGGACTTCCTCGCCGAGGTGCACGCCGCGGCCAAGGGCCTGATCGCGTCCGGGGTCAACCCCGGCGACCGCGTCGGCCTGATGTCCCGCACACGGTACGAGTGGACGCTCCTGGACTTCGCGATCTGGAGCGCCGGCGCGGTGACGGTGCCGGTGTACGAGACCAGCTCGCCCGAGCAGGTGCAGTGGATCCTCGGCGACTCCGGCGCGGTGGCCTGCCTGGTGGAGCTGGACACGCACGCCGCGGCCGTCGAGGCGGTGCGCGACCGGCTGCCGGACCTCGCGAACGTGTGGCAGATCGAGACGGGTTCGGCCGCGACCGACGCCGTCGAGGTGCTGCGCCGCGCGGGCGCGGACGTGGCCGACGAGACGGTCGAGGAGCGCGGTTCGCTCGCGAAGGCCGACGACCCGGCGACGATCGTCTACACCTCGGGCACCACGGGCCGCCCCAAGGGCTGTGTCCTGACGCACCGTTCGTTCTTCGCGGAGTGCGGCAACATCGTCGAGCGGATCCGTCCGCTGTTCCGTACCGGCGAGTGCTCGGTGCTGCTCTTCCTGCCGCTCGCCCATGTCTTCGGGCGGCTCGTGCAGATCGCCCCGATGCTGGCGCCGATCAAGCTCGGGCACGTGCCGGACATCAAGAACCTGACCGATGAACTCGCCTCGTTCCGGCCGACGTTGATCCTCGGTGTGCCGCGGGTCTTCGAGAAGGTCTACAACTCGGCGCGGGCCAAGGCGCAGGCGGACGGCAAGGGCAAGATCTTCGACAAGGCCGCGGACACGGCGATCGCGTACAGCCGCGCGCTCGACACCCCGTCGGGCCCGTCGTTCGGCCTGAAGATCAAGTACAAGACGTTCGACAAGCTGGTCTACAGCAAGCTGCGCGCGGTCCTCGGCGGCCGTGGCGAGGCCGCGATCTCCGGCGGCGCCCCGCTCGGCGAGCGCCTCGGCCACTTCTTCCGCGGCATCGGCTTCACGGTCCTGGAGGGCTACGGCCTCACGGAGTCCTGCGCGGCCACCACGTTCAACCCGCACGACCGGCAGAAGATCGGCACGGTCGGCCAGCCGCTGCCCGGCTCGGTCGTGCGGATCGCGGACGACGGCGAGGTGCTGCTGCACGGCGAGCACCTGTTCAAGGAGTACTGGAACAACCCGGGCGCGACCGAGGAGGCGCTGTCCGACGGCTGGTTCCACACCGGTGACATCGGCACCCTCGACGAGGACGGCTACCTCGCGATCACCGGCCGCAAGAAGGAGATCATCGTCACGGCCGGCGGCAAGAACGTCGCACCCGCGGTGATCGAGGACCGCATCCGCGCCCACGCCCTGGTCGCCGAGTGCATGGTCGTCGGCGACGGCCGGCCGTTCGTCGGCGCCCTGGTCACGCTCGACGAGGAGTTCATCGGCCGCTGGGCCGAGGAGCACGGCAAGTCCGGCAAGTCGGCGGCCGACCTGCGCGACGACCCGGAGCTGCTCGCCGCGATCCAGCGGGCCGTGGACGACGGCAACGCGGCCGTGTCCAAGGCCGAGTCGGTCCGCAAATTCCGCGTCCTGGGCGCGCAGTTCACGGAGGAGTCGGGCCACCTGACGCCGTCCCTGAAGCTGAAGCGGAATGTGGTGGCGAAGGATTACGCGGACGAGATCGAGGCGCTTTACCGGGGCTGAACCCGCCCACCCGCCGTGGGGGCTGCGGCTGTCTCGCGGCTGCGGCGCCGCTGTGGCTGGTCGCGCAGTTCCCCGCGCCCCTGAGATGCGCACTTCGTGCGGCATCTCCTCGGGGAAGGCAGCGGCGCAGCCGCAGGCCTTCAGGGGCGCGGGGAACTGCGCGCTCAGCCCACGACGGGGGACAGCCGCACGACAACACCAGGCCGCACCCCACTAGGCGCTACAGCAACTCCCGCAACCGCTCCGCCAGCAGATCCCACCGCCACTTCTCCTCGACCCACGCGCGGCCGCGCTCCCCCATGCGGCGGCGCAGGGCCGGGTCCTGCAGGAGCGTGACGATGCGGTCGGCGGCCTCCGCGGGGGCGCCGCCGCGGACGACCCAGCCTGTCTCGCCGTCGAGGACCGCGTCCGGCGCGCCGCCCGAGTCGCCGGAGACGACCGGCAGGCCGGTCGCCGAGGCCTCCAGGTAGACGATGCCGAGGCCCTCCACGTCGAGGCCGCCGCGGCGCGTACGGCAGGGCATGGCGAAGACGTCGCCGGCGCCGTAGTGCGCGGGCAGCTCCTCCCACGGCACCGAGCCCGTGAACCGTACAGATTCGGCCACTCCGGTCTCGGCGGCGAGCTTGCGCAGATCGCTCTCGTACGGGCCGCCGCCGACGATCAGGAGGACCGCGTCCGGGACCTTCGCGAGGATCGCGGGCATGGCCTCGATGAGGGTGTCCTGGCCCTTGCGCGGCACGAGCCGGGAGACGCACACGACCACCGGCCGGTCGCTGAGGCCGAGCCGCGCCCGGACCTCGTCGCCGCCGGAGCCGGGGTGGAAGGTCTTCTCGTCGACGCCCGGCGGGAGTTGCACCATGCGGGCCGCGGCGGCCGGGCTCAGGGCGCGGGAGATCCGTGAGCGGGTGTACTCGCCGAGGTACGTGATCGTGTCCGTGGACTCCCCGATCCGCCCCAACAGGCCGCGCGCCACGGGGAGTTGGGCCCAGCCGGCCTCGTGCCCGTGCGTGGTCGCGACCAGGCGCTCGGCCCCGGCCCGGCGCAGCGCGGGCGCCATCAGGCCGAGCGGCGCCGCCGCCCCGAACCACACCGACGTACAGCCGTGCTCCTTGAGCAGGCCGACGGCGCGGCGGGTCACGCGCGGGGTCGGGAGCAGCATGGTGGTGCGGTCCCGTACGACGGTGAAGGGCTGCTCGGCGTCGAACGCGGCGGTCGCCTCGACGCCCTCGCGGCTGCGCTTCCAGGTGGAGGCGTAGACGACGAGCCGGTCCGGGTCCAGGCGCAGGGCCATGTTGTGCAGGAAGGCCTGGATGCCGCCGGGGCGTGGCGGGAAATCGTTGGTGACGATCAGGGTCTTGTGCATCGCCGCCGACAGTACCGAACGGCCACGCCTCACGCTCCGGCCGATCCCCGCCCGGCATCATGCCCGGCGTGCACCTCCGGCTTCTCGCCGTCTGGCTGGTCAGCCGGGCGCTGCTGCTCCTCCTCGTCCTGAAGGTCCTCACGCTGCCCGGCCCGGACGTCACCGGCGACGTGGAGGTGATCTACCAGGGCTGGTACGAGATCCTCCGCACCGGCACCTTCCCGCTCGACGACGTGACCTGGCAGTACCCGCCCGCCGCCGCGCTCGCCGTGCTCTCCCCCGGTCTGCTGCCGTTCCTCGGCTACCCGGCAGCGTTCTTCGCCCTGTGCTGCCTCTGCGACGCGGCGGTGCTCGCCCTGCTCGGGCACGCGGGCCGCCGCCCCGGCCGCCGTACGACGGGGGCCTGGGCCTGGACGGCGGGGGTACCGCTGCTCGGCCCCACGGCGTACGCGCGCTACGACCTGATGGTCACGGCCGTCGCCGTCGCGGCGCTGCTCGCGGGTGTGCGGCACGCGCGCGTGCTGGGCGTTCTCGCCGCTTTCGGGGCGCTGCTGAAGGTGTGGCCCGCGCTGCTGCTGCTCGGCGTCCCGCGCGGGCACATGTCCCGGCGCGCGTGGACGGCCGCGGCGGTCGCCGGTTCCGTGCTGCTGCTCGCGTTCACGGCCGCGATGCCCGGCGCCCTCGCCTTCCTGGACTTCCAGCGGGACCGGGGCACCGAGATCGAGTCGCTCGGCGCCCTCGTCCTGCACGTGGCGCGTGCCTTCGGCTGGCCGGGCCGGCCGCAGCTCAACTACGGCTCGGTGGAGTTCCTCGGCCCGTACGTCCCGCTGGTCAGCGCCGCCGCGCAGGTCCTGACGGCGCTCGCCTGCTGCTGGCTGCTGCTGTGGCGGCTGCGGGCGCGGGCCTGGGCGCCGAGCACCCCGGCGGACGCCGCGTTCGCCGCGGTGCTGCTGTTCACGACGACGAGCCGGGTGATCAGCCCGCAGTACCTGCTGTGGCTGGTCGGTCTCGCGGCGGTCTGCCTCACGTACCGGGCGGGCCGGATGCGGACGCCCGCGCTGCTCACCCTCGCCGCGACGGGCGTCACGTTCCTGGAGTTCCCGCTCTGGTTCTCGCACGTGGTCGCGGGCGACGCGCTCGGCGTGGGCCTGCTCCTGGTCCGCAACGGCCTGCTGGTCGCGGCGACGGTGACGGCCTGCCGCACGCTGTGGCGCGGCACGGCGACCGTCGCGCGGGCCGGTCCCCGGGTGCCCGGACAGCCCGTACGGGAAGGGCAGTTGACCCGCTCGTGAGGCGGGGGCCAAGACAGGGTCCTAGCGGAGTTCCGTGCGCACGTAGTCCCGCCACTCCCGCGTGAACGCCGCCTCCGTGAGGCCGAGGACGTCCCGCAGCGCGCCCGCCACCGCGCCCGCACGCCGGGGGTGTGCGCCGACCGCCCGGTAGAACTCGACGAGCGCGTGCTCGCCGTACCGCTCGGCGATCATCCGGCAGGCCAGCCAGCCGCTCTCGTACGCCCGCGCGAGCCTGCCCGAGTCGCCCGCGAAGCCGAACGCCTCGTCGTCCGGCAGCCCCTGCGGCGGCCGCCCGGCGCGCACCTCCTCGCGCAGTCCGGGGGCCGCCTGCTCGGGCGTGCGCCCCGTGCCCCGGTACCCGACCCAGTCCGCGAAGCCTTCCGAGAGCCACAGCGGGGTGGCGTCCGAGGTGTGCGCGCGGGTCGCCACATGCGTGGTCTCGTGCGTGAGGACGACCTGCTTGCCGAACGCGCCGAGCAGGTCGTACGACTCGGGGTTGACGATCACGCGGTCCGCGGGGGCCTGCCCGGCCGCGCCCGCCTCGCCGGTGGTGACCGCCGCTATCCCCTGGTACGCGGAGGCGGAGGCGCCGAGGAGGTCGGCCATGTCCCGCGTCGAGTCCGGCACCAGGACCACCACGCGGCCCGGCCAGCCCCGCCCCCACGCGCCCTGCACGGCGGGCACCGCGCGGTCGGCGAGGTCCGCGTACCGGCGCAGCCGCGCCTCGCCCTGGCCGACGCCGAGCACGAGGCTGCGCTCGCCGCGCACCGCCGTGACCTCGCCCTGCTCCCACAGCTGCTCCCCCGCGTCCGGGCCCGGCCGCTCGTCGGCCACGTACCAGCGGCCGTCGCGGCGGCTCAGGTCGAGGGTGCGCTGGACGGTGACGGGGGCGCGGTCGTGGCCCGCTATGCGGTAGTCGAGCGCGGCCGTGGCGGTGGCTCCGGTACGGGTGCGGTCGAGCCGGGTGAGCCGGTACTCCCAGGAGCCGAGCGGCACTTGTGCGAGATGCCCGAACTCCGCCTCGGGCTCACCGGTCGCCGCGTACGCCGCCTCGTCCCGCCCGAGCACGGCCTCCGCCCGCCGCTGCAGAAGCTCCTCGACGGCGCGGGTGGCGGAGTCAGGCCCGCCCGGAGCGGAGCAGGACGCACCGAGCAGGAGCACGGCAACCACCGCCCCCACACCCCGCCACCTCGCCCGACCTGCCATCCCTCCGATCGTACGAGCCCCTCCAGGGGCGCGGGGAACTGCGCGAGCAACCACGACCGACCGTGAGCCGCGAAACAACAGCCGACGCCACGGCGAGTGGGCGGTCTCTCAGGGGCGCGGGGAACTGCGCGAGCAACCCCAACGCAGCCGCAGCCGCAAGAAGACAGCCCGGCCCACGGCGAGTAGGCGGCCTTTCAGGGGCGCGGGGAACTGCGCGACCAGCCACAGCGGCACGGCAAGCCGCGAAACAACAGCCGGGCCCAGGGCGAGTGGGCGGGGCCCGGGGCCGGGCCCCGGGGCGGCTCAGACCCGGGTGACCCCGGAGATCGGCATCATCCCGACCGGGTCGTACCGCACCGACGCCCCCGGGTACGGGGCATGCACGACCTGCCCGCCCCCCATGTACATCCCGATGTGGCTCGCGTCGTCGCGGTATGTCACAAGGTCACCGGGCCGGGCCTCGGACAGGGAGACCTGGCGCCCCGCGTTCCGCTGGGCCTGCGACGTGCGCGGCAGTCCGACACCGGCCTGCCCGTACGCCCACTGGGTCAGGCCCGAGCAGTCGAAGCTGCCGGGCCCGTTGGCGCCCCACACGTACGGGCGGCCGATGGCCTGCCGGATCGCGGCGACGGCGGCCGCGGCCCGGTCGGACGACGGCGCCCCGGTGAGCGCGGGTGCGGCGCCCGAGCCTTCCATGAACGCCGAACGGTCCTGCGGGGAAAGGGAGTTGAGCAGCCGCTGGGCCCGTGCGAGCTTGGCCTCGACCTTCCGCTTGTGCCGGGTGACGGCCTTCCGGGTCTCCTCCAGGTCGGCGAGCTTGCGCGTGGCCTCGTCGCGCTCCTGGGCCAGCGCGCGCTGGGCGGTGCGCAGCTTGCCGAGGCGGCCGGCCTGGCGGGCGTTGATCCGGTCCAGGGTCGTGGACTTGGCGAGGTAGCCGTCGGGGTCCTCGGACAGCATCAGGGCGAGCGTCGGGTCGATGCCGCCGGAGCGGTACTGCGCACCGGCCAGCGAACCGAGCTCGCCCCGCATGCGGTTGATGCGCTCCTGGCCGCGGGCGACGCCGTCCTGGGCGTCGGCGATCTCCTGGCGCAGCCGGTCGGCCTTCTCGTCCGCCTTGTCGTACGCCTGGGTCGCCCGCTCGGCCTCCTCGAAGAGGCGGTCCACCTGGGCCTTGGTCTCGGCCGGTGAGGCCTGCGGGTCGGCGGTGGCGGTGGGGGCCGTGAGGGCGGCGGCCGCGGTGGCCGCGGCGGCGGACAGCACGGTGGCGCGGGCGCTGCGGTCACGGCCGATGCCGAGACCGAGGCCGAGCTGCGAAGGACGGCGATGGGACGCCACGGGGTACGTCTCTCCTTCCCTCGCCGCTGTGTCCACCGCCTCGCGGGCGGCGGAACTGCCGGGGAACAGCGGCGGTGCGGACGTCCGCCGCGGCCGGTGGCCACGGTTCCGGTCTGCCGTTCCGCGGCGCGGAGGGCTCCCGGCGGGTTCCTGCTTCGCGGGCCGGGCCCGGGACCACGTCCCGGCCGAAGAGGCCTCCACAGGCGTCACTTCCCGCCCGTCCGGCGGTAGGTCCACGGCTCCGGGCCCTTGAGGACGGGGCCCGGCGCCGACGAACAGCCGGGAAGCTACCAGCAGCCGGGGCGCGCGAGCGGCGCACCACACTCCCCCGGGAACGCCGAAGCCCCGCCGTCCACGCAGGTGGACGGCGGGGCGCCGGGTCGGTACACGATCGGTGAATTCGCCCGTTCGGAGGGCATGTTGGGGCTGCCGCGCCCCGACCGGTCCCGGGTGACTCAGATACGGACGCCGAACATGAACGGCATGTTGTTGATCGACTCGTAGCGCACGCTGGCGCCGGGCTTCGGGGCGTGCAGGATCTGGCCGTTGCCCGCGTAGAAGCCGACGTGGTGCAGGTCGCTGTAGAAGATCACCAGGTCACCGGGCTTGAGCTCGCTCCGCCCGAGACGCGTGCCGGCGTTGGCCTGGTCCTGCGAGATGCGCGGGATGGAGACGCCGGCCTGCGAGAACGACCACTGGGTCAGGCCCGAGCAGTCGAAGGAGCTGGGGCCGGTGGCGCCGTAGACGTACGGCGAACCTATCTTCGACTTGGCGGCCTGCAGGGCGGCGGCGCCGCGGCCCGAGACAGGGGCCTCGTCGCCCAGGTTGGCGCGGTCGCCGGCGTCGCGGCTGGCACGCTCCTCCGCGGCGGCCATCGCGGCGCGCTCCTTCGCGGAGAGGGTGTTGAGCAGCTTCTGCGCCTCGGCGAGCTTGCCCTGGACTTCCTTCTTCTTCTCGCCGAGTTCCTTGCGGGTGTCCTCGAGGTCCTTCAGCTTGTCGGAGGCCTCGGCGCGCTGCTGGGCGAGGGCCCGCTGCTTCGACTGGATCCGCTGGAGAGCGTCGGCCTGCTTGCTCGTCAACTGGTCGAGCGAGGAGGCCTTGTCGAGGTACGAGTCCGGGTCGGACGAGAGGAACAGCTGCACGGAGGGGTCGATGCCGCCGGAGCGGTACTGGGCGCTGGCGAGCGAACCGATGCCGGAGCGCAGCTCGTTGAGCTCGTCCTGGCCGCGGGCGACCTTGTCCTGCAGGTCGTCGATCTGGTCCTCGAGCTTCTCCTGGCGCTCCTTGGCGCCGTTGTACTGCTCGGTCGAGTGCTCGGCCTCTTCGTAGAGCTTGTCGACCTTCGCCTTGACTTCCTTCTTGCTCGGCTTCGGCTCGGCCTGGGCGGCCTGCGAAGTGAGCGCGACGGCTGCGGCGGCGGTCGCGGTGAGCACGGTCACGCGCGTGCGGCTCGGCTGCTTGGGTCGACGGTGGGACGCCACGGGGGCGGCTCCTTCTTCCTCCAGCCGCCTACCGGTCGCGGTGGGCGGGACCTCCACCGTCACCCCTAATGAGCGATCAACCGAGCGGAGGTTCGAGCCCAGACACTAAGTGACCCTCTCGTGATCCTTCAAATCCTGCCGAGAAAATTCTCACGCGCGGAGCGCATTCTTTACTCTCAACGCACGTGCAGTGATGTGGAGTTGACTCAGTGTAGCGCAGAGGCCACATCAAATCGGGCATTCGGCGCAGGAGTTGACCAGTTCCTCGAATGCCGCGAGCGGGTCGTGATCGGCGCTGGCCGCTTGTGTCCAGAAGGTGAACGTCATATGCGCGGACGCTCCCGCACCGGCTCCGGTCCCGGTCGTCGTTCGGCTGCGGCAACGCGGTGGCCGGTCGCGCAGTTCCCCGCGCCCCTGGGTGGCAGCTCCTGACGGCCGTCGGTCGACTGCCGCCTCGCCGTGGTCGCTCGCGCAGTTCCCCGCGCCCCTGAAAACCAGCCCCTCCGGCAGCAGCCCCGAGAGCGGGGTCCAGGGGCGGCAGCCCCGGCCGTCGGTCGACTGCCGCACCGTCGTGGTCGCTCGCGCAGTTCCCCGCGCCCCTGGAGGGGCGCGGCATCCGACCCGTCAGCCCCGCGACAGGCGCTTCAGGAGGACCGCCGACGCCACCGGGCGGGCGCCTGCGCGGGCGACGCCGTCGGCGACCTCGCGGTCCGTCGACACGACCGTGACCGGGCGGCCGGGCGGCTCCGCGCGTACGAGTTGACGGATCAGTTCGTCCGCCGTGACCCCCGGCTTCGAGAACAGCACCCGCACTCCGCGCGGCGGCGCGAGCAGCACCGGCGCCGCGAGTTCCGCGCCGTCGAAGACGCAGGTGACCTCGGCGCCCGTCTGCGCGGCGAGGGTGGAGAGCGAGCCGAGGAGCCGCAGCCGCTGCTTCTCCAACGGCATCGTCGGGTAGCCGGTCTTGGTGACGTTGTACCCGTCCACCACCAGATGCGCCTGGGGCAGCGCGAGCAGCTGGTCGAGGATCGCCGGGTCGTTCTCGGACAGGGCGCGGGCCGCGATGTCCTTGGGCGTCATCCGCCCGGGCTCGACCGCGTCCACGGTCTCCGCGGGCCGTACGGACACGGGCGGCAGGGCGAGTTCGCGGCGCAGGCCCTGCGCGGACTCCAGGAGGGTGTCGAGCAGCAGCCGCACCCGCATGTCCTCCACGGACCGCCCCTCGCGGCTGGCCTTGCGGCTGGCCTCCAGGGCGGACTCGGCCTCGCCGAGGCGGGTCTTGAGGCGGCGGGCCTCGCTGTCGGCGGCCGACAGCTGGGTGTGCGTCTCGGCGCGCAGCGCCTCCGTCTCGGCGGCGGCCTTGCGCAGCGCGGCCTCCCCGCGCTTGACGTCGCTGAGCGCCGAACGCAGCTTGCGGTGCAGCGACTCGGCCTCGCGCCTGGCGGCGTCCAGGTCGGCGCGCAGCCGTTCCGTCTCGGCCCGGGACTTGTCCCGCGCCTCGGCCAGTTCGCGGCGCAGCCGCTCCAGCTCGGAGCGGGTCTCCTCGCCGACCCGCTCGGCGTCGGCGCGCTGCGCCTCCTCGCCGGCGGCGGTGACGAGCTTGACCCAGCCGACCGGCCGCAGGACGTACGCGGCGGCCGCGACGTCCAGCGGGTCGGCGGCCGGCGGCGGGGTGCCGGAGTCGAGCGCGGCGGCGAGTTCGGGCTGGGCCTCGCGGAGCCGTTCGCCGATGCGCTGCCGGAAGAGGGTCTCGGTCTCCAGGGCGGCGGCCATCGCGTTGCCCGCGAACTTGAGGCGCCGGCTGGGCGTGAAGCGCGCGTACTGCCGCAGCTGGGCGGGGAGTTCGGCGACGGTCAGGCCGCCGAAGCCCTCCGCGGCGATCGCGACGACGCGGCGGCGCACGCCCTCGGGCAGCGGACGGTCGAGCGCCTCGGCGGAGCCGTCGGCGCCGTGGGCGGGATCCGTACCGGAACCGGCGGGGCCGTCGGCCGCACCGGTGGGCCCGGCACCGGAGCCGTGCTCACCTGCCTCCACCATCCGTCACCCCACTTGCTGTGGGCGGGACCCCTCAGGATTCCGCGCCCGGCCTGTCCACCAACTCGATCTGGTCCACCGCGTTGCACCAGCGGCAGCGCACGGACTCGATGGTCTCACTGACCACCTCGCGTTCCTCGACCTTCGGCTCACCGGCCAGGTCGAGGTGGACGTACTCCACCACTTTCGAGGACCGCGTGACGTCGAAACGCGTGAGGTTGCCGCACAGTGTGCAGCGCCAGCGGGTGGTGTCGGTCGGCAGGGGAACCGTCATCGCGCTCGTGCGCCTTTCCTCGGGTCGTGTCACTCGGTCGTGCCCACGCGGGTCGTGCTCGGCGGAAACACTCCGTTTCAACCCTACGGCCTGCCGGAGGGCACGGGTACGCCGCGTCCAAGGGCCGGTACGGCGAGGCGGTCTGTCCGTAGAAGGATCGTTACGTCAGGATCTGTCCCATGAGCGTGGAGCGGGGAGCGGGCGACGGCCCGACGAGGAAGAACAAGAGGCGGAGCAAGAGGAAGAACAAGGCGGACCGGAGCGGTGCCAGCCCCGCCGCGCGGAAGCTGCTGGAGCTGCTGCGCGGCCACGGCCCCCTGGTCACGTACACGCTCGTGGCGCTCTGCTGCGCGGTGTTCGTGCTCTCCCCGTCCTCCGGCCTGAACGCCGCGTACGGCACGGGTGAGCAGTTGCTCGACGCGCAGCGCGGGTACTTCCAGCGCTGGGGCGTGATCCCGGCGGAGCTGCTCACCGGGGACCCGCGGGCCGCGCTCACGCCGCTCAGCGCGCTGTTCGTGCACGGCAGCTGGCTGCATCTGCTCGGCAACGTGCTGTTCCTGTGCGTGTTCGGCGTGATGGTCGAGGAGCGCATGGGGCACGTGCAGTTCGCGCTGTTCTACCTCGGCTGCGGCGCCCTCGCCCTGTGCGCGTACGCGATGGCCAACGCGGACTCGACGCAGACCCTCGTCGGGGCCTCGGGGGCGATCTCCGCGGTGCTCGGGGCGTTCCTGCGGCTGTTCCCGAAGGCCCGGGTGACCAGCCTGTTCCCGTTCCTGTTCTTCCTGCCGCTGCGCTTCCCCGCCTGGATCGTGCTGCCGTTCTGGGTGGCCCTGCAGTGGCTGGCCGCACAGCGCGACACGGGCGGCCCGGGCGTCGCCTACCTGGCCCACCTCGCGGGCTTCTCGCTCGGTTTCGTCTACGCGTGGGTGCGTTATCCCCGTACGGCTAGAGTGAAAGCCACGTCGACGGCCACCTAGGGAGACAGTCAGCCGTGATCACCGCGATCGTGCTCATCAAGACCAGCGTGGACCGGATCCCGGAGATCGCCGAGTCGATCGCCGCGCTGGACAGTGTCAGCGAGGTCTTCTCCGTGACCGGTACGTACGACCTGATCGCCATGGTCCGGGTCGCGCGTCACGACGATCTGGCGGATGTGATCCCGGGCCGGATCAGCAAGATCCCGGGTGTGGAGGGCACGGACACGCACGTCGCGTTCCGCACGTACTCGCAGCACGATCTCGAGGCGGCCTTCGCCATCGGGCTCGACTCCTAGGTCCTCCCGTGGGCGGCGCCGGGTGACGGCCCGGATGAAGGTTCCTTCATCTGCGGCTCATCCTGGCGTACGCCCCCGTGCCGCACGCTCGATGCATGGCCTTCTCCCACCGCATGGCGGCCCTGGCCGCCGTCGTCGCGATACCGCTCGGCATCGCGGCGACCAGCTATGTCCTGACCGACAGCCCCGAGGCGCCCAAGTCGCCCCCGAAGCTGGAGCTGGACAGCGGTTCGCCGACGCCGTCCGGCTCGGGTTCCGGTGCGCCGAAGCCGTCGGGGACGGAGCCGGAGCCGACGCCCAGCGACGAGGTCGTCTCCCGGCCGCCGGTGAGCGACGGCCCGACGGGGGACGACGATGACGGCGCGGACGACGACGCCGACGACAAGGGCGAGCGCGGCGGAGACGGTGACGACGGCTGAGCCGGCGCCCGCGCGGTGGATATCCGCGCGGGTCAGGATTCTGCTCTGGCTGCTCGTCGTGATGGCCGTGGCGCTCGCCGCGGTCGCCACGACGACCCGGTCCGTCCTGGTCCGCGACGTCGACCACCGCATCTCCCGGCTGCTCGCCCAGGAGACCAGCGAGTTCACCAACTTCGAGGCGCAGGGCTTCGACCCGGAGACCGGGCGCCGCTTCACCGACCCGGACCGGCTGATCCACGTCTTCCTGGAGCGGCAGTACGCCGACACGGACGAGGAGTTGCTCGGCCTGGTCGCCCGTGAGGGCCTCTCCCCCGCGCAGCGCGTGCAGCAGCGCGAGATCCCGGTGCGGCGCCCGCTGCACGAGGACGGCGCCGCCCGCCGCGCCATCTTCGAGGCCGACGAGGCCACCGGCACCCTGCACCGCCCGGAGGGCGAGATCCGCTGGGCGAAGGTGAGCGTCGCCCGGCACGGCGGCGAGCCGGAGGCGGCGTTCGTGGTCGCCTTCCACCCGGAACGCGAACTCGCCCGCGTGAACGAGGTGTTCCGCCTGATGCTGGCGATCTCCGGGGTCGCCCTGATGATGACGACAGGCATCGGCTGGGCGGTCGCGGGCCGCATCCTCAAGCCGGTACGCACGGTCCGCACCGCGGCCGCCCAGCTGACCGAGCAGGACCTCACCCGGCGCATCCCGGTGCAGGGCCGGGACGACGTGGCGGCGCTCGCCGAGACGTTCAACGCGATGCTGGACCGCCTGGAGCGGGCGTTCGCCGCGCAGCGCGAGTTCGTCGACGACGCCGGGCACGAGCTGCGCACCCCGATCACCATCGTCCGCGGCCACCTGGAGCTGATGGGCGACGACCCGGCGGAGCGCGAGGAGACCGTCCGCCTGGTCACCGACGAGCTGGACCGGATGAGCCGGATCGTCGAGGACCTGCTGCTGCTCGCCAAGGCCGAGCGGCCCGACTTCGTGACGCCGGCCCCGGTGCAGCTCGCGGAGCTCACCGCCGACGTCTTCGTCAAGGCCCGCACGCTGGGCGAGCGCGACTGGCAGCTGCCCGAAGTGGCCGACGGCGAGGCCGAGTTGGACGCCCAGCGGATCACGCAGGCGATGGTCCAGCTGGCGCAGAACGCGGTCCAGCACACCACGGCGGGCCAGACCGTCCGGATCGGCTCCCGGCTGTGCGGGAACCGGGTCGAGCTGTACGTCGCCGACTCGGGGCCGGGCGTGCAGCCGCAGGACGCCGACGTGATCTTCGAGCGGTTCCGGCGGGGCACGGCCAGGCGCGGCGCCCGTACGACCGGGGCCGGGCTCGGCCTGTCCATCGTGCGGGCCATCGCCGAGGGCCACCGGGGCGGGGTGCGGCTCGAACCGTCCGCCGCCGGGGCCACGTTCGTACTCGATCTGCCGTTGGAGGAAGACCGGTGAACCGGATACTCATCGTCGAGGACGAGGAGCGGATCGCCTCGTTCGTAGAGAAGGGGCTGCGCGCCAACGGCTTCACCACCACCGTGGTCGGCGACGGCGACACGGCCTACGACTACGCCCTGACCGGCGGCTTCGACCTGATCGTCCTGGACATCGGGCTGCCCGGCCGGGACGGCTTCACGGTCCTTCGGCAGCTGCGCGAGGCCCGGGTCACGATTCCGGTGATCGTGCTCACCGCGCGCGACTCCGTGCGGGACACCGTGGCCGGCCTGGAGGGCGGCGCCGACGACTGGATGACCAAGCCGTTCCGCTTCGAGGAGCTGCTCGCCCGGGTCCGGCTCCGGCTGCGCACCGCGGCCCGTGCACCCGAGGTGACGGTGCTGCGCAGCGGCGAGCTGAGCCTCGATCTCCGTACCCGCAGGGCGCGTTCGGGCGAGCGGACGGTGGACCTGACGGCCCGCGAGTTCGTGCTGCTCGAACTGTTCCTGCGCCACCCCGGCCAGGTCCTGGCCCGCGAGCAGATCCTGTCCCACGTGTGGGGCTACGACTTCGACCCGGGCTCCAACATCGTCGACGTGTACGTCCGCGCCCTGCGCAAGAAGCTCGGCGCGGAGCGGGTGGAGACGGTGCGCGGCATGGGGTACCGGCTGCCGGGGGACGCGGGCTGACAGCCGCCGCCGTGGGTGAAGTTCCTTTCATGCACGGCTCATAGAGGGCTCACGGCCGGCCCGAAGACTGTCTCGCGTGACAGTGAATCTCCGGCAGGCGGCAACCCTCTGCGTGGCCCTGAGCATCTGCGGGCTGCTGCTGGTCCCCACCAACTTCCCCGGCCTCGGCGGTGACGCCCGGCTCACGCTCGCCGTGTTCACGCTCGCGACCTGCGCGTGGATCGGCACGCCGATCGACGACACGTACATCGCGCTCGGCGCCGGGCTCGCGCTCACCGCGACCGGGGTGATCAGCAGCGACACCCTCTTCGGCACGCTCGGTGACGAGACGGTGTGGCTGCTGATCTGCTCGTTCGTGCTCGCGGCGGCGGTGGCCCGGACCGGGCTCGCGGGGCGCGCGGCGGCGTTCCTGGTCTCGGGGGCGCGCAGCGTACGGCAGTTGACGCATCTCACCACCGCCGCGCTCGTCGTGACGGCGTTCGCGGTGCCGGCCACCTCGGGGCGCGCGGCGCTCGCCCTGCCCGTGTTCCTGGCGCTGGCGAAGGTGCTCTCGGACCGCAGGCGCCTGGTGGTGATGCTGGCGCTGCTGTTCCCGACGGTGATCCTGCTGTCGGCGGTGGCGACGCTGATCGGCGCGGGCGCGCATCTGATCACGGTCTCGGTGCTGTGGGAGGCGACGGGCGACCGCATCGGCTTCACGCAGTGGCTCCTGCTCGGCCTGCCGCTCGCGGTCGCCTCCTCCCATCTGGCCGCGGAGATCGTGCTGTTGACGACGACCCGGCGGGCGGACCGGCGCGGCCCCGTCCGCATCACCGCCGACCAGATCCAGGAGCACAGCGAGCGGCCCGTCACCGGCCCGCTGTCCTCGGCCGAGGCCCGCTGCGCGCTGCTGCTCGCCACGGTGGTGGCGCTGTGGTGCAGCGAGCCGTTGCACCAAGTCCCGCCCGCCGTGGTCGCGTTGATCGGCGCGGTCGTGGCCTCCTCCCCCGCGCTCGGCACCGTACGGCTGAAGGACGCGCTGAAGACGGTGCCCTGGTCGCTGCTGCTCTTCATGGCCGCGACGATGGCGATGGGCGTGGCCCTGGCCGACTCGGGCGCCGCGAAGTGGCTGGTGGCGGGCCTGCCGGTGACGGTGCCGCCGTGGCTGTTCCTCACCGTGGTCGTGGCCGTCAGCACGGCGGCCCATCTGATCCTGCAGTCCCGGTCGGCCCGCTCCTCGGTGCTCGTGCCGCTGGTCGTGGCGGCGGCGGTCGGCGCGGGCGTCAACCCGGTGGCCGCCGCGCTCGCCTCCACGGCGGCCGCGGGCTTCTGCCACACCCTGCCCGCCTCGGCCAAGCCCGTGACGCTCTTCTCCGACCTGCCGGGCACGCCCACGTACGAGCCGCGCGACCTGCTGCGCCTGTCCGCCGTGCTCGCCCCGGCGACGGCCGCGCTCGTCCTGCTCTTCGCCCTCGCCGTCTGGCCGCTGCTCGGCGTGCCGGTCCTGAACCACTGAACTCTCCACGTCTCCCGAGGAGTTGGAAGACCGATGCTGACCCGTTTCGCCGTAGCCCCCAGCGGCTTCAAGGAATCCCTGTCCGCCCAGGCCGCCGCCGAGGCCATCGCCGCGGGGGTGCGCCGTGTCGTGCCCGAGGCGGAGGTCGACCTGATCCCGCTCGTCGACGGCGGCGAGGGCACCGCGGCCGCGCTCGCCTCGGCCACCGGCGGCCGGCTCGTCGCCCTGCCCGCCACGGGCCCCGTCGGCGAGCAGGTGGGCACCCACTTCGCGCTGCTCGACGGGGACACGGCGGTGGTCGAGATGGCCGCGGTCGCCGGCCTCTCCCTCGTCCCGCGCACCCTGCGCGACCCGGGCGCCACCACCACGTACGGCGTCGGCGAGCTGATCCGCGCCGCCCTGGACACGGGGGTGCGCCGCATCCTCGTCGGCTGCGGCGACTCCGGCACGTCGGACGGCGGCGCGGGCGCCCTGCAGGCCCTCGGCGCCCGCCTGCTCACCGCGAGGGGGTACGAACTCCCGCGCGGCGGCCGGGAGTTGCACCGCCTGGACCGCGTCGACCCGACGGGCCTCGACCCGCGCCTGAAGGACGTGGAGCTGCAGGTCGCCTGCAACCCGTTCAACGTGCTGTGCGGCGAGCGCGGCGTGGCCCGCGTCTTCGGCCCGCAGAAGGGCGCGACCCCGGCGCAGGTCGAGGAGCTGTCGGCGGGCCTGGAGCGCTGGGCGTACGTCCTGGAGCGCGACCTCGGCGCCGTCGACCTGCGCGAGGGCCCCGGCACCGGCGCGTCCGGCGGCCTCGGCGCGGGCCTGGCCGCACTCGGCGCGAAGCTCCTGCCCCGCTTCGACGTCCTCCTCGACCACCTCGACCTGGACGCCCGCCTGGCCCGCGCCGACCTGGTCGTCACGGCCGAGGGCGCGCTCGACCACCAGACGCCGCGCGGCAAGGTCCCGGCCGAAGTGGCCCGCCGAGCCAAGCAGTTCGGCCGCCCGGTCCTCGCCCTGGCGGGCACGATCGGCGAGGGCGCCCACCAGGTCCACTCCTCGGGCGTGGACGCCTACAGCTCGATCCTCCCGTCCCCGGTCTCACTCCCGGAGGCCCTGGGCAGAGGCGGCGAGTTCCTCACGGACGCAACGGAACGCGCCCTGAGGATGGTCCTCCTGGGCGCACGCCTGGCGGCGTGAAGGGACAGGGCGCCCTATACGCACACGGGACTGGGGCGCCCCACAGGGGGGCGCGGGGAACTGCGCGACCAGCCACGACGGCGGGGGGGCCGACCAACAAACCGGAAGGGGCAGGACCCAGGGGCGCGGGGAACTGCGCGACCGGCCCCCGCCCAGGGAAAGCCGAACAACGAACCCGAAAGCAGGGCTTGGGGGCGCAGCCCCCAAAGGGGGCCCGGGGGCAAAGCCCCGGACCGGCAACCGACCCAACGGCAAGGGTCGGCCGACAGAACCTACGCCGCAGCCGAAGTATCCGGCACGCACCGCCCACCCTCGGTCCGGTACGACCACCGCGCACCCTCCCGTACCAACTCCCGCACCGCGGAGACGAACCGCTCGACGTGCTCATCGGGCGTACCGGCCCCGAAGCTGACCCGGATCGCGTTCAGCGACTTCTCGCCGGGCGCGCCCTCCGGCGCACCGCACTCGCCCTGCTCCTGCGGGTCGCTGCCGAGCAGGGTGCGCACCAGCGGGTGGGCGCAGAAGAGACCGTCCCGTACGCCGATCCCGTACTCCGCGGAGAGCGCGGCCGCGAAGTGCGAGCTGTTCCAGCCGTCCACGACGAACGACAGCACACCCACCCGCGGGGCGTCGTCGCCGAACAGCGAGAGCACCTTCACCTCGGGCACCTCGGCGAGCCCGTCCCGGACAAGGCCGATCAGGTGCTGCTCGCGGGCCACGAGCGAGTCGAATCCGGCCTCGGTGAGCGCCTTGCAGGCGGAGGCGATGGAGTACGCGCCGATCACGTTCGGCGAACCGGCCTCGTGGCGGGCGGCGGTGGTGTGCCACTCCACGTCCACACCGCCGTCCGCCCGGCGCGCCACGGCCTTCGACGCCCCGCCGCCGGCGAGGTACGGCTCGGCCGCCTGCAGCCAGTCCGCCCGCCCGGCGAGCACACCGGAGCCGAACGGTGCGTACAGCTTGTGCCCGGAGAACGCGACCCAGTCGACGTCCAACTCCCGTACGGACAGCGGGTGGTGGGGCGCGAGCTGGGCGGCGTCGAGGACGATCCGGGCGCCGTGCGCGTGCGCGGCGGCGGCCAGCTCCTTCACGGGCCACAGTTCACCGGTCACGTTGGAGGCGCCGGTGACGCACACCAGGGCGGGGCCGTAGGGGTCGCGGTCGGCGAGGGCGCGCTCCAGGGTGGTGACGGCCTCGCCGGGCGTACGGGGCGCGTTGAGGTACGTGACCCGCGCGTCCCGCCACGGCAGCAGCGAGGCGTGGTGCTCGGTCTCGAAGACGAACACCTGGCAGTCGGCGGGCAGCGCGGCGGCGAGCAGGTTGAGGGAGTCGGTGGTGGACCGGGTGAAGACGAGCTGGTCGCCCTCGCGGCAGTCGAGGAACTCCTCGACGGTGCGGCGCGCGTTCTCGAACAGGTCGGTGGACAGCTGGGAGAGGTACCCGGCGCCGCGGTGCACGCTGCCGTAGTACGGCGCGTACGCGGCCACGTCGTCCCAGACGCGCTGCAGGGCGGGGGCGCTGGCGGCGTAGTCGAGGGCCGCGTAGGTGACTTCGCCGCCGGTCACGAGCGGAACGGTGACGTCCCGGCCGAGGACGGGCAGCGGGGCACAGACGGACTGGTCGGCGGCGGAAATGGCGACGGACATGGCGAACTCCCGTATGAGGCAGGCGAATTCACCGCGCAGGACGCAGGCCTGAGCACACCGATGGTGCACCCGGACGCGTCGACGGCGCGGGAAGAAGAAAAGGAAAAGTGGTACGCGGAGAGGGGCGTTGCGCCCTATCGCATTCGCTTGCTCACGAGACTGCTCCCTTGAGGACCAGGACCCCAGGGTGTGCAGGGGTCCGCGCTTGCCGCAGACCTTGCTGCCTGCGGCCTGGTCTTCACCCGGGGCACCCCGCCACGGACGGAGGGTTGCCGGACAGCGGGCCGGGGCCTCAGTCGCTGTCACTCATGACCTGTCCAGCATCCTGCCAGAAGATCGAGCACGCGCAAGGCGCAGTCCAGAATCCGGACTGCGCCTCACGTCACACTGCTCGCCACACTGCTCGTCACTCAGCTCGCCACACTGCTCGCCGACTGCTCGTCGGCTCAGGAGTTGCTGGCCGTGACCCACCGGTCGAGCGCCTGGCGGGCGGCCCCGGAGTCGATGGACTCGGCGGCCTTCGCCATCCCGGCGCGGATCTGCTCGACGAGCGGCGCCTCGGTCGGCTCCAACGCCACCAGGGCGGCGGCCGAGTTGAGCAGCACGGCGTCCCGCACGGGCCCGGTCTCACCGCCGAGCAGCCGCCGGGCCACGTCCGCGTTGTACGAGGCGTCGGCGCCGCGCAGCGCCTCGACGGGCACGAGGTCGATGCCGACGTCCCGCGGGTCGAAGGCCTCCTCCCGCACGCCCCCGTCGCGTACGACCCACACACGCGAGGTGGCGGTCGTGGTGAGCTCGTCCAGGCCGTCGTCCCCGCGGAACACCAGGGCGCTGGAGCCGCGCTTGGCCAGCACTCCGGCCACGATGGGCGCCATCCGCGGGTCGGCGACGCCGGTGGCCTGGGCCCGGACGCGGGCCGGGTTGGTCAGCGGGCCGAGGAAGTTGAACGTCGTCCGGATGCCCAACTCCTTGCGGGCGGCGGCCACATGGCGCAGGGCGGGGTGGAACTTCACGGCGAAGCAGAACGTGATGCCCGCCTCGTCGGCCACCTGGGCGACCCGCGCGGGCGTCAGCTCCAGGTTGACGCCGAGCTTCTCCAGGACGTCGGAGGCGCCGCTCGCGCTGGACGCCGCCCGGTTGCCGTGCTTGACGACCTTGGCGCCGGTGCCGGCCACCACGATCGCGGACATGGTCGAGATGTTGACGGTCTTCGCGCCGTCCCCGCCCGTGCCGACGATGTCGACGCTGGGGCCGGGCACCTCGATGGTGTTGGCGTGCTCGTACATGGTCCGTACGAGACCGGTGATCTCCTCCACGGTCTCGCCCTTGGCCCGCAGCGCCACGGCGAAGCCGGCGATCTGCGCGTCCGTCGCCTCGCCGCGCATGATGCGGTCCATCGCCCACGCGGTGTCGTCGGCGCTCTGGTCACGGCCTTCGAGCAGTCCGTTCAGTACGTCGGGCCAGGTACGGCCCGCCGCGTGGTCGCCTCCAGCGGGGGTCGCAGCGCTCATGGCAGCTCCTGGTTCTCGTACGGAACACGTCGAAAAGGGTGTGGGCCCAGCCTAGCCAAGCCCGGTGACGGCAAAGAGCCCCGTCCGTTGAATGGACGGGGCTCCTGCCGTGGCGTTCAGCTACAGCTGACGGGGATCAGTGGTGGCCGTGGCCGCTGGTGATCTCCTTGTACTCCTCCACCGTGGGCTTGGGGATCTGGTTGTCCTCCCCGTAGTAGCCCTTGGAGAGCTTGGCCCGCAGCTTCTCGCCGCGCGACACCTTGCGCTTGACGCCGTTCTCGTCGACCTCGGGGCCGAGCTCGAGCGGCTTGTACTGCTCGTGCGCGGTGAGGGTGTGCAGCTGCTCCTGGCTGAGCGGCTCGTGCACCTCGATGAACTCGCCGTGCGGCAGGCGCTTGATGATGCCGGACTCGCGTCCGTGCAGCACCTTGTCCTTGTCGCGCCGCTGCAGACCCAGGCAGATCCGCTTGGTGACGATGAACGCGATGACCGGGCCGACGAAGAACATGATCCGGACGAACCAGGTGATCGAGTTGATCGACAGGTGGAAGTGGGTCGCCCAGAGGTCGTTTCCACCACCGATCAGCAGCACGAAGTACCAGGTCAGCCAGGCCACACCGAAGGCCGTACGGGTCGGGGCGTTGCGCGGGCGGTCCAGGATGTGGTGCTCGCGCTTGTCGCCGGTGACCCAGGACTCGATGAACGGGTAGACCGCGATGGCCGCCAGGACCAGCGGGAAGATCATCAGCGGGACGAACACACCCAGGACGAGCGTGTGACCCCAGAGGTTGATCTCCCAGCCCGGCATGACACGGATCAGGCCCTCGGAGAAGCCCATGTACCAGTCGGGCTGCGCACCGGTGGACACCTGGTCCGGGCGGTACGGGCCGAGCGCCCAGATCGGGTTGATCGAGGCGATCGCCGCGACGACGGTGATGACACCGAAGACGAGGAAGAAGAAGCCGCCGGCCTTGGCCATGTAGACCGGGAGGAGCGGCATGCCGACCACGTTCTTGTTGGTCTTGCCGGGGCCCGCGAACTGCGTGTGCTTGTGGTAGAAGACCAGGATCAGGTGGGCCACGAGCAGGCCCATCATGATGCCGGGCAGCAGCAGGATGTGGACCGAGTAGAACCGGGCCACGAAGTCGCCGCCGGGGAACTCACCGCCGAAGAGGAACATCGACAGGTAGGTGCCGACGACCGGCACGGACAGCACGGCGCCCTGCATGAAGCGCACACCCGTACCGGACAGCAGGTCGTCCGGGAGCGAGTAGCCGGTGAAGCCGGTGAACATGCCGAGCACCAGCAGCAGGAAGCCGAACAGCCAGTTGACCTCGCGCGGCTTGCGGAACGCGCCGGTGAAGAAGACGCGCATCATGTGCACGAGCATCGCCGCGACGAAGATCAGCGCGGCCCAGTGGTGGATCTGCCGGATGAGCAGACCGCCGCGGACCTCGAAGCTGATGTGCATCGTCGAGTTGAAGGCCTCGGACATCAGCTGACCCTGCAGCGGGACGTAACTGCCCGCGTACTCCACCTCGTTCATCGACGGGTGGAAGAACAGCGTCAGGTACACACCCGTGAGGATGATGATGATGAAGCTGTAGAGGCAGATCTCGCCCAGCATGAAGGACCAGTGGTCCGGGAAGATCTTGCGCATGTTGGCCTTGGCCAGGGAGTAGATCCCCAGCCGGCCGTCGGCCCAGTCGGCTACGCGCTCGCCGGCCGGTGCCTTCCTCGTGTTCTCAGCTTTGGTGCTCATCCGCGCTCCCAGAAGGCAGGACCGACGGGCTCTTCGAAGTCGCCGAGCGCCTCGAGGTAGCCCTCCTCGTTCACGCCGATGCGCAGCTGCGGCAGGGCGTGACCGGCCGGGCCGAAGATCACTCGGGCACCGTCGGAGAGGTCGAAGGTGGACTGGTGGCACGGGCAGAGGGCGTGGTGCGTCTGCTGCTCGTACAGGGAGATCGGGCAGCCCACGTGGGTGCAGATCTTCGAGTAGGCCACGATGCCCTCGTGCGACCACTCGAGCTCGCGCTTGTCCTTGATGTCGTCCGGCTGGATGCGGACGATCATCAGGGCGGCCTTGGCGATCTCGGTCTGGAAGTCGTGGTCGTGCTCCGACATGCCCTCGGGCATGGCGAAGGTCAGCGAACCGACCGCGACGTCCGCCGGGCGCAGCGGCTCGTGGGTGTTCATGTTCACGAGCATCTTGCCCTTGGCCCAGCGCGTGTGCCGCAGCTTGTCCTCGGGCAGCGGACCGAGGTCGCGCAGGAGGACGACGCCGGAGAGCGGCACGAGGGCCATGGCGCCGAACATCGTGTTGCGGATCAGCTTGCGCCGGCCGAAGCCGGACTCCTCGGCGCCCGCCTTGAAGTCGGACATGACCTTGGCGCGAACCTCGGGCTCGGCCGCGATCGGGTGCCGCTCGTCGGCGATCTCCACGTCGGACATCAGGGTGCGGGCCCAGTGGACCGCGCCCGCGCCGATGCAGAAGAGCGCGATGCCGAGGGTCAGGCCCAGGGCGAAGTTCAGCGCGCTGATGTGCCCGATCGGCCAGACGTAGACGATCTTCTCGACCGGGAGGATCACGTACGAGGCGATGAAGCCGATGGTGGCGAGCATCGAGATCGTGAACAGCAGGGCCACCGTGCGCTCGGACCGCTTGGCGGCCCGCTCGTCGATGTCCTGGATCCGGTGCTCGTGCGGGGGGATACCCGGGTCCGCGAACGGGTCGTCCGCGGTCTTCTCCAGGGTGTGCCCGGCAGCGTCCTGCTCAGTGGGCAGGTTCTCTTCTGGAATGTCTTGGCTACTCATGACTTCTTGGCCTTTGCGGTCCGAGCGGCTACCCAGACGGCGACTGCGATCAGTGCGCCGAGACCGAAGATCCAGGCGAACAGACCCTCGCTGACCGGGCCGAGGCCGCCCAGCTTCAGTCCGCCCGGGTTGGCGGTCTTCTCACCGTTGACCGCGTCGAGGTACGCGATGATGTCCTTCTTCTCCTTCTCCGGCATCGTGGTGTCGGGGAAGGACGGCATGTTCTGCGGGCCGGTCTGCATGGCCTCGTAGATGTGCTTCGGGTCGACGTCCTCGAGGGTCGGCGCGAACTTGCCGTGGGTCAGGGCGCCGCCCTCACCGGTGAAGTTGTGGCACTGCGCGCAGTTGCTGCGGAACAGTTCGCCACCCTTGCCGATGTCGGCACCCTCGGGGTTGTACTGCTTGTCGGTCGGCACCGCGGGACCGGCGCCGAGCGAGGCGACGTACGCCGCGAGCTGGTCGATCTCGGCCTGCGTGTAGATGACCTTCTTGCGCGGCACCTGGGCGCCGGGCTGCTGGGCCGGCATACGGCCGGTGCCCACCTGGAAGTCCACCGCGGCGGCGCCGACGCCCACGAGGCTCGGGCCGTCGGAAGTGCCCTGACCACCGGTGCCGTGGCAGCTGGCACAGCCGACGGCGTAGAGCTTCTTGCCCTCGTCGATGGCGAGGGACTGGGCGGTTTCATCGGCCTGCGCCTTGTCCGCGGGTGCGAACGCGGCGTACAGCCCCCCGGTGGCCGCCAGCGCGAGGAGTAGGACGACGACCGCCGCCAGCGGATGGCGTCGTCGTGCGGAGAGCTTTTTCACGGATTACCCCGGTGTCAGGATCTTCTGCGTCGATGCTTCTGGAATGTGTTGGACGGCGGGTTCGACGTTCCCGAACCCGGGCCCGATTACTTGATCATGTAGATCGTGGCGAAGAGGCCGATCCAGACGACATCGACGAAGTGCCAGTAGTAGGACACGACGATGGCGGAGGTTGCCTGCTCGTGAGTGAACCTCTTGGCCGCGTACGTCCTGCCGAGAACCAGCAGGAAGGCGATCAGGCCGCCCGTCACGTGCAGGCCGTGGAAGCCGGTCGTGAGGTAGAACACCGAGCCGTACGGGTCCGACGAGAGCGAGAGGCCCTCGTGCTTGACCAGTTCGGTGTACTCGAAGACCTGGCCGCCGATGAAGATCGCGCCCATGATGAAGGTCACGATGAACCAGGCCCGGAGCTTCTTCACATCACCGCGCTCAGCGGCGAAGACGCCGAGCTGGCAGGTGAGCGAGGAGAGCACCAGGATCGTGGTGTTCGTCGCCGAGAAGGGGAAGTTCAGGGCCGAAGCCATTTCCTTCCAGTGTTCGGCACCCGTAACCGAACGCAGGGTGAAGTACATCGCGAAGAGGGCCGCGAAGAACATCAGCTCGGAACTCAGCCAGATGATGGTTCCGACGCTGGTGAGGTTCGGTCGATTGACCGACGGGTGCGCGTGCCCCTTGTCTACTGTCATTGCTGTCGCCACGCCGACATTATGTCGGTCGCTTATCCAGCCCTCACTCCGGGGGGTGCCGTTCGGAGTGTTCCCCGCCCATGTCCAGCCCGGATGGCCCATCAGTGGCCTGTCCGTACCGGTGTTGACAGGGTGTCGGGAGGAGTAGCATCCGCGCATCGGAACCGAGTTGATCGGCCGAGCCCTGCACCTCGACGAAGCGGAGCAACCATGCAGTCGACCGCCACGGTCCTGGTCTACAGCGACGATGCGAACACCCGCGAGCAAGTGCGGTTGGCGACGGGTCGCAGGCCGGCCGCGGACGTGCCCCAGGTCGAGTTCATCGAGTGCGCGACCCAGGCCGCGGTCCTCAAGGAGCTGGAGCGCGGCGGCGTCGACGTCTGCGTCCTGGACGGCGAGGCGGTCCCCGCGGGCGGCATGGGCGTCTGCCGGCAGATCAAGGACGAGATCTTCCAGGCCCCGCCCGTGCTGCTCCTCATCGGCCGCCCGCAGGACGCCTGGCTGGCCACGTGGAGCCGCGCGGAGGCCGCGGTGACGCTCCCCGTGGACCCGGTCGAGTTCGCCGACTCCCTGGCGGCCCTGCTGCGCCGCCGCCTCTCCGTGACCGCCTGAGCCCCGCCTCCCGCCGCTCTGCGCGCCCCTGCGCCGTACGGGGCAACTTCCGTACGGCGCAGGGGTGTTCGGCATGTACGGGGCCGCTCAGACCTGCGGGCGGAGGCGGGCCGCGTCGACCGGGGACTGGCCGTCGCGGGTGTCGGCGAGCAGGACGCTGCCCTTGCGCCAGTCCTTCCAGCTCATGTTCCAGTCGCCGAGGCCGTTGCCGAAGGTGGGCATGTCCTCGCCGTAGCTGTTGACGGTCTTGACGAGGTCGCCCTGGCGCAGGTTCTCGAACAGCCAGGCGGCGTTGCCGGTGCTCATGCCCACGCAGCCGTGGCTGGTGTTGGCGTAGCCGTGGGAGCCCGCGGACCAGGGGGCGGCGTGCAGGTACTCGCCGGTGTCGGTGACGCGGGTCGCGTAGTACACCATTTTGTCGTAGAAGTCCGAGGCGCCGATGCTGGCGCTGGTCATGCGGACCGCGTACTCCTTGCCCAGGACGACCTTGACGCCGTTGCGGGTCGAGTAGCCGGGCCTGCCGGTGGTGACCGGCACGGAGTTGATCTCCTCGCCGTTGCGGTAGACCGTCATGTAGTGCGAGCCGGCGTCCACGACGGCCTCGACGCGGTCGCCCGTCTTGAACTTCACGGGCTTGGTGTCGGTGCCCCACAGGCTGTCGTTGATCTTGATGCCCTCCAGGTTGGAGCGCACCTCGACGGTCGCCTGGGTCGGCCAGTAGTCCTTCGGGCGGTAGTGCAGCGTCTTGCCGTCCACCCAGTGCCAGGCGCCCTCGGCCGCGGGCACGGAGCGGACGGTCAGGGCGCGTTCGACGATCGCCCTGGCCTCCTTCCCCTTGACGGCCTTGCTGAGCTTCGCGGTGACGGGCTGTCCGACGCCGTACGTGCCCTTCTCCGGGCCGAACTCGACCTTCAGGAGCTTCTTCTTGGGGGTGCCGGTGTCGAAGCTGAGGAGCTTGCTCCCGGGCGCTCCGTCCTCGTCCTCGGTGCTGACCTTCAGCGTGTAGTGCACGCCGGCCGCGAGGGGGCCCGTGCTGTGCCAGCGGGTGCCGTCGGCGGAGAGTTCGCCCGCGACGTGCCGGCCGAGGGAGTCCGTCGCGGTCACGTCCGTGATGCGCGCCTCCTCGCCCTGGGCGGTCACCTCCAGGGGCTTCTCCGGGTCCGCCTTCTCGTCCTCGTCGGGGCCGTTGAAGGCGATCTGGCCGGCCGCGTCGTACGGCTTGGCCGAGAGCGGATGTCCGTCGGAGCCGCCGCACGCGGTCGCTCCCGCGCCGAGCGCGACGACCAGCAGTGTGCAGCTCAGAACCGTGGGGATGCGCGGTGAGTTGCTCATGAGCACACGGTATGAAGATTCGTCAGCCGCGGCGCGCCGAGTGACCCGTACGAGGGGTGGAGGTTGCTGCACGAGAGGGGCCCGGACGCTCCTTCACGGAGTGTCCGGGCCCCTCTTGTGCTGCTGCGTGCTAGCGGCTCACTGGTTCTGGTTCTCGCCGCGGTAGTACTCGTACACCCAGCCCCACAGACCGACGAGGATCAGCGGAGCGGAGAAGTACATCAGCCACCAGCCGAACACGACGCCCATGAAGGCGAGCGCGCCACCGACGGCCAGGGAGAGCGGCTGCCAGCTGTGCGGGCTGAAGAAGCCCACCTCGCCGGCCTCGTCCGCGACGTCGGCCTCCTTGTTGTCCTGCGCCATGGCGTCGACCCGCCGGGCCGTGAAGGCCAGGTAGTAGCCGACCATGATGCACAGGCCGAAGGCCAGGAAGAGCGCCGTGGTGCCGGCCGGCTCCTTCGACCACACGCCATAGACGATCGCCATGGCGAGGACGAAGACGCTCAGCCAGATGAACATCTTGCCCTGGATCTTCACTTGCCGGCCTCCTTGCCGCCCGCGAGCGCCTTGTCGGACTCGTCGCCGTGACCGAGCTGTTCGAGGGCCGCGATCTCAGGGTGGTGCAGGTCGAACGCCGGGGATTCGGAACGGATCCGCGGCAGGGTGAGGAAGTTGTGCCGCGGCGGCGGGCAGGACGTGGCCCACTCGAGCGAACGGCCGTAGCCCCACGGGTCGTCGACCTCGATCTTCTTGCCGTACTTGGCGGTCTTCCAGACGTTGTAGAAGAACGGCAGGATCGACAGACCGAGCAGGAACGAGGCGATCGTCGAGAGCGTGTTCAGGGCGGTGAAGCCGTCGACCGCGAGGTAGTCCGCGTAACGCCGCGGCATGCCCTCGGCGCCGAGCCAGTGCTGCACCAGGAACGTGCCGTGGAAGCCCACGAACAGCGTCCAGAACGTGATCTTGCCGAGGCGCTCGTCGAGCATCTTGCCGGTGAACTTCGGCCACCAGAAGTGGAATCCGGAGAACATCGCGAAGACCACGGTTCCGAAGACGACGTAGTGGAAGTGCGCGACCACGAAGTACGAGTCCGAGACGTGGAAGTCCATCGGCGGCGAGGCCAGGATGACACCGGTCAGACCACCGAAGGTGAAGGTGATCAGGAAGCCGATCGCCCAGAGCATCGGAGTCTCGAAGGACAGCGAGCCCTTCCACATCGTTCCGATCCAGTTGAAGAACTTCACGCCGGTCGGTACGGCGATGAGGAACGTCATGAAGGAGAAGAACGGAAGCAGCACGCCACCGGTGACGTACATGTGGTGCGCCCACACCGTCACGGACAGACCGGCGATCGCGATGGTCGCGCCGACCAGGCCCATGTAACCGAACATCGGCTTGCGCGAGAAGACCGGGATGACCTCGGAGATGATGCCGAAGAACGGCAGGGCGATGATGTACACCTCTGGGTGTCCGAAGAACCAGAAGAGGTGTTGCCACAACAGGGCGCCGCCGTTGGCCGCGTCGAAGATGTGCGCACCGAACTTGCGGTCCGCCTCAAGGGCGAACAGCGCGGCCGCGAGCACCGGGAAGGCGATGAGGACCAGGACACCGGTCAGCAGCACGTTCCAGGTGAAGATCGGCATCCGGAACATCGTCATGCCGGGGGCACGCATGCAGATGATCGTGGTGATGAAGTTGACCGAGCCGAGGATCGTGCCGAAGCCGGAGAAGGCCAGACCCATGATCCACATGTCGGCGCCGATGCCCGGCGAACGGACCGCGTCCGACAGCGGGGAGTAGGCGAACCAGCCGAAGTCGGCCGCACCCTGCGGGGTGAGGAAGCCGCCCACCGCGATCAGCGAGCCGAAGAGGTACAGCCAGTACGCGAACATGTTCAGCCGCGGGAACGCCACGTCGGGCGCGCCGATCTGCAGCGGCATGATCCAGTTCGCGAATCCGGCGAACAGCGGCGTCGCGAACATCAGCAGCATGATCGTGCCGTGCATCGTGAACGCCTGGTTGAACTGCTCGTTCGACATGATCTGCGTGCCGGGACGGGCCAGTTCGGCGCGCATGAAGAGCGCCATCAGGCCGCCGATGCAGAAGAACGCGAACGACGTGACCAGGTAAAGCGTGCCGATCGTCTTGTGGTCGGTGGTGGTCAGCCACTTCACGACCACGTTGCCGGGCTGCCTGCGCCGAACCGGGAGCTCGTTCTCGTACGGTTCACTGCTCGCGGCGCCTGCTGCACCAGCACCCTGGGGTTCGTTGAGGATGCTCACAGTTGGTTCTTCTCCGCATTCCTGGCCGGGTCCGTCTGCTCGATGCCCGACGGGATGTAGCCGGTCTGCCCCTTCTCGGCCAGCTCCTGCAGGTGCTGCTGGTAGCGCTCCGGGGAGACGACCTTGACGTTGAACAGCATCCGGGAGTGGTCGACGCCGCAGAGCTCGGCGCACTTGCCCAAGAAGGTGCCCTCCTTGTTGGGGGTCACCTCGAAGGTGTTGGTGTGGCCCGGAATGACGTCCTGCTTCATCAGGAACGGCACCACCCAGAAGGAGTGGATGACGTCACGCGAAGTCAGGACGAAGCGGACCTTCTCGCCCTTCGGCAGCCACAGGGTCGGGCCCGGGTTGCCGTTCTGCGGGTTCCGGGTGCCGGGCGTGCCGACGTCGAAGACACCGCCGGCGTTGTCCGGGAAGTCCTTCTGGAGCTTGTCCGGAATCGCCGCGAGGTCCTTGTTCGACTTGGCGTCGCCTTCGGAACCGGGGACGTTCTCGATGTAGTTGAAGCCCCAGCTCCACTGGAAGCCCACCACGTTCACGGTGTGCTTCGGCTTGTCGGAGAGTGCGAGGAGCTTCGACTCGTCGCGTGCGGTGAAGTAGAAAAGCACCGACACGATGATGAGCGGGACCACGGTGTACAGCGCCTCGATGGGCATGTTGTACCGGGTCTGCGGAGGAACCTCGACCTTGGTGCGGCTGCGCCGGTGGAAGACAACGCTCCACAGGATCAGGCCCCACACGAGCACGCCGGTGGCGAGCGCCGCGGCCCACGAGCCCTGCCACAGGGAGAGGATCCGCGGAGCCTCTTCCGTGACGGGGGTGGGCATACCAAGCCGAGGGAAGTCCTTGTATGTGCAACCGGTCGCGGTCGCCAGGACCAGGCCCGCAGTCAGCACCTGCGGCAGCTTCCGCCGCATCGGGCGCCGCGACGAGCGGTCGGAGCCGTTGGGACTCACGTAGCGCCTTCCCGAGAGTCTCGCCCGCTCGGCCGGGCTCGGCCGGTGATGCTGGTCGGTCGGGCTCCGGTCCCTGTACGGGCAGGGGTTTGGATGTTTATGCGGACCAAACCCTACTGGACGCTATTTGGGGTCGCGCGGGGAGGGTGCCCAACGCGCCGTGGTCCGACCCGAAGGGGTGGCCAAAACCCCCTCGTCGAAGCCCAACGTCGCACGTGAACGGGCAACTGACACCCCCTCCGGAGATACCGACAGGAAGTCGGCGGCCACCTCGGAACGCGCGCTTCCGGAGGTACGTACGGAGGTTGTCCACAGGCCGGCCGAACTCTTCCCCGGTCCGGGTAGCGTGACGGCGTGCCCTACTTCGACGCCGCATCGTCCGCTCCCCTGCACCCCGTTGCCCGGCAGGCTCTGCTCGCCGCGCTCGACGAGGGCTGGGCCGATCCCGCCCGGCTCTATCGCGAGGGCCGGCGGGCCCGGCTGCTCCTCGACGCCGCGCGCGAGGCGGCGGCGGGGGCGGTGGGCTGCCGGCCGGACGAGCTGGTCTTCACTCCTTCGGGAACGCGGGCCGTGCACACGGGGGTCGCGGGGGCGCTCGCGGGCCGCCGCCGCGTGGGCAGCCGCCTCGTCGTCTCCGCGGTCGAGCACTCCTCGGTGCTGCACGCGGCCACGGCCCACGAGGAGCAGGGCGGTACGACGGTCCAGGTGCAGGTGGGGCGTTCGGGGCGGGTGGACGCCGGGGCGTTCGCGGAGGCGCTGGGTGCGGGGACGGCGCTCGCCTGTCTGCAGTCCGCCAACCACGAGGTGGGCACGGAGCAGCCGGTCGGCGAAGCGGCGGAGGCGTGCCGGGCGGCCGGGGTGCCGCTCCTTGTGGACGCGGCGCAGTCCCTGCCGTGGGGGCCGGTGGGCGGCGCCTGGTCGCTGCTCGCGGCGAGCGCCCACAAGTGGGGCGGCCCGTCGGGCGTGGGGCTCCTGGTCGTACGCAAGGGGGTGCGGTTCGCGGCTCAAGGGCCGTCGGACGAGCGGGAGTCGGGGCGTGCGCCGGGGTTCGAGAACCTGCCGGCGATCGTGGCGGCGGCGGCCTCGCTGCGGGCCGTGCACGCGGAGGCGGCTCAGGAGGCGGCGCGGCTGCGGGAGTTGACGGAGCGGATCAGGGCGCGGGTGCCGGAGCTGGTGCCGGACGTGGAGGTGGTCGGCGATCCGGAGCGGCGGCTGCCGCATCTGGTCACGTTCTCCTGTCTCTATGTCGACGGCGAGACCCTGCTGCACGAGCTGGACCGGGCGGGCTTCTCGGTGTCGTCGGGTTCGTCGTGCACGAGCTCCACGCTGACGCCGAGCCATGTGCTCCGGGCGATGGGCGTGCTGAGCGAGGGCAACGTGCGGGTGTCGCTGCCGGTGGGCACGGAGGCCGCGGATGTGGAGCGGTTCCTGACCGTGCTGCCTCGGGCGGTGGCGGCGGTGCGGGAGAAGCTGGGGGCGCCGGTGGAGTCGGCGGCCTCGGGCCCTGCCGATTCGCTGGTCCTCGATGTGCTCGGCAAGCAGTGCCCGATCCCGGTGATCGAGCTGGGCAAGGTGATCGGTGACGTCCCGGTGGGCGGCACGGTCACGGTCCTGTCGGACGACGGGGCGGCGGGGCTCGACATCCGGGCCTGGTGCCACATGCGGGAGCAGGAGTTCGTGGGCGAGGAGCCGGCGGACCGCGGCACTGCTTATACGGTCCGCCGGGTCTCCTGACGTACGAAGGGCGCCGGGCAGGCGGGAGGCCGGGAAGCCGAGGCCCGCGGGAGGCCCGGGTGCCGGGAACGGCGGGAAGGCCGGGCCGAAAGGGGACTGTCGGACCCGGCCTTCCGAAGTTGGCCGGATCAGGCCAGGCGGTCCTGGACCTCGGCGGCGGCCTCGTGGCCGTACGCCTTGGTGAAGCGGTCCATGAAGTGGGCGCGGCGCAGGGTGTACTCCTGCGTGCCGAGCGTCTCGATGACCAGGGTGGCGAGCATGCAGCCGACCTGGGCGGCGCGCTCCAGGCTGACGCCCCAGGAGAGGCCGGAGAGGAAGCCGGCGCGGAACGCGTCGCCGACACCCGTCGGGTCGACCTTCGACTCCTCCTCCGGGACGCCGACCTCGACCGGGTCCTCGCCGGCCCGCTCGATGCGGACGCCGCGGGCGCCGAGGGTGGTGACGCGGTGGCCGACGCGGCCGAGGATCTCCTCGTCGGTCCAGCCGGTCTTGGACTCGATGAGGCCCTTCTCGTACTCGTTGGAGAAGAGGTAGGTCGCGCCGTCGAGGAGCGTGCGGATCTCCTCGCCGTCCATGCGGGCGATCTGCTGGGAGAAGTCCGCGGCGAACGGGATGGAGCGGGAGCGGCACTCCTCGGTGTGGCGGAGCATCGCCTCCGGGTCGTCGGCGCCGATCAGGACGAGGTCGAGGCCGCCGACGCGCTCGGCGACGGACTGCAGCTCGATCAGCCGGGCCTCGCTCATGGCGCCGGTGTAGAAGGAGCCGATCTGGTTGTGGTCGGCGTCCGTGGTGCACACGAAGCGCGCGGTGTGCAGGACTTCGGAGATGCGTACGGAGTCGGTGTCGACGCCGTGCCGGTCGAGCCAGGCGCGGTACTCGTCGAAGTCGGACCCCGCGGCTCCGACGAGGATCGGGCGAGTGCCGAGCTGGCCCATGCCGAAGCAGATGTTCGCGCCCACGCCTCCCCTGCGCACGTCGAGGTTGTCGACCAGGAAGGAGAGGGAGACCGTGTGCAGCTGATCCGCGACCAGTTGGTCGGCGAATCGGCCGGGGAAGGTCATGAGGTGGTCGGTGGCGATGGAGCCGGTGACTGCGATACGCACGCGTATGTCTCCTGCGGAGAGGCTGCGGTGGAGAGTGACGCTCCACGCTATCCGGTGCCGGGCCCTCGTCTGAACCGGCGAAACTACCCGATAGTAGACCTTTTTCTGTGGGGTTCCGCGTGCGTACGGTGCGTATATGTCGAAGCACACCGCCATGCCGGAACAGCCCGACCTCACTCTGGAGCAGCTCCGGGGTGACTGCGCCCGGATGGCTCCGCACTGGAAGCAGGCGCGCGAGACCGCGCCGCAGCCCGTCTCCCCGGCGAACATCCACGGCGTGACCGTGCCGGGCACCTCGGCCCGGCTCCTGGACGCGATGTCCGACTACGGGGACTGAGGGGCGCGCGGCCGGGAACCGTACGCCCTGCGGGGCCGTCCCACCGACAGCCTCCCCGTGCGGGGAGCCGGTGTGGACGAAGGAGCGATGCGGTGGGCGGCGAGGAGACACCCGAGGGCGGTCGTCGGCGGCGGCCCGGGCTCGTGGCTGCCTCGGTGGCGGCCGCGGTGCTGCTGGCCGGGGGCGGTGGCGCGTATGTCGCGGCGAACGCCTCGGGCGGCGCCGGTGCGGGCGGCCCCGCGGCCGACGAGACCCCTCCCCCGCTGGTCCTGGACGAGGACCCGGCGCGCGGTGTCGCGCCCGGGGAGCCCGCGCCGGGCGGTGTGACGTACCGGGCGGGCGGTGAGCTGCCGAAGGGGCCGGGCTCCGCGTCGGTGCACCGGCCGCGCGGAGTGGTCGACGTGGACCTGGTGGCGCGGCTTGCCGAAGCCCTGGACGTGTCGGGCACGCCGCGTGCCGAGGGCACCGTGTGGAAGGTGGGCCGGGCCGGGGACGGTCCGGTGCTCACGGTCGGCAAGGAGGCGCCGGGCACGTGGAGCTTCCGGGCGCACCCGGTCGGTACGGACGACTGCGTCAAGGGCAAGTCCTGTACGCCTCAGGGGAGTTCGGGCTCGGGTTTTGGGGCCGGCGGGCCCGGGCCGGTGAGCGAGGAGGACGCCGAGCGGGCCGCGGCCCCCGTCCTCGAAGCGGTCGGGCAGAGCGACGCCGAGCTGGACGCCTCGCAGACGGTCGGCGCCGTACGGGTCGTGAACGCGGACCCGGAGGTGGGCGGGCTGCCGACGTACGGCTGGTCGACGGGTGTGCAGGTCGGCGCGGACGGTCGAGTGGTCGGCGGCAGCGGGCAGTTGAGCGTGCCGGAGAAGGGCGCCGCGTACCCCGTGCTGAGCGCGGAGCGGACGATCGCGGAGCTGAACGAGGCGGCGAAGAAGTCCGGGCCCGGAAGCGGAAGCGGCGGTTGCGCCCGCCCCGTGCCGCTCGACGGGGGCGCCGGGAAGCAGGGCCTGGGCGCCGGGCCGCAGGGCGGAGGGTCCGAGCCGTCCGGGATCGCACCCGGTGAACCCGCTCCCGGCGGCGGCGTGGGCCCGCAGCAGCCCTGCCCTCCGGAGTCCGGGGCCGAGTCCGGGTCCGGGGCGGAAGGGCAGGGGCCCGAGCCGGTCCGGGTGACGGGGGCGACGTTCGGGCTGGCGCTGCACTTCGAGCGGGGCCGGCAGGTGCTCGTACCGTCCTGGCTGTTCCAGGTGCGGCCGGGCGGGGGCGGGGAGGAGTTCACGCTGACGCATCCCGCCGTGGACCCGAAGTACCTGGCGGAGCCGCGTGCCACCGAGCCGCGGCCCGAGCCGACCGAGGACCCGGGCGAGGGCGGGCCGCGGACGCGGGACGTGCCGGTGACGTCGTACAGCGCGGACGGGCGGACGTTGACGCTGCGGTTCTGGGGCGGGGCGTGCAGCGAGTACAGCGCGCGGGCGACCGAGAGCGGCAGCGAGGTGCGGGTCGCCGTGACCGAGAAGCCGCAGAAGAAGGGCCAGGTCTGCGTGATGATCGCCGAGGAGCGCACGGCCGAGGTCACCCTCGACGAGCCGCTCGGCGAGCGCACCGTGGTCGGCACGGACGGGGCGGCGGTGCAGCGGAGGTAGCCACGCGGCGGCCCCGGGGCGCGTGGACGGACGCAGCGCGTACGACGAAGGCGGCGCCCCCTCGCGCAGGGGGCGCCGCCTTCGGTGTCTGTGGACTCCTGGAGCCGGTCGGCTCAGCTGAAGGAGTCGCCGCAGGCGCAGGAGCCCGTGGCGTTGGGGTTGTCGATGGTGAAGCCCTGCTTCTCGATGGTGTCGACGAAGTCGATGGAGGCGCCGCCCAGGTACGGGGCGCTCATGCGGTCGGTGACGACCTTGACGCCGTCGAAGTCCTTCACGACGTCCCCGTCGAGCGAGCGCTCGTCGAAGAACAGCTGGTACCGCAGGCCGGAGCAGCCGCCGGGCTGAACGGCGACACGCAGGGCCAGGTCGTCACGGCCTTCCTGCTCGAGGAGGGCCTTGACCTTGGCCGCGGCGGCGTCGGACAGGATGATGCCGTCGCTGACGGTGGTGGTCTCGTCCGATACGGACATCTACATCTCTCCCGGGTTGTTCGGACTGCTTGCCGACGGTTGCAACCGTCGGGGCCGCGGATTCATTCCGGGCCCGGCGCGCTGTTTCCGCGTTCTCGCGTTCTCGCGTTTTCGCGTCGCCGCGTTTCCGCCTGTTGCCTTTCATGCTCGCACACCCTCGCGGGGCAAGGCGCCGGTGTGCGGACCGGTGATGCGTCACATCGACACGATGGCCATCGTCAAACTGACGTGAAGCGGTTATGATAGATAGCGTCAATTCGACGAAAAGCAGGCCCGGACAGCGGGTTCTGCCCGCCGGAAGAAGAAAGGGTGCGTGTCGTGACCACCGCCCACTCCCCCGTAGACCTTGCTGTCGAGCCCACGCCGCTCGCCCTGCTGCTGCTCGGCCGCGAGGCCGACCCGAAGTCGGAGCGCGGCGTCGAGTGTCCCGGCGACCTGCCCTCGCCGTCCGACCCGGACCTGGTCGAGCGCGCCCGCGCGGCCAAGGAGAAGCTCGGCGACAAGGTCTTCGTCCTCGGCCACCACTACCAGCGCGACGAGGTCATCCAGTTCGCCGACGTCACCGGCGACTCCTTCAAGCTGGCCCGGGACGCGGCCGCCAAGCCGGAGGCCGAGTACATCGTCTTCTGCGGCGTGCACTTCATGGCCGAGTCGGCGGACATCCTGACCACGGACGACCAGAAGGTGGTCCTGCCCGACCTCGCCGCCGGCTGCTCGATGGCCGACATGGCGACGGCCGAGCAGGTCGCCGAGTGCTGGGACGTGCTGACCGAGGCGGGCATAGCCGAGCAGGTCGTGCCGGTCTCGTACATGAACTCCTCGGCGGACATCAAGGCGTTCACCGGGAAGCACGGCGGCACGATCTGCACCTCGTCCAACGCCAAGCGCGCTCTCGACTGGGCCTTCCAGCAGGGCGAGAAGGTGCTGTTCCTGCCCGACCAGCACCTCGGCCGGAACACCGCCGTGCGCGACATGGGCATGTCCCTCGACGACTGCGTGGTCTACAACCCGCACAAGCCGAACGGCGGCCTGACCGCCGACGAGCTGCGCGCCGCCAAGATGATCCTGTGGCGCGGCCACTGCTCGGTGCACGGCCGGTTCTCGCTCGACTCGGTGAACGACGTGCGCGAGCGCATCCCCGGCGTGAACGTCCTGGTGCACCCCGAGTGCAAGCACGAGGTCGTGGCGGCCGCCGACTACGTCGGGTCGACGGAGTACATCATCAAGGCCCTGGAGGCCGCCCCCGCCGGCTCGAAGTGGGCGATCGGCACCGAGCTGAACCTGGTGCGCCGCCTCGCCAACCGCTTCGCGCCCGAGGGCAAGGAGATCGTCTTCCTCGACAAGACGGTCTGCTTCTGCTCGACCATGAACCGCATCGACCTGCCGCACCTGGTCTGGGCCCTGGAGTCCCTGGCCGAGGGCAACCTGGTCAACCGCATCGAGGTCGACAAGGAGACGGAGAGCTTCGCGAAGCTCGCCCTGGAGCGGATGCTGGCGCTGCCGTAGCCCGGTGCCCGACGGGGCCTCACGGTCCCGTAAATCCGTTTTCGTGCGGCGGCGGTGTCCGTAGCGTGCGGGCATGATCCTTCGCCCGTTGCGGGACACCGCCGCCGACCTCGCCGCCGCCCGGCACATCGCCACCGACGCCTTCGCCGCGCTGGGCGCCGCGCTCGGGGACCCGCCGGAGCCGCCGCCCACCCCGGACCAGGCCGCCCGGATCGACGCGCTGAACCTGCACTTCGTACGGCACGACCCCGAGGGGTGCTGGATCGCTCAGGGCGCGGACGGGCGGGCGCTCGGAGTGGCCGTGGCGTCGCGGCGGGAGTCGGTGTGGGGGCTGTCGCTGCTCACCGTGGCGCCGGAGGCGCAGGGCCGGGGCGTGGGGCGGGCGCTGCTCGAACGGGCCCTGGAGTACGGGGAGTCGTGCCCGCGCGGCGTCATCTCCGGGTCGCGCGATCCGCGGGCCGCGCGCGCCTACTGGGCCGCCGGGTTCGCCCTGCACCCGGCGATGCGGCTCCACGGCACGGTCGACCCGGCCCGGCTCGGCGCGCCCGACGGGCCGGTGACGGAGGGCGGCGACCCGGAGTTCCTGGACGCCGTCGACCGGAAGGTGCGCGGCGGGGCGCACGGGCCCGACCATGCCCGACTGCTGCGCGACTGCCGCCTGTTGACGGTGGACAGCGGGGAGCACCGGGGATACTGCTTTGTCGACATGTCGGCCGACACCGTCGAGCTGATGGGCCTCGTCGCCACCACCGACACCGCCGCCGCCCGACTCCTCACCGCCGCCCTGCGGGACGTCCCCGCCGGCCGGAACGTCAAGATCCAGAACGTCACCGCCGAGCAGCGCTGGGCCGTCGACGTCGCCCTGACCGCCCGCCTGGAGCCCGTGCCCGGCGGCTACCTGTGCCTGCGCGGGATGGCCCCGCCGGTGGGGTTCGTGCCGTCGGGGCAGTACCTGTAGGCGCACGGGGCAGTGCCTGTAGGCGCCCTTGTGCGTACGCGAAGGGGGCGCCCCTCTCCGGGAGTTGACCGGAGAGGGGCGCCCCCTCGTGCGTACGACCGTCGGCCGGGTCAGACCTTCGCGGGCTCCGGGTCGTCGGACCGGTCCGACTCCTCCGTGGGCTCGGGCTGCTCCGGGACGACGCCCGCCTTCTTGGCGCGCTTGGCGGCCTTCTTCTTGGCGCGGCGCTCCTTGCGGAGCTCGATCATCGCGTACAGCGTCGGCACCAGGAGGAGGGTCAGGAGCGTCGACGTGATCAGGCCGCCGATCACCACGATCGCCAGCGGCTTGGCGATGAAACCGCCGTGGCCGGTGACGCCCGCGGCCATCGGGGCGAGGGCGCAGATCGTCGCCAGGGCCGTCATCAGGATCGGGCGGAGGCGGTGGCGGCCGCCCTCGATGACGGCCTCGACGGTGCCGTAGCCCTTCTCGCGGTACTGGTTGATCAGGTCGATCAGGACGATCGCGTTGGTCACCACGATGCCGATGAGCATCAGCATGCCGATCATCGCCGGGACGCCCATCGGGGTGTCGGTGGCGACGAGCAGACCGATCGCGCCGGTGGCCGCGAACGGGATGGAGACCAGCAGGATCAGCGGCTGTACCAGGGACTTGAAGGTCGCCACGAGCAGCATGAAGACGATCGCGATGGCCGCGAGCATCGCCAGGCCGAGCGAGGCGAAGGCCTCGTCCTGGTCCTCGGAGACGCCGCCGATCGAGACGGTGGCGCCGTCGGGCAGGTCCTTCTCCAGCTCGTTCAGCTTGGTCTGCAGCGCGGCGCTGACCGCACCGGTGTTGTCCCCGGTCGGCTTGGCGGTGATCGTCGCCGCGCGGGCGCCGTCGATGCGGGTCATCGACACCGGGCCGTCGACCAGCTCGACCGTCGCGATGTCGCCCAACTCGACCCGGCCGAGCCGCAGTTCACGCAGCTCCTGGAGGGTCTCGGCGGGCTTCTCGGACTTCACGACCACATCGCGCTCGGTGTCGTCGAGCACGGCCTTGCCGCTGGGGGTGCCGCGGACGGCCTGGGCGACGGCCTGGCCGAGCGTGGTGTCGTCGAAACCGGCCGCGGCGGCCTTGTCGTTGGCCTGCACGGAGATCCGCGGCACCGACTGCGACAGGTCGCTCTGCACGTCCGTCACGTCGTCGAGCTCGGCGACGCCGTCCTTGACCTGCTCGGACGCCTTCTTCAGCACGTCGGCGTCGGCGGCCTTGACGACCACGCTGAGGTCTTGCCCCGCCATCGGGTCGCCCGCGGCGATCCGGGTCTCGCCGATGCCGTCGAGGGCGGCCAGCTCACGGTCGATGGCGTCGCTGACCCTCTCGTAGTCGGCGCCGTCGGCGAGCGTGACCTGGTACGAGGCCTGGTTGGTGTCGGTGCCGCCGCCGAAGGCCGCCATGAAGCCGGACGAGCCGATGGTGACCTGGTAGTCCTTCACGCCGTCGACGCCGTCGAGGGCCTTCTCGACCTTCCGGGCGGCCTCGTCGGTGGCGGCGAGGCTGGTGCCGGGCTTCAACTCCTGCTTGACGGACAGGACTTCCTGCTCGCCCTGGTCGAAGAAGTTGGTCTTCAGCATCGGTGCCATGCCGAACGTGCCGACCAGCACGGCCACCGCGATCAGCAGGCTGGTGAAACGACGCCGGGTCGCGAACCGCAGCACCGGCACGTACAGCCGCTGCAGTCGGCTCCGGGCCTCCTTCTCCTCGGCCTTGCGGCGGGCCTCCTCCGGGTCGAGCCCGGCGGTGGCCTTCGGGGCGCGCAGGAACCAGTACGAGAGGACCGGGACCACCGTGAGGGAGACGACCAGGGAGGCCAGCAGGGCGGCCGTGACGGTCAGCGAGAACGAGCCGAACAGCTCGCCCACCATGCCGCCGACCAGGCCGATCGGCAGGAACACCGCGACCGTGGTGAGCGTCGACGAGGTGACCGCGCCGGACACCTCCTTGACCGCGCCGAGGATGGCCTCCTTGCGCTCCTCGCCGTAGCCGAGGTGCCGCTTGATGTTCTCCAGGACCACGATCGAGTCGTCCACGACTCGGCCGATCGCGATGGTCAGGGCGCCGAGCGTGAGCATGTTCAGCGACAGGTCGCGGGTCCACAGCACGATCAGGGCGAGCACGACCGACAGCGGGATCGACACCGCGGTCACCAGGGTCGAGCGGATCGACGTCAGGAAGACCAGGATGACGACGACCGCGAAGGCCAGGCCGAGCGCGCCCTCGGTGGTCAGGCTGGAGATCGACTTGGACACGGCCGGGCCCTGGTCGGACACCACGGTCAGCTCGGCGGCGGAGCCCAGGTCCTTGCGCAGGTCCGGGAGTTCGGACTTGACCGCGTCCGAGATGGCGACGGCCGAGCCGTCCTTGTCCATGGTGACGACGACGGCGAGGCTCGGCTCGCCGTTGGTCCGGGTCAGCGAGGTGGCCGTCGCCTCCTGCTGCTCGACCTTCGCGACGGAGCCGAGGCGCACGGGCTTCTTCGGCTGCCCCTGAGCGGCCCCGGACGCGCCGGACGCGCCGGACGCGCCGGGCGCCGCGGCCGGGGCGACCATCAGGTCCTCGACCTGCTGCAGCGAGGTGAAGCCGCCGCCGACCTGGACGGTGCGGTTCCGGCCGTCCTCGTCGAACGACCCGGCGGGCACGGAGGCCCCGCCCTGCTGCAGCGCCTGCACGAGCGCGCCCGGCGTCAGGCCCGCCCGCGCCAGCTTCGCGTCGTCCGGGGTGACCGCGACCTGCAGCTCCCGCACGCCGTCGACGCTGACCTGGCCGACGCCGTCGATGTCCTTCAGTACGGGTACGACGCTCCGCTCCAGGCGGTCGGCGAGCGCCTGCTGGTCCATGCCGTCGGCGGACGCGGCGAGGACGACGGTCGGGATGTCGTCCGTGGAGCCGGCGACGACCTGCGGGTCGACGTCCTCGGGCAGCTGGGCGCGGGCGCGGTTGACGGCCTGCTGGACGTCGGCGACGAGCTGCTTGGAGTCGTTCTCGCCGTAGTCGAACTGGGCCATGACCAGCGCGTTGCCCTCGCTGGCCGTGGCGGTGACGCCGGTGATCCCGTCGACGGCCTCGATGGACGACTCGAGCGGCTCGACGACCTGCTTCTCGACGACGTCGGGCGAGGCGCCCTGGTACGGGGCGATGACGGAGACCATCGGGAGCTCGATGGACGGGAGCAGCTGCTGCTTGAGCTGCGGGACGGCGATCGCGCCGAACACGATCGCGACGATCGAGATCAGCCCGATCAGGGCCCGTTGGGCGAGGCTGAATCTGGACAGCCAGGACATGGGTGAGGGTCTCTCTTCTGTGGCTTGCGCGGCAGGAGAGGGCGCAGCCTGCGCCCGGTCGCCGGGCCCCAGGACACAGCCGTGCCCGACCCTTCAACCCTCGGTCATGCCGGGCCCGGTATTCCTCGCTCCCAGGTCCCTTCCTCGCCCCGCGGCCTACTGCGACCGCAGTACGCCCTTCCGGGGCTCAGTCCACCCTCGGACGTACCAGGCCCGACTCGTACGCGATGACGACGAGTTGTGCCCGGTCGCGGGCGCCCAGCTTGGCCATCGCGCGGTTCACATGGGTCTTCACGGTGAGCGGGCTGACGGTGAGGCGTTCGGCGATCTCGTCGTTGGAGAGGCCGGCGGCGACCTGCACGAGGACCTCCCGTTCGCGCCCGGTGAGGGCCTGCAGCCGTTCGGCGTACGCTCCGCCGGTCCCGTCGCCGTCGTCCGAACTGCCGCCCTGGGCGAGGAACTTGGCGATCAGGCCCTTGGTCGCGGCGGGCGAGAGCAGCGCCTCACCGGCGGCGGCGACGCGGATGGCGTTGAGCAGTTCGTCCGGTTCGGAGCCCTTGCCGAGGAACCCGGAGGCGCCGGCGCGCAGCGACTGCACCACGTACTCGTCGACCTCGAACGTGGTCAGCATGACGACGCGGACCCCGGCGAGGTCCGGGTCGGCGCTGATCCTGCGGGTGGCGGCGAGGCCGTCCGTACCGGGCATGCGGATGTCCATGAGGACGACGTCGGCGCGTTCGGAGCGGGCGAGGTCGACGGCTTCGGCGCCGTCGGAGGCCTCGCCGACGACCTGCATGTCGGGCTCGGAGTCGACGAGGACCTTGAACGCGCTGCGCAGCAGAGCCTGGTCGTCGGCGAGCAGCACCCTGATGACGGTCATGCGGTCTCCCCCGTGGTGGTGTGTTCGCGCCGGCGGCGGGCCTGTGGCCTCATCGGCTCTCGCCCGTGGTGGCCTTGCGGTCGGCGACGGGCAGGATCGCATGGACGCGGAAGCCGCCGCCGTAGCGGGGCCCGGCGGTGAGGGTGCCGCCGAGCGCGGAGACCCGTTCGCGCATGCCGAGCAGTCCGTGCCCGCCGCCGCCCTCGGCGGGTTCGTCCGTACCGGGGCCGTCGTCGATCACGGTGATCTCCACGTTCGCCCCGACCCGGATCACGCTCAGCTCGGCCCTGGCCCCGGCCCCCGCGTGCTTGTGCACGTTGGTCAGCGCCTCCTGGATGACCCGGTACGCGGCCAGGTCCACGGCGGCCGGAAGCGGAGCGTCCTCGTCGGCGCGGGCGAGTTCGACGGGGATGCCGGTGTTGCGGAAGCCGTCGACGAGTTCGCCGAGGCGGGCGAGGCCGGGCGCGGGTTCGGTGGGCGCCTCGGGGTCGCCGGTCTGCCGCAACAGGCCGACGGTGGCGCGGAGTTCGTCGAGCGCGGACCGGCTGGCCTCGCGTACGTGCCCGAGGGCTTCCTTGGCCTGGTCGGGCCGCTTGTCCATGACGTGCGCGGCGACGCCGGCCTGGACGTTGACGAGGGCGATGTGGTGGGCGACCACGTCGTGCAGGTCGCGGGCGATGCGCAGGCGTTCCTCGGCGACGCGGCGCCGGGCCTCCTCCTCGCGGGTGCGTTCGGCGCGCTCGGCGCGTTCCCGGATGGCGGCGATGAAGGCGCGGCGGCTGCGCACGGCGTCCCCGGCGGCCGCGGCCATCCCGGTCCAGGCGAAGACGCCGACGTTTTCCTGGGCGTACCAGGGCAGCGGGCCGGTGAGCATGGCGGTGCCGGTGAGCACGGTCATGGTGAGCAGGCCGACCCGCCAGGTGGTCGGCCGGTCGGTGCCCGCGGCGACGGTGAACAGGGCGACCACGGCACACATCGCGACGGGCGCCCGCGGCTCCCCGGTGATCACCTCGACGAGGGCGACGGCGACGGTGGCGGCGAGCACCAGCCAGGGCCGGCGGCGGCGGAAGATCAGCGCGACGGACCCGGCGAGCATGAGGGCGACGCTGAGCCCGTCGGGGCTGCGCCCGAAGTACGGCCCGCGCGGTCCGTGCGGCTCCACGAACGAGCCGAGCAGCATGCAGGCCAGCACGCCCAGGGCGAGGCTCGCGTCAAAGGCCAGCGGGTGCGCCTTCTGCCAGTCCCTGGCGCGTACGAGGGTGCTCACGTCGGAGAACGGTACCGGTGCTGTCGGACGGGGCTCGGTCCCAGGGCTGCCGCCCCGGACCCGCTCCGGCCTCCGGCCTGGTCCTCAATCGCCGGACCGGCTCGATCATCGGCCTCCGGCCTCGTCCTCAAGCGCCGGACGGGCTGGTTGCTCCCCCTCAGCCCGGGATCAGCCCGTCCTCAGCCCGGGATCAGCCCGTCCTCGCTCAGCATCTCCCTGACCTCCTCCAGCGTCGCCTCCGGTGCCGGGAGGATCAGCTCCGAGGGTTCGAGCGCGTCGTCGGGCAGGGGGGTGCCGAGCTCGCGGACCTTGTCCAGGAGCGCGGCCAGCGTCGCGCGGAAGCCGGGGCCGTCGCCGCTCTCCATCTCGGCGAGCAACTCGTCGTCCAGCTTGTTCAGTTCGGCGAAGTGGCTGTCCGCCAGCTCCACCTGCCCCTCCCCCATGATCCGTACGATCATGACGCTCTCCTCGAAGAGTCGATACGGGTGGCGGACTACTGCTTGTCGAAGCGCGGGGTGTCCTGCTGCGGCTGCCCCTGCGCCTGCCCGTTGCCGCCTTCGATGGCCTGCTGGGAGGCGCCGGAACCGCCGGCCAGCTCGGCCTTCATGCGCTGCAGCTCCAGCTCGACGTCGGTGCCGCCGGACAGGCGGTCGAGCTCGGCCTGGATGTCGTCCTTGGTCGAGCCGGACTGGTCGTCGAGGGCGCCGGAGGCGAGCAGCTCGTCGATGGCGCCGGCGCGGGCCTGCAGCTGGGCCGTCTTGTCCTCGGCGCGCTGGATGGCCATGCCGACGTCGCCCATCTCCTCGGAGATGCCGGAGAAGGCCTCCCCGATCCGGGTCTGGGCCTGCGCCGCCGTGTACGTCGCCTTGATCGTCTCCTTCTTCGTACGGAAGGCGTCGACCTTGGCCTGCAGGCGCTGGGCGGCGAGCGTCAGCTTCTCCTCCTCGCCCTGCAGCGTCTGGTGCTGCGTCTCCAGGTCGGTGACCTGCTGCTGGAGGGCGGCGCGGCGGGACAGCGCCTCGCGGGCCAGGTCCTCGCGGCCGAGCGCGAGCGCCTTGCGGCCCTGGTCCTCCAGCTTGGACGACTGCGACTGGAGCTGGTTCAGCTGCAGCTCGAGGCGCTTGCGCGACGTGGCCACGTCCGCGACGCCGCGGCGCACCTTCTGCAGCAGCTCCAGCTGCTTGTGGTACGAGTAATCGAGGGTCTCGCGCGGGTCCTCGGCCCGGTCAAGGGCCTTGTTCGCCTTCGCGCGGAAGATCATCCCCATACGCTTCATGACACCGCTCATGGGCTTCGCGCGCCCCCTTCTGACAGTTACGACCGGCCGTTCCAGCCCCAGCACTGCGACAGAACCCAGCCTACGGGCCCTGCCTCCATTACCGCACTGTTCGAGCGCCGATCCACTCCTCCCCAAGGACGACTGCGAAGGCCGTGGCTCCAGCCCAGGGAGTAGGTGATCGACGCGGCAATGATCGGGAAGGTCCCCTTACATCCCCTTGCGGTTGTCTTTCAGGACGTCCGCCGTTGCCGGATCGTTCCCCGCCGGACTGTGGCGCACACGCGCTACCCCGTACCCTTGGGTTTTGTGTTCCGTAGCCGTTCCAACGAAGAGAAGGCCCCGGCCGCCAAGGCGCCGGTAGCCGACTCCAAGCAGCCCCGCGACCCGCAGGCACCCAAGGGTCGCCCCACCCCTAAGCGCAGCGAGGCCCAGTCGCAGCGCCGCAGCGTGGCGAGTACGCCGACGAACCGCAAGGAGGCGGCGAAGCGGCAGCGCGAGGCCCGCCGTGCGGACATGGCGCGCCAGCGCGAGGCCCTCGCCAGTGGCGACGAGCGCTATCTGCCGGTGCGCGACAAGGGCAAGGTGCGCCGCTTCGCGCGCGACTTCGTCGACTCGCGGTTCTGCATCGCCGAGTACTTCCTGCCGATGGCGGTGATCATCCTCGTCCTGAGCATGCTGCGGAACCCGCAGCTGCAGAACATCGCGCTGCTGCTCTGGCTCGGCGTGATCCTGCTGATCGTCATCGACTCGGTGTTCACCGGCATCCGCCTGAAGAAGCAGCTCCGCGAGCGCTTCCCGGACGAGCCGAAGCGCGGCGCCGTCGCGTACGCCCTGATGCGCACGCTCCAGATGCGCCGCCTCCGCCTGCCGAAGCCGCAGGTCAAGCGCGGAGAGCGGCCCTGAGCGCAGTCAGGTTCGAGGGGGGTGCGGCCGCCTGGCTGCAGGGCCTCGGCGGACTGCGGAACGTCGTACGACAGGAACTGGTCGCGCGCCAGCTGGACGAGCAGATCGCTGCCCGCTTCCCGGTCGGGCAGCGGCTGCGCGTGCTCGACGTCGGGCTCGGCCAGGGCACCCAGGCGCTGCGGCTCGCCCGCGCCGGGCACCAGGTCACCGGCATCGAGTCGGACGCCGACATGCTGGCCGCCGCGCGTACGGCGCTCGCCGCCGAGCCCAAGGGCATCCGCGCGCGGGTGCGGCTCGTGCAGGGCGACGGCCGGGACACCGGCGTCCACTTCCTGCCCGGTTCGTTCGACGTGGTCCTCTGCCACGGCGTCCTGATGTACGTGGACGAGCCGGACGGGATGCTCGCCGGGCTCGCCCGGATGCTGGCCCCGGGCGGACTGCTCTCGCTCCTGGTGCGGAACGCGGACGCGCTCGCACTGCGGGCGGGCCTGTCCGGCGACTGGCCGGGCGCGCTCACCGCCTTCGACACGACGACGTACACGAACCGCCTCGGCCTGCAGGTGCGCGCCGACCGCCGGGCCGCGCTCACGGCGACGCTCGCGGGCATCGGCGCCCCGCTGCACGCGTGGTACGGCGTGCGGGTCTTCACGGACACGGCCCCCGACGACGCCGTGCTGCCCCCGGAAGCGGAACTCGCGGAGCTGCTCGCGGCGGAGGAACGCGCGGGCCGCACGGATCCCTACCGGGCGGTGGCGGCGCTGACGCACCTGTGCGGGGTACGCGGCTGAGCTCCTGCGGGCCCACCATGCTTTCCTGCGGGCCCACCGTCCGGAACGCTCAACTCCCCTTCTGCTCTTGGCAGTAGGGGAGTTCGCTTGTCAGTGGCGTGGTGCAGGATGGCTGACGTGAACCACCAACAGCCACCGAACCAGCAGCACCCGTACGCCCAGCAGTATCCGAACCAGCCGCATCCGTACGCCCAGCAGTATCCGAACCAGCCGCATCCGTACGCCCAGCAGCCGGGCCTGTATCAGCAACAGCCCGGGCACCCGTATGTCCAGCAGCAGCCTCAGCAGTACCAGCCGCAGCATCGGGCACCGGGCGTGCCGGAGGAGGTCGGGGACTACCGGCGCTGGGGCGCCGCCTTCATCGACGGGTCGATCGCGTTCGTCGGCGGTTTCGCGCTCGCGAAGCAGCTTGCCGAGGGCGAGAGCGTCGGCACCTTCTGGGGCTACGTCGTCGGCCTCGTCCTCGGGATCTCATTCATTCACCAGGTCTTCGGGGCGCTCATATTCCGCACGACGGTGGGCAAGTTCGTCTGCACCACGCGCGTGGTGCGCGCCGATGACGCCGGACGACCGCGCTTCTGGCAGACGGTGAGACGTTGGCTCCTCGGTCTGACCTGGCTCCCGATGCAGCCGCTGGCGGCCCTCACGAACGACGAGGGCGATCCGTACGACGGCGACCCCTGCGGGCTGCGGTACGTGCGCAGCCAGGATCTGCACTGAACCGGTGAGGCGGGGGCCGGCCCGTGGGGGCGCGCCCCACGGACCCCCGCACGCTCAGCCCTGGGCCGCCGCGTCCTCCGCATGCAGGCTCATCGGGCCGTAGATCTCCGTGCTGTCCTCGAAGAGGCGGACCTGGTCGGCGCCGCCGTCCAGGAGGTCCTTCCACACCTCGCCGATCCAGGACTCCGCGTCGCCCTGGGTCGTGAACTCCTCGGGCTGCACCGCCGGTTCCACCTCGGTGCCGTCGGACTTCTCGAACCGCCACGTCCACGCCGCCATGTCAGCCTCCCAGGTGCTGGTCCAAGATCCGACTTCTGGCAGCAGCCTATCCGGGCGCGCAAGACCGTCCCGGAACCGGCAGGATCGTCCCCGTGGAACTGACACTGCTCGGCACCGGCGCCCCCGAAGGACTGCCCCGCCCCGACTGCCCCTGCGCCGCCTGCGCGAGCGCCCTCGGCGACGACGCACGCGCCGCGACCGCGCTCCTCGTGGACGGCGTGCTGCTGCTCGACCTGACGCCCGGCGCGGCGTTCGCGGCGGCCCGCGCGGGGCGCACGCTCAGCGGCGTACGCCAGGTGCTGCTCTCGCACCCGCAGGAGGGCCCGGCCCTGGAACACCCGGCGGGGCTGCCCGCGGCGGGCCGGGTGCCGGAGGGCCGCGAGCTGGCGCTGCTCGACGGACACCGGGTGCGGGCGCTCGCGATGGACGCCCCGGGCACGGGGTACGAGGTGACGGGCCCCGACGGGCAGCGGCTGCTGTACCTGCCGCCGGGCTGCGCACCCGCGGGCCTCGACCACCCGGCGCCGTACGACATGGTGCTGGCCGACGTCGTCGGGCGGCCGGACGCGCTGGCGCGGCTGCGGGCGGCGGGCGCGGTGACCGCGACGACGGACGTGCTCGCGGTGCACATCGACCACGACGTGCCGCCCGGCGCCGAACTGCGCCGTCGGCTCGCCGCGGCGGGGGCGCGGGCCGTGCCGGACGGTACGACGCTGGTGGTCGGCGAGTTCCACGCCGTACCGGACCTGCCGCGGCGCACGCTCGTCCTCGGCGGGGCCCGCTCCGGGAAGTCCGTCGAGGCGGAACGGCGCCTGGAGTCGTTCCCCGAGGTGGTGTACGTGGCGACCGGCGGGACCCGCGAGGGCGACCCGGAGTGGGCGGCGCGCGTCGGCCTGCACCGGGAGCGCCGGCCGGGCAGCTGGCGTACGGAGGAGACCTGCGACCTGATCCCGCTCCTCGACGCGGACGGGCCGCCGTTGCTCATCGACTGCCTGTCGCTGTGGCTCACCGACGCGATGGACCAGGTCGGCGCGTGGGACGACGACAAGTGGGCGGAGGGCGGCGAACGGGCCCTGCGGGAACGGGTCGCCGCGCTGACGGAGGCGGTGCGCAGGACCCGCCGCACGGTCGTGGCGGTCTCCAACGAGGTCGGCTCGGGCGTGGTCCCCGCCACCCCCGCGGGCCGCCGCTTCCGCGACGAACTCGGCCGCCTGAACGCCTCGTTCGCCACGGAATGCGAGTCGGTCCTCCTGGTGGTGGCGGGCCAGGCGCTCGCACTGCGGGGGTAGGCGGGCGTTCGCGTTGCGGGGGCTCGGTCTGGGGTTCGGTGCCCTGCCGACGTGACGTGACGTGCGCCCCCCCGCAAGCGACCGACGACCGAGGTAGGCCCAACTCGCCCACCCCTACGCCAGTCGACAGAGCCCGGCCCCCACGCCCCGGCCTCCCCCGGCGGGGCCGCGCCGTAGCCGGGAGGCGGGCGTGGGGATCCGTGGGAGGAGATGGGAGGAGAGCGGAGGGGCACCGGTACTGTTCGGCGAATGAGCTCGCTGAATCTCGATGACTTCTCCGATCTGATCGAGCGCCCCGACGGCGGGGTGCGCCGCGACGCCGAAGAGCGCAGGGAGCGGCTCGCGGTGCCGCCCGGCGCGCTGGGGCGGCTCGACGAGCTGGGCGAGTGGCTGGCGGCCGCGCAGTCGACGGTGCCGGTGAGGGCGATCGAGCGGCCCCGCGTCGTACTGTTCGCGGGCGACCACGGAGTGGCCGGGCTCGACGTCTCCGCGCGGCCCGCCGGCAGCGCCCACCGCCTCGTGCGCGCCGTGCTCGACGGCGAGAGCCCCGTCGCCGTGCTGGCCCGCCGCAGCGGCGTCCCCGTACGCGTCGTCGACCTGGCCCTGGACTGCGACCCGGACGAGCTCCCCGCCGACGTCGTACGGCACCGGGTGCGGCGCGGCAGCGGGCGGATCGACATCGAGGACGCGCTCACCCCCGAAGAGGCCGAGCAGGCGTTCCGCGCGGGCATGGCCGTCGCCGACGAGGAGGCCGACGCGGGCACCGACCTGGTCGTGCTCGGCGACCTCAGCGTGGGCGGCACGACGGCCGCGGCGACCCTCGTCGCGGCGCTCTGCGGCACGGACGCCTCCGTCGTCACCGGGCGCGGCGGCAAGCACATCGACGACCTGGCGTGGATGCGCAAGTGCGCGGCGGTGCGCGACGCCCTGCGCCGGGCCCGCCCGGTCCTCGGCGACCAGTTGGCGCTGCTGCGCACGGTGGGCGGCGCCGACCTCGCGGCGATCACCGGGTTCCTGCTGCAGAGCGCGGTACGGCGGACCCCCGTGATCCTCGACGGAGTCGTCTCCGCGGCCTGCGCGCTCGTCGCCCAGCGCGTGGCGTTCCGGGCGCCCGACTGGTGGCTGGCCGGACACCGCAGCGGCGAGCCCGCCCAGGCCAAGGCCCTCGACCGCCTCGCCGTCGACCCGCTGCTCGACCAGGGCGTCACCGCGGGCGAGGGCACCGGCGCGATGCTGGCTCTCCCCCTCGTACAGGCGGCCGCGGCCCTGGCGGCGGAACTCCCCGAGGCCGAGCCCGAGACCACACCCGAGCCCGAGCAGGCCGACCCGGAACCCGCACAGGCCGACGAGCCCGAGCAGGCAGGCGCCGAGCCCGAGTTGAAGGAACCGGAAGCGGAGTCCCGCGCCTAGCGCGCCCAGGCGGTGCGGTTCGAGCGGCGGCACCCCTCGCTCGAACCGCACGAAGCCGCCCGAACCCGCCTGGACCCGCCCAGACCCGCCCGAATTAACCCCGTACGCCCCATATGATCACCGTTCATGGGAACGGCAGAGGCGCTCGAAGCACCCGCGGAACACACCCCTGCGACAGCAGCGCAGAGCCCTCCCGACGAAGGGGCGCCCCGGGCCGTCGGCCGGGTGGCCGAGCGGGCCGCCGGGCTCGCCGTCTGGTACCTGCGGGCCGTCACCTTCCTGAACGTCCTCAGCGCCGTCTGGGTCTCCCTCGGCCAGGACCTGCGACGGCACAACACCGCCGACCTGTTCACCCCGTACCTGCTGACCGCGGGCTTCGGTTCGGCGCTGGTCACGTTCTTCCTCGCCGTCACCATGCGCCGCCGCAAGCGGGCCGCGTGGATCCTGAACCTCGTGCTCGGCGGGGTGTTCCTGCTGCTCCTCGGGGTGGCGATGCTGTTCCCCGAGATCCGCGCGCACGCCCAGAACTGGGTCTCCCTCGCCCTCACCGCCGGCTTCGTCGCCGCCCTCGTGACCGGCCGGCGCGCGTTCTACGCGAAGGGCGACCGGGCCAACCCGAAGCTCGCCGCCGCCGTCGCCGCGGGCGGGCTCCTGGTCTGCTCGCTGCTCGCCGCGCTCCTCGTCACCGTCACCAACTCCGCGTCGGACGCGGCGCGTTCGACGTTCACGGACCGCTGGCGGTACGGCACGCTCCGGCTCGTCTCGCTCGCCGCGGACGACGCCCGCCTGCCCGGCATCGCCACCCCCGGGTGGGTGGACGTGGCCGTGAACGCGATCAGCTTCCTGCTCCTGCTCGCCGTGCTGTACGCCGCGTTCCGCTCGCGCCGCGCCGTCGACCCGCTCACCCCCGGCGACGAGGCCCGGCTGCGCGCCCTGCTCGACCGGCACGGGCAGCGCGACTCGCTCGGCTACTTCGCGCTGCGCCGGGAGAAGAGCGCGATGTGGTCGCCGACCGGCAAGGCGGCCGTCGTCTACCGCGTCGTCGGCGGCGTCTCCCTCGCGTCCGGCGACCCGATCGGCGACCCCGAGGCCTGGCCCGGCGCCATCGAGCCCTGGCTCGCCGAGGCCCGCGCGCACGGCTGGACCCCGGCCGTGATGGGCGCGAGCGAGGAGGCCGGCACGATCTACGCCCGGCACGGCCTCGACGCCCTGGAGCTGGGCGACGAGGCGATCGTCGAGACCGCCGAGTTCACCCTCTCCGGCCGGGCGATGCGCACCGTGCGGCAGGCCCACAACCGGGTGCGGCGCTCCGGGTACGAGGTGCGGCTGCGGCGCCACGGGGACATCCCCGTACCGGAGTGGGAGCGGCTGCTGCGGCGGGCCGACGCGTGGCGGGACGGGGCGAGCGAGCGGGGCTTCTCGATGGCGCTCGGGCGGCTCGGCGACCCGGCCGACGGGGACTGCGTGATGCTCGAATGCACCGACGCCGAGGGCGAGTTGAGAGCACTGCTCTCGTTCGTGCCGTGGGGGCCGAAGGGGCTGTCGCTCGACCTGATGCGGCGCGACCGGGACACCGGGAACGGCCTGATGGAGTTCATGGTCATCGAACTCCTGCAGCGCGCGGGAGAGATCGGGATCACTCGGGTCTCGCTGAACTTCGCGATGTTCCGGTCGGTCTTCGAACGTGGCTCGCGGCTCGGCGCGGGCCCGGTGCTCCGGCTGTGGCGGGCGGTGCTCGGCTTCTGCTCCCGCTGGTGGCAGATCGAGTCGCTGTACCGCGCCAACGCCAAGTACCGCCCCGACTGGGTGCCGCGGTTCGTGCTGTTCGAGAAGAGCGGCGACCTGCCGCGCATCTCGCTCGCCGCCGCCCGGGCCGAGGGCTTCCTCGAAGTCCCCGGCCTGCCGCGCCGGCTGCACCGCAGACAGCTGGAGCCACCAAGATGAACGGACCCGCCGGCCTCGCCAGGGCGGAGTGGGGAGCCCTCCTCACCGCCGTACGGGACGGCCTCGCCGCGAAGAAGTGGCGGGCCCTCCCCCTGACGGCCGGCGCGGTCTGCCTGACCTCGCTCCTGCAGTACGCGCAGCACCAGGAGTGGGGCTTCCAGCTCGTCCAGAACCTCGGCGCCGTACGCGCCGACGACCCGCTCTGGCTCGCCCTCCTTCGCACGCCCCTCTCGCTGTTCGTGCCCGCCCTCGACCTGCCGGTGTGGGGTGCGCTCGCGCAGATCCTGCTCGTCTTCGGCGTCGCGGAGATCTGCCTCGGCCGCCCGCGCACCCTCGCCGTCGGGTACGCGGCCACGCTCGCCGGGACGCTGTACGCGCGCGTGGGCGTCGCCCTCGGCCCCGACCGCCCGCTGGGCCTCCCGGCGTCCGACGCGCAGGTCGTGGACACCGGCCCGTCGGCCGCGGTGGTGGGCCTCGCGGTGTACGTGGCGTGGCACTTCCGGGCGTGGTGCACGGCCGGCCTGGTGGTGGCCCTGATGGCGGTCGAGGTGGCGGTGAAGGACAACCTCGCGGGCCGCGAACACCTGGCGGCGATCGCGCTGGTGGCGGTGTGGTGCGCGGTACGGGAGGTCCGCGGCGTACGCCGGGGGCGGGGCGTGCGTCAGGGGCGGCCGGGGCGGTCCGGGCCCGACGGGTCCGACGGAGGTCCCGGTTCCAGTTCCGGGTCCGGTCCCGGGTCCGGTTCCGGGTCCGGTTCCGGGTCCGGGTCCGGGCGTCCCCCGATCCAGTCCTGAAGCCTGCGCCGCGGCCCGCTCCAGCGCCGGTCGTGGTGGAAGGCGCGCAGCCCGGCGCGGGCCCGGGTGCGCGGCCGGTTCCGGTAGAAGAGCCGCGCCCACGGCGACGTCGGCCGCGCGAGCCGGACCGCCCCGAACAGCGCGACGAACGGCACCAGCGTGCCGATCAGCGCGACCCGCGGCTTGCCCTTGCCGAGGGCGACCAGGGCGAAGAAGAAGTTCAGGGCCGTGTTCATCACGACGAGCGTGCGGTTGTGCCGCTCCTCGGGCGTCAGTTCGTCCACCCCGAAGGGCAGGAACCCGCCGAGCACCAGCGCCACGAGTGCCGCCGTGAGCACCACGATCTCGACGCTCTTGCGCCCCGCCTCGCTCCAGTACACGTCGTCCAGATGCAGGATCAGCGCGAACTCGTCGAGGACCAGGCCCGCACCGAGCCCGAAGATCACGGCGGAGACGATCGAGCCGAGGTTGTGCCGCCCGGCCGCGACCGCGCCGAAGCCGCCGATGACGGTCAGCACGATGCCCGGCACCACATGGTGGATGTGCAGGTCACCGGCCTTGACGTTGCCGAAGGGGCCGCGGCCGGCCCGGATCATGCGGGTGATGACCCGCGTGACCAGGAAGGCGAACACGAACGACAGGAGCGCGAGCAGCAGCGGCAGCTTGCCCGGCTCCACGATGCTCCGGTACCACCAGTCGCTCATCCACCGCTCCCGAATTGCCCGCTTCTGCGCAATTTAGCGCGCCGCGGCAGGCCGGGCCCGGCCTGCGGGACGAGAGCTAGCTCCCCAGTACGAGCACGACCAGCGCCCCGGTCGCCGCCGTCTCCGCGAGGGCCCCGAAGACGTCCCCGGTCACCCCGCCGAACCTGCGCACGCAGCGCCGCAGCAGCAGCTCGGCCGCCCCCGCCGCCACGAGCACCGCGGCCCCCGAGCGCAGCGCCTCGTACGGACCCCACAGTGCGCCGCAGGCCGTGGCGAGCAGGGTGGCGGCGGCGAGGACGAGCAGGGCGGAGCGCGGCGTGACCGTGCCGGCGACGGCGGCGCCGAGGCCCTCGGGCCGGGCGGGCGGGACCCCGGCGCGGGAGGCGAGCGTGAGCGCGACGCGGGCGGCGACCGCCGACACGACCGCGGCGAGCGCGCCCGCCGCCCAGCCCCCGGACTCGTACGCCCTGAAGAGCGCGGCCACTTGGGCGAGGAGGGCGAAGAGCAGCGTGACCACGCCGAACGGGCCGATGTCGGAGCGCTTCATGATGTCGAGCGCCGCCTCGGCCGGCTTGTTGCTGCCGAGGCCGTCCGCGGTGTCGGCCAGGCCGTCCAGGTGCAGGCCGCGGGTGAGCACGGCCGGTACGGCGGCCGCGGCGACGGCGGCGAGCAGCGGCCCCGTGCCGAGCAGCAGCAGGGCCGCGCCGAGGGCGGCGGCGCAGAGGCCGACGACGAGTCCGGCGAGCGGCGCGCACAGCATGCCCGCCCGGGCGGCGCCGCGGTCCCAGCGGGTCAGCCGGACCGGCAGCACCGTCAACGTGCCGAAGGCGAACCGGAGTCCGTGCTCCACGTCGTCCCGTATGCCCTTGCCGCCGCTGCCGCCGTCGCCCACTGAGTTCACCGCGGCAGGTTATCCGCAGGTCGCGCGCGCCCACTCCCGGGCGGCCGCGGGGACGGCGAGCGTAGGCTCACTGCGGGTGCCCGCGGGGCCGGTCGTACGATGCGGCTGGGCCCGGTCGACCCGATCCCATCGGCCACAACTCAACGGAAGCGAGAATTCACCACCGTGACTGCTCTGACTCTGAAGCCCGCCGCCGCTGCCGGGCAGCGCGCCGACGTGATCGTCGTCGGTGTCGCGAAGGGCGCGAAGGGACCGGTCGTCGCACCGGGCGCCGCCGTCGTGGACGAGGCGTTCGGCGGCAAGCTCGCCGCCGTCCTCGAGACGCTCGGAGCTTCGGGCGGCGAGGGTGAGACGACGAAGCTGCCCGCGCCGGACGGGCTGAAGGCGCCGGTCGTGCTCGCGATCGGGCTCGGCGAACTCCCGGCGAAGGACGGGGCGTTCGCGGACGACACGCTGCGCCGCGCCGCCGGCGCCGCCGCCCGCGCCCTGGCCGGCACGAAGAAGGCCGTGTTCGCGCTGCCCGCCGACAGCGCCGAGGCCGTGGCCGCGGTCGCCGAGGGTGCCGCGCTCGGCGCGTACGTCTTCGACGCGTACAAGGACAACGGCGAGGCGAAGAACGGCAAGAACGGCAAGGGCCCGCTGGGCGAGGCCGCGATCGCCGTGGACAAGCCGCGCGACAAGGCCGTCAAGGCCGCCCTGGAGCGCGCCGTCGCGGTCGCCGAGGAGGTCAACCGCTCCCGCGACCTGATCAACACCCCGCCGAACGACCTCACCCCCGAGGCCTTCGCCGCCGTCGCGTCGGCCGCGGCCAAGGAGCACGGCATCAAGGTGCAGGTGCTCGACGAGAAGGCGCTCGCCAAGGGCGGGTACGGCGGCATCCTCGGCGTCGGCGCCGGCTCGCAGAACCCGCCGCGCCTGGTGAAGCTCGCGTACACGCACCCGAAGGCGCAGAAGTCGCTCGCCTTCGTCGGCAAGGGCATCACGTACGACTCGGGCGGCATCTCGCTGAAGCCGGCCGGGCACAACGAGACGATGAAGTGCGACATGAGCGGCGCCGCCGCCGTGTTCGCCGCGGTCGTCTCCGCCGCCCGCCTCGGCCTGGAGGTGAACGTCACCGGCTGGCTGGCCCTCGCCGAGAACATGCCGTCCGGCTCCGCCACCCGCCCCGGCGACGTGCTGCGGATGTACTCCGGCAAGACCGTCGAGGTGCTCAACACCGACGCCGAGGGCCGGCTCGTCCTGGCCGACGCGCTGTGGAAGGCCTCCGAGGCGAAGCCCGACGCGATCGTCGACGTGGCGACCCTGACCGGCGCCATGATGATGGCCCTGGGCAGCCGCACCTTCGGCATCATGGCCAACGACGACGCCTTCCGTACGTCGGTGCACGAGATCGCCGAGGAGGTCGGCGAGGCCTCCTGGCCGATGCCGCTGCCGAAGCACCTGCTGAAGGGCATGGAGTCCCCGACCGCCGACATCGCCAACATGGGCGAGCGGATGGGCGGCGGCCTCGTGGCCGGTCTGTTCCTGCAGGAGTTCGTGGGCGAGGGCATCGCCTGGGCCCACCTGGACATCGCGGGCCCCGCCTTCCACGAGGGCGCCCCGTACGGCTACACCCCGAAGGGCGGCACGGGCAGCGCCGTCCGCACCCTGGTGCGGCTCGCCGAGCGCACCGCCGCCGGCGACCTGGGCTGACGGAATTCCGTGTGCGGCCCCGGAGTTCCCACCCCGGGGCCGTACGCATGAGCACGCCCGGCGCGGCGCACCCGTACCGGCGTGCGCGGGTTTCGCTCGCGACGAAATCCGCAGGTCCATACGGAGCAGTAACCCTCGGAGACGGTGAGGTCCCCGTCTCAGTCAGCGGCCCGGCGTCCCGTCACCCGTCGACAAGTGCGAAGATGGGTTCTCGGCAGGACAGGGCCCCCACCACAGGGCCGAAGGAACAAGCGGCCGAACACCAGCCGCCGCGCGGTCATCGACGACCGGCGTACGGCGCACATGCATGGAGGACGTGACGTGGCGAACGACGCCAGCACCGTTTTCGACCTAGTGATCCTCGGCGGTGGTAGCGGCGGTTATGCCGCGGCCCTGCGCGGAGCGCAGCTGGGCCTTGACGTCGCCCTGATCGAGAAGAACAAGGTCGGCGGCACCTGCCTGCACGTCGGCTGCATCCCGACGAAGGCCCTGCTGCACGCCGGCGAGGTCGCCGACCAGGCGCGCGAGTCCGAGCAGTTCGGCGTGAAGGCCACCTTCGAGGGCATCGACATGCCGGCCGTCCAGAAGTACAAGGACGAGGTCATCTCGGGCCTGTACAAGGGCCTGCAGGGACTCATCGCCTCGCGCAAGGTGACCTACATCGAGGGCGAGGGCAAGCTGTCCTCCCCCACCTCCGTCGACGTCAACGGCCAGCGCGTGCAGGGCCGCCACGTCCTGCTGGCGACCGGCTCCGTGCCGAAGTCGCTGCCGGGCCTGGAGATCGACGGCGACCGCATCATCTCCTCGGACCACGCGCTCACCCTGGACCGCGTCCCGAAGTCCGCGATCATCCTGGGCGGCGGCGTCATCGGCGTCGAGTTCGCCTCGGCGTGGAAGTCCTTCGGCGCCGACGTGACGATCGTCGAGGGACTCAAGCACCTCGTCCCCGTCGAGGACGAGAACAGCTCCAAGCTTCTTGAGCGCGCCTTCCGCAAGCGCGGCATCAAGTTCAACCTCGGCACGTTCTTCGAGAAGGCCGAGTACACCCAGGACGGCGTCCGCGTCACCCTGGCCGACGGCAAGACCTTCGAGGCCGAGGTCCTCCTGGTCGCCATCGGCCGTGGCCCGGTCTCCCAGGGCCTGGGCTACGAGGAGCAGGGCGTCGCGATGGACCGCGGCTACGTCCTGGTCGACGAGTACATGCAGACCAACGTGCCGACCATCTCGGCCGTCGGTGACCTGGTTCCGACGCTCCAGCTCGCGCACGTCGGCTTCGCCGAGGGCATCCTGGTGGCGGAGCGTCTGGCCGGTCTGAAGACCGTTCCGATCGACTACGACGGCGTGCCGAAGGTGACGTACTGCCACCCCGAGGTCGCGTCGGTGGGTCTCTCCGAGGCGAAGGCCAAGGAGGTCTACGGTGCGGACAAGGTCGTCGCGCTGAAGTACAACCTGGCGGGCAACGGCAAGAGCAAGATCCTGAAGACCGCGGGCGAGATCAAGCTCGTCCAGGTCAAGGACGGCGCTGTCGTCGGTGTCCACATGGTCGGTGACCGCATGGGCGAGCAGGTCGGCGAAGCGCAGCTCATCTACAACTGGGAGGCGCTGCCCGCCGAGGTCGCGCAGCTCATCCACGCGCACCCGACGCAGAACGAGGCGCTCGGCGAGGCCCACCTGGCCCTGGCCGGCAAGCCGCTGCACTCGCACGACTAGTCGCTCTCCCGCAGGGACCGCGCCCCCTTATCCGTACGTAGTTCGTTAGGAGCAACCGAAACCATGTCGGTTTCCGTAACCCTGCCGGCGCTCGGCGAGAGCGTGTCCGAAGGCACCGTCACCCGTTGGCTGAAGGCCGAGGGCGAGCGCGTCGAGGCCGACGAGCCGCTGCTCGAGGTCTCGACCGACAAGGTCGACACCGAGATCCCGGCCCCCGCCTCCGGTGTCCTCGCGTCCATCAAGGTCGCCGAGGACGAGACCGTCGAGGTCGGCGCCGAGCTCGCCATCATCGACGACGGCTCCGGCGCCCCGGCCGCCGCCCCGGCCCAGGCCGAGGCCCCCGCCGCCGAGCCCGCCCCGGCTCCGGCCGCCGAGGCCCCCGCGGCTCCGGCGCCCGCCGCCGAGGCCGCCCCGGCCGCCGCCCCCGCGGGTGGCGCCGAGGGCACCGACGTGACGCTGCCCGCCCTGGGCGAGTCCGTCACCGAGGGCACTGTGACCCGCTGGCTGAAGGAGGTCGGCGAGGAGGTCGCGGAGGACGAGCCGCTGCTCGAGGTCTCGACCGACAAGGTCGACACCGAGATCCCGTCGCCCGCCGCAGGTGTCCTGCTCGAGATCGTGGTCGGTGAGGACGAGACCGCCGAGGTCGGCGCCAAGCTCGCCGTCATCGGCGCCGCGGGCGCGGCTCCGGCCGCCGCCCCGGCCGCCCCCGCCGCCCCGGCCGAGCCCGCCCCGGCCGCTGCCGCCCCCGCCCCGGCTGCGCCCGCTGCCCCGGCTCCCGCTGCCCCGGCTCCGGCCGCTGCTGCCCCGGCCGCTCCGGCCGCTCCGGCTGCCCCGGCCGCTCCGGCTCCGGTCGCGCCCGCCGCTCCGGCCCCGGCTCCGGCCGCTGCCGGTCCGGTGGACGACGGCGCCTACGTGACCCCGCTGGTCCGCAAGCTCGCGTCGGAGAACGGCGTGGACCTGTCGACCGTCAAGGGCACCGGCGTCGGCGGCCGTATCCGCAAGCAGGACGTCATCGCCGCCGCGGAGGCCGCCAAGGCCGCCGCTCCGGCTGCCGCCGCTGCTGCTCCGGCCGCCGCTGCCGCGCCGAAGGCCCCGGCCCTGGAGGTCTCTCCCCTCCGCGGCCAGACGGTCAAGCTGCCGCGGATCCGCAAGGCCATCGCGGACAACATGCACAAGGCCCTGCAGGAGCAGGCCCAGCTGTCCTCGGTCATCGAGGTCGACATCACGAAGCTGATGAAGCTGCGCGCCAAGGCCAAGGACGGCTTCGCCGCCCGCGAGGGCGTCAAGCTCTCCCCGATGCCGTTCTTCGTCAAGGCCGCCGTCCAGGCGCTGAAGGCCCACCCGGTCATCAACGCGCGCCTGAACTACGACGAGGGCACCATCACCTACTTCGACTCCGAGAACGTCGGCATCGCCGTCGACTCGGAGAAGGGCCTGATGACCCCGGTCATCAAGGGTGCGGGCGACCTCAACATCGCGGGCATCGCCAAGAAGACCGCGGAGCTGGCCAACAAGGTCCGCACCAACAAGATCGCCCCGGACGACCTGTCGGGCGCCACCTTCACGATCTCCAACACGGGTTCGCGCGGCGCGCTCTTCGACACGGTCATCGTCCCGCCGAACCAGGTCGCCATCCTGGGCATCGGCGCCACGGTCAAGCGCCCCGTCGTCATCAACCACCCGGACCTCGGCGAGACCATCGCCGTCCGCGACATGACGTACGTGACGCTCTCCTACGACCACCGTCTGGTCGACGGCGCCGACGCCGCCCGCTACCTGACCACGGTCAAGCAGATCCTGGAGGCGGGCGAGTTCGAGGTCGAGCTCGGCCTCTGACCTCTGCTTTCCGTTGTACGGCGGCGCCCCCGTCCGGAACTTTCCGGGCGGGGGCGTCGTCGTCACCGAAACCGTCGTCGTGGCAGCCGCGAGTGACGGATCCCGCACCCCGCGCACACCCCAAGGACGTGGTGAACGCCGTATCGTCGTCCCATCGCACCTGCCTGAGGAGCCACCACCCATGAGTTCGAGCCCCGGGACGGCCATGTCCGCGCCCGTCGTCCACTCGCTGCGCGACCAGATCCGCGAGCACATCGTGGAGGGGATCGTCAGCGGCCGCTGGAAGCCGGGTGAGCGGATCGTGGAGCGCCGGATCGCGGTCGAGCTGGAGGTCAGCCAGACCCCGGTGCGGGAGGCCCTGCGCGAGCTGGAGTCGCTCCGCCTGATCGAGTCGGCCCCGAACAAGGGCGTGCGCGTACGGAATCTGACCGCGGCCGACCTGGAGGAGAGCTACCCGGTGCGGGCCGGCCTGGAGCAGATCGCGGCCGAGCTGGCCGCCGACCGCCTGGCCGAGGACTGCTCGGCCCTGGAGGCGCACGTGGCGCCGCTGTACGAGGCCGACCGGAACGCCGACGGCACGGCGCAGGTGCGGCACACCGTCGGCTTCCACCGCGAACTGGTGCGCGCCGCGGGCAACTCCGTGCTCCTGCACACCTGGGAGGGCCTCGGCATCGAGGTGTTCACGGCCCTGTCGATCCGCTGGCTCGGCACCCGGCAGCAGTCGTACGCGGAGGAGCACGAGGCGTTGGTGGCGGCGTTCCGGCGGCGGGACCCGCAGATCGGACCGCTCGTGAAGGAGCACGTCCTGGGGTGCGCACCCCGGGCGTGACCTGCGCTCATATGGTCTGCGGCCACCCCAAAGTAGCGCCCGGACTGTCCCGTTTTGGGCGGCACCCCGTGCCCGGGCTCAAGGCACCGGGTGCCGATTTTTCCGCGTAGGGGAAATTCTCGCCTCAACCCTTTGATCGATCATCGATCAGCCGCTTACAGTCGTCTGCGGGCTGCACCCAGCCCGCCGCCCTGTCCTGCCAGATAGGGCCATCTCCACCCCCTCTTCCGCGGTGATGCGGGAGAACCTGTCCGGAAGGCGTCGATCATGACCGACCCCGTAGGCAAGCTTCCGAGCCAGCTGGACCAGCTGCCGGACCGCGACCCCGAGGAGACCGCCGAGTGGGCGGCCTCCGTGGACGCCGTGAGTGAGCACGCCGGTACGCATCGCGCGGAGTACCTGCTGCGTCGTACCCTCCAGCACGCCGAGGACGCGGGCCTCGCCCTCCCCCGGCTCCTGGAGACGGATTACGTCAACACCATCCCCACCTCCGCGGAGCCCGCCATCGACGGCGACGAGGAGATGGAGCGGAAGATCACCGCGTGGAACCGCTGGAACGCGGCCGCGATGGTGACCCGCGGTTCCAAGCACGGCGTCGGCGGCCACATCGCCACCTTCGCCTCCGCGGCCTGGCTCTACGAGACGGGCTTCAACCACTTCTTCCGCGGCAAGGAGCAGGACGGCTCCGGCGACCAGCTCTACATCCAGGGCCACGCGTCGCCCGGCATCTACGCCCGCGCCTTCTTGGACGGCCGCCTCTCCGAGCAGCAGCTCGACAACTTCCGGCAGGAGTCCGGCGGCAACGGTCTGCCGTCGTACCCGCACCCGCGCCGGCTTCCCTGGCTGTGGGAGTTCCCCACGGTCTCCATGGGCCTCGGCCCGCTCTCCGCGATCTACCAGGCCCGGTTCAACCGGTACCTGACGAACCGCGGCATCAAGGACGTCTCCAACTCGCACGTGTGGGCGTTCCTCGGCGACGGCGAGATGGACGAGCCCGAGTCGACGGCGGCCCTCGCACTCGCGAGCCGCGAGGGTCTGGACAACCTGACCTTCGTCATCAACTGCAACCTGCAGCGCCTCGACGGCCCGGTCCGCGCCAACTTCAAGATCGTGCAGGAGCTGGAGGCCCAGTTCCGCGGCGCCGGCTGGAACGTCGTGAAGTCGCTGTGGGGCAACGCCTGGGACGAGCTCTTCCAGCTCGACACCAACGGCGCCCTGGTCCGCCGCATCCGTGAGGTGCCGGACGCGCAGATCCAGACGTACCAGACGCGTGACGCCGCCTACATCCGCGAGCACTTCTTCGCGGGCGACCCGGCGCTCGTCCAGCTCGGCAAGTCGCTGAGCGACGACAAGATCATCGAGTGCTTCCAGCTGTCCCGCGGCGGCCACGAGCCGCGCAAGGTGTACGCGGCGTACAAGGCGGCCCTCGCCCACAAGGGCGCGCCGACCGTGATCCTGGCCCAGACCGTCAAGGGCTTCACGCTCGGTGAGGGCTTCGCGTCGAAGAACGCGAACCACCAGATGAAGAAGCTCACGACGGACGAGTTCAAGAACATGCGTGACCTTCTTGAACTCCCCATCAAGGACAGCGACTTCGTCGACGGCCAGGTCCCCTACGGCCACCCGGGCGCCGACTCCCCCGAGGTCCGCTACCTCCAGGAGCGCCGCGCCGCCCTCGGCGGTCCGGCCCCGGCCCGCCGCACGCAGCCGCTCCCGGCTCTCCCGGCCGCCGCGGACAAGACCTTCGCCGCCTTCGACAAGGGCTCCGGCTCGCAGTCGGTGGCGACCACGATGGCGTTCGTGCGTCTCGCCAAGGACCTGATGCGGGACAAGACCTCCGGCAAGCGCTGGGTCCCGATCGTCCCGGACGAGGCCCGCACCTTCGGCATGGAGTCGCTGTTCCCGTCCCTCGGCATCTACTCGCCGAAGGGCCAGACGTACGAGCCGGTCGACCGCGACCAGCTGATGTACTACCGCGAGGCCAAGGACGGCCAGATCCTCAACGAGGGCATCACCGAGGCCGGCTCGATGGCCGACTTCATCGCCGCGGCGTCGTCGTACGCCACGCACGGCGAGACCATGATCCCCTTCTACATCTTCTACTCGATGTTCGGCTGGCAGCGCACGGCCGACCAGATGTGGCAGCTCGGCGACCAGCTGGGCAAGGGCTTCCTGATCGGCGCCACCGCCGGCCGCACCACGCTCACCGGTGAGGGCCTGCAGCACGCCGACGGCCACTCGCCGATGATCGCGGCGACCAACCCGGCGGCGCTGACGTACGACCCGGCGTTCGCGTACGAGGTCGCGGCCATCGTCAAGGACGGCCTGCGCCGGATGTACGGGGAGACCGCGCCGGGCGAGGACTCGGACGTCTTCTACTACCTCACGGTCTACAACGAGCCGATGCCGCAGCCCGCGAAGCCCGAGGGCGTCGACGAGGGCATCGTGAAGGGCCTGTACCGCTTCAACACCGCCGAGTCCGCCGGGATCTCGCTCCCCGCGGAGGCGCCGCGCACCCAGCTGATGGCGTCCGGTACGGCGATCCACTGGGCCCTCAAGGCGCAGCAGCTGCTCGCCGACGAGTGGAACGTGGCCTCGGACGTATGGTCCGCGACCTCCTGGACCGAGCTGCGTCGCGACGCCCTCGAGGCGGACGCGGCCCTGCTCCGCGGCGAGGAGCGCACGCCGTACGTGCGGCAGGCGCTGGAGGGTGTCACGACCCCGGTGCTCGCCGTCAGCGACTACATGCGGCAGGTGCCGGACCAGATCGCGCAGTGGGTCGAGCAGGACTGGACCTCGCTCGGTGCGGACGGCTTCGGCCTCTCCGACACCCGTGACGCGGCCCGCCGCCACTTCGGCGTCGACGCGGAGTCGATCGTCGTCGCGGCGCTGGCGCAGCTGGCACGGCGCGGAGAGGTGTCCGCTGCCGCGGTCAAGGAGGCCCGGGAGAAGTACGGCCTCTGAGCGTCCCGTCGCCCTGCGGCTTTCCGGCCCCCGCCACGCATCGTCGTGGCGGGGGCCGGTCACTTTTCCCCACCCCGCCCCTTCCCGAAAGACTGCCGTCGGCTGCGGGGGCTCCGCCCCCGGACCCCCGCTCCTCAAACGCCGGAGGGGCTGGATTCACGAGCCCCGACAGGGGCGCGGGGAACTGCGCGACCAGCCACGACGAAGGCCGCAGACGAACGACGAACCGCCGGAGGCTTTCGAGAAGGGGCGGGGAGGGGATCGATCCGCCGGAGGCGGGAAACGGCCGGGGCAGGGGCGGCGCCGCAGACGAACGAGCAGCGCCGCAAGCGGGGCCCCGGGGGCCGGCGCCCAGGGGAGAATGCGGTCATGCGTGCTGCTCGTCTCATCAAGATGGTGCTCCTGCTGCAGAACCGCCCCTCCATGACCGCCGCCGAGCTCGCCACAGAGCTCGAGGTCTCCGAGCGCACAGTGACCCGCGACGCCCAGGCCCTCTCGGAGGCCGGCGTCCCCGTGTACGCCGACCGCGGCCGCCTGGGCGGATACCGGCTGATCGGCGGCTACCGCACCCGCCTCACCGGCCTGGCCCGCAGCGAGGCGGAGGCCCTGTTCCTGTCCGGCGTACCGGGCGCCCTGCGCGAGATGGGCTTGGAGGACGCCGCCTCCGCCGCCCGCCTGAAGGTGTCCGCGGCCCTGCTGCCCAGCCTGCGGGACGCGTCCCGGAGCGCCGCGCAGCGGTTCCACCTGGACGCCCCGGCCTGGTTCCGGGAGTCGGATCCGCCCGAGCTGCTTCCGGTCGTCGCCGACGCCGTGTGGGACGACCGCCGCCTCACCGCCCGCTACCGCCGCCAGGACGCCGAGGTCGAGCGGGAGTTGGAGCCGTACGGCCTGATCCTGAAGGCGGGCGTCTGGTACCTGTGCGCGCGGGTGCCGGAGCACGAGGCGCACCGGGTGTACCGGATCGACCGGTTCACGTCCGTCACGCCCGGCGAGGACCGCTTCGTGCGGGACGAGACGTTCGAGCTGCCCCGGTTCTGGGAGGAGCAGGCCGAGCAGTTCGCGCGCTCGATCCTCCGCTCCACGGCCGTGCTGCGTCTGACCGCCGAGGGCGCGCGTCGGCTGCCGTACGTCACGGACCAGGCCGCCGCCCGCGAGGCCCTGGACGCGGCGGGGCCCGCTGACGGGCTCGGGCGGGTGCGGGTGGTGCTGCCGGTGGAGAACGACGACGTCGCGTACGCGCAGCTCATCGTGCTCGGCGCGGAGTGCGAGGTGCTGGAACCGGCCGCGCTGCGTGAGCGGTTCGCGCGGACCGCGGCCCGGCTCGGGGAGCTGTACGGCTAGTGCGGGCCCGTGAACGCCCGCAGGAACGGCATTCGTCGTACGAGTAACAAGAGCGACACTCCGGGTGCGTCGGATCCGTGCAGGGACGATGCTGGTCCCGTGATGGACGAGACGGAGTTCTGGGAGCTCATCGACAGCACCCGCGCGGCCGCCGACGGCGACCCGGAGGATCACGCCGACCTGCTCGTGGAACGGCTGGTGCAGCTCGACCCGGACGCCGTCCTGGACTTCGCCCGGCACTTCGAGGCCCGCTACAACCGGGCGTACCGCTGGGATCTGTGGGGCGCGGCCGCCGTCCTGCTCGACGGGGCCAGCGACGACGCCTTCGACTTCTTCCGCTGCTGGCTGATCGGCCAGGGCCGGGAGGTCTTCGAGGGCGCCCTGCACGACCCGGACGCGCTCGCCGATCTCCTGGACGACTTCGACGAGGAGGTCGACGGGGACGCGGAGGAGTTGGGGTACGCGGCGGACGAGGCGTACGAGCAGTTGACCGGCACCGTCGCCGCGGACCTGGGCATTCCGCCCGCGCCGGCCGAGCCGGAGGGGACGCCCGTCGACTTCGAGGACGATGCGGCGCTGGCGCGCTACTACCCGAAGCTGTGGGACCGGTTCGGCCCGGTGGACTGAGCCCCTGGCGATTCCGGGGTCGGCCCCTGGCGATTCCGGGGTCGGCCCCTGGTTATTCCGTTTCCGGTTCCGGTTCCGTTTCCTGTTCCGGCTCGGTCGGGGCGAGGAGCAGCAACGCCACGTCGTCGTCGACCTCCCCGGCGAAGCGGCGCAGGTCCCGCCAGATCGCGCCCACGACCACCACGGTCTCCCCCTCGCGCACTTCGAGCGGCAGCGCGGCGAACCGGCGCACCGGAACGTAGAGCTCGCCCTGCGCGTTGCGTGCCTCGGAGAGGCCGTCGGTGTGGGCGAGCAGCCGGTCGCCGGGTTCGAGGTCGACGAGGAGCGGGGGCGGCGGCGCGTATCCGGCGAGGCCGAGCCCGAGCGGAGTGCCGGGCTCCGGCGCCACTTCCGCTGCTGCTCCGGCCCGCAGCAGCAGCGGCGGCGGGTGCCCGCAGGACAGCAGCCGTACGGTCGTCGAGCCGGGCGGGAACTCGACGAGCAGGGCGGTGGCGAAGAGCTCGGCGTGCTCGGAGCGCTCGTTGTCCGTGACGAGACGGCGGTCCAGCTTGGCGGCGACGCCTTCGAGGTGCGGCTCGTCGAGCACGGCCTCGCGGAACGCGCCGAGCAGCGCGGCGACGGTGCCGACGGCGGTGAGCCCGTGCCCCTGCACGTCCCCGACCAACGCCCGTACGCCCCACGGTCCTTCGCGTACGTCGTAGAGGTCGCCGCCGACGAGGGTGCCGCGCTGGGCGGCGCGGTAGAGCCCGGCGCAGCGCACGCGCCCGACGCGTTCGGTCAGCGGCGGCAGTACGGCGAGCTGGGCGGCCTCGGCGACGGAGCCGACGCTGACGAGCTGGGCGTCACGGCGGCTGCGCACCCAGGAGATGCCGACGCTGAGCAGGGCGACGAACGCGATCATCACGATGTCGCTGTTGCCCGGCTGGTCGGGCCCGGTACCGGGCAGGACGGCGAGCACGACGGCGACGGCGCCGAGGCAGCCGGTGGCGAACGGCCCGTAGGCGAGGGCGGCGAGCGGCGGGGTGGCGGCGATCAGCAGTCCGAGCTCGACCTCGGGCGGCGTAAGGACCTGGGCGGTGCCGAGGCCGACGAGCAGCACGATCGGCATCCAGCGGGCCCAGCGCGGCGGCCCCGCCCCGCGCCGCAGCCAGGCCGCCTGCCCGCCGCGCGGTTCGGGGTGCCGGCGCCGATCGGCCGACCCGGTCACGCTCCCGACCCCACCCCGCACCACCGAAACACACACCTCATACGGCCACCCTGCGGCGCGGGCCGCGCCCCCGCACGTCGGACCGGGCGGGGTGGGTGAGTGGGGGCAAGCACCGGGGCCTGCCCCGGGCCCCGTGCTTTCCGAGGGGCTGGGGCCGGTGGCACTCCGGGCGCCACTACCGGCGGGCGATCGTCCGGGGGCGGGCCCTCGCCCCGTCGCGGCGAAGCAGGCCGGGGGCCGCTGGGGCCAGCCGAGGTCGGGGCACCCGGTCACGGAGAGGTGGGCGCGAAGGGCACACCGGGTGCCCACCTGTCCGTGGCTACGGGAGGGGAGGCCGATGGGCGGGTACGAGGGGCGCGCCCACCCCGGCCCCATGTCGGCGGCCGTCGGACGGTCGGCCGGGCCCCCTCGCCCGGGCACGGCTGCAGGCCGGGGCGGGCCGGTGGGTCCGGCCGAGATCGCGGGTCGGGGCACCCGGTCACGGAGGGGTGGGGCGCGAGGGGCACACCGGGTGCCTACCTCTCCGTGGCTACGGGGGAGGCCGATGGGCGGGTACGAGGGGCGCGCCCACCCCGGCCCCGTGTCGGCGGCCGTCGGACGGTCGGCCGGGCCCCCTCGCCCGGGCACGGCTGCAGGCCGGGGGCGGGCCGGTGGGTCCGGCCGAGATCGCGGGTCGGGGCACCCGGTCACGGAGGGGTGAGGGCGAGGGGCACGCCGGGTGCCCCTACCTGTGGGCGATCGTCCGGGGGCGGGCCCTCGCCGAGTCACGGCGGTCCGCAGAGGCCAGCCCCGGCGGCCCAGTCGGAGGAACGCTCCCGGCCCGGACCAGGCGGACCGAGCTGGGCAGCTGTCCGGTCCGTGGCCCAGCAGCCCCGGCCGCCAGCTCCTCCGAACGCCCCGCCCCACGGCGGGCCCGGGCCCGGGCGTACCCGATTTGCCACCAAGCCAACCAGCCGGGCGTTACCCCGCCTCAGCGGCGGGCCGACGTCAAGCCCCGGCGGCCCAGCCCGAAGAAGGTCTCCGGGTCCAGGCCAGGGGCGGCCCGAGACCGGTCAGTTGCCCCCGGCCGTGGCCGACAGCCCGGACCGACAGCGCAGCTGAGCGTCACCACGCCACAGGCTCCCGGGCCCGGGCGTACCCGATATGCCACCGAGCCACCCGGCCGGGCGTTACCCCGTCTCGGCGGTGGGCCGATGTCACGCCCCGGCGGGCGCAGCCTGAGGTACGCCCCCGGGCCCGGGCCCGGGGGCGGGTCGGTGAGTGCCACCGCCCCACCGCGGACTCGGGCTCGGGCTCGGACCCCCAGCGCACCCGATCGACCACCCTGCCGCCGGCCGGAAACCCCTGGAGGCGAGGCGGGGGTCAGAAGTGGGTGCCGCCGTCGATGCGGATCTCCGTGCCCGTGATGAAGCGGCCGTCGTCCGAGGCGAGCATCGCCACGACCGACGCGACCGTCTCCGGGCCCGCGAAGCCCTCGCCGAGGGCCGGGGCCAGCTTGACGAAGAGGCTCATGTCGGCGTCCTCCGGCAGGCCGGGGCCCACGCTCTGGCGGCTGGCGCCGGAGCCGTCGGTCATGCCGGACGAGATGGAGCCGGGCTGCACGGCGGTGAAGCGGATGCCCTGCTTCCCGTACTCGCTCGCGAGGGCGTGCGTCATCGACTGGATTCCGCCCTTGCTCGCCGCGTAGGCCGCCATGTACGGGTGGGCGAACATCGCGGAGGTCGAGCTGAAGTTGACGACGGCCGCGCCCTCGCCGCGCAGCAGCGCCGGGATCGCCTCGCGGATCACCAGGAACGTGCCGGTGAGGTTGATCGCGATGACCTGGTTGAAGGCGTCGAGCGTCGTCTCGTGGGTGTGCGACGAGCGCAGGATTCCGGCGGCGTTGACGAGCGCGTCCAGACCGCCGAGCGTCTCGACGGCGGAGGCGACGCCCGCCTTGACGGACTCCTCGTCGGCGATGTTCAGGACGAGCGTGCTGAGCCGCTCCGCGTCCGCGCCGGCCTTGGCGACGGTGTCCTTCAGGCCGCCCTCGCTGATGTCCGCGGCGACCACGCGCCCGCCCTCGGCGAGCATCCGCAGCACCGTGGCCTGGCCTATCCCGGAGCCCGCGCCGGTGACGAGGACGCGGCGGCCCGTGTAGCGATCGAGGTTCTGCATGACCTGCTCCCTGCTGTGTGCTCTTCAGCCGTGTGCTCTTCAGCTGTGTGCTCTTCAGCCGTGTGCTTGCAGCACTGTGCTGTTCAGCCCTGTGCCTGTAGGCGGTGCGCCTTCCAGCCGTTCCGGCTTCGCTTCTCTTGCAGAGTACGCCCATGTGGCATGTTTTGCCATGATGGCGATGCACGCCACATTGGCGTCGAGGGCGGGATCGGGGCGTACGCTTCCGGCGTGAGCACCTCTTTGACCGAGCGCCGCAAGGCCGCCACCCAGCTGGAGATCGCGCACGCCGCAGCCGAGCTGTTCACCGAGGTCGGCCCGGACGCGACGACGACCGAGGCGATCGCGAGCCGCGCGGGCGTCGGCCTGCGCACCTTCTACCGGTACTTCCGCAACAAGCAGGACGCCGTGGGCCCGCTGCTCGCGGTCGGCGGTGCGCAGTGGCGCGCCGGCCTCGCCGCGACGGAACCCGGCACCGAACTGCCGCAGGCGCTGCGCGCAGCCGTCGCCGAGGCCCTGACGCCCGCCGACGACGCGGCGGCCGACGGCCTGCGGCAGACCCGGGGCCTCCTCCGCGCCGCCGTCGACGATCCGGCGCTGCGCGCAGTCTGGTACCGCGTCAACCAGGAGTCCGAGGAACAGCTCAGGCCGGTGCTCGCCACCCTGATGGGCCCGGACGCGGACCCCCTGCGCGTACGTCTCGCGGCGGCCGCGGCGACGGCGGCGATCCGCATCGCCCTGGAGACCTGGTCCGAGCAGGACGAAGCCGACGTACGGGGCCCGAACTCCCCCGCCGCTCTCGCCCTGCACTGTCTGAGCGAGCTCCTCCCGGACTGACCCGCCGCGGCGCAAGAAGCGAGAAGCAGGAGGGGCGCGCGGCAACTCAGTCCAGCGTGCGTCCCATCAGCACGTCGTCCACGTACTCCCCCTCGATCAGGAACTCCCCGGGCAGGACGCCCTCCACCGTGAAGCCCTCGGCCTCGTACAGCGCGCGGGCCGGGGCGTTGTGGCCGAGGACCCTGAGCGTCATGCGGTTCGCGCCCTGCTCGCGGGCGCGGGCGCAGGCGGCCCGGATCAGTGCGCGGCCGAGGCCGAGGCCGCGGGCGGCGGGGGCGACGGCCAGGCCCTGTATCTGCCGCACATGCGCGTTGACGGCGAGCGGCGTGGGCGGCACCAGCCGTATGTACCCGGCGATCGCGCCGGCCGCCTCCGCCACCAGGAAGTCGTCCGGCGCGTGCCGCTCGTCGAAGAACGCGGCGTCCGGAGCAGGCCGGGGCGCCACGGCGTGCAGCCGCGACCAGGTCTCCCGGTCGAGCGCGGCGAGGGCGGTCTCGTCGGACGGCTGGGCGGGGCGGATGCGTACGTCGTCGAGCGGCATGCGGGCCAGCGTAGGACCCGGCACCGACAACACCCCCGGGCGGCCGCACGCTTGCTCGCCGACGGGCGGGTCTGTGGGCAGGATGGGCCCATGGACGCCAAACAGCGCATCGCCATCGCGGGCTCGACCGGCCTGATCGGCTCGGCGCTCGCCCGCTCCCTCGCCGCGGACGGGCACGAGGTGGTGCGCCTGGTCCGCCGCCGCGCCGAGTTCCCCGACGAGATCGAGTGGAACCCGGAGCGGCAGTACGTGCACACGGCGGGCCTCGCGGGCTGCGACGCCGTCGTCAACCTGGCCGGGGCCGGCATCGGCGACCGCCGCTGGACGGCCGCGTACAAGCAGGAGTTGCGGGACAGCCGGGTGCTCGGGACCGTCGCGCTCGCCGAGGCCGTGGCCGCCCTGGACACCCCGCCGCGGGTCTTCCTCAGCGGCAGCGCGGTCGGCTACTACGGCGACACCGGGGACCGCGCGGTCGACGAGAGCGCGCCCGCGGGCGACGGTTTTCTGGCGTCCTTGTGCGTGGAGTGGGAGGAGGCGGCGGGCGCGGCGGTGGAGGCCGGGGTGCGTACCGTGTTCGCCCGCAGCGGCATCGTGGTGGCGCGCGAGGGCGGGGCCTGGAAGCGGATGTTCCCGCTGTTCAAGGCGGGCCTCGGCGGCCGGCTCGGCGACGGCTCGCAGTACTGGAGTTTCATCTCGCGGCACGACGAGATCGCCGCCCTGCGCCATCTCCTCGACACCGACTCGCTCTCCGGACCGGTCAACCTGACCGCCCCGCACCCGGTGACCAACCGCGAGGTGACCGCCGCGATGGGCCGCGTGCTGCGCCGCCCGACCCTCGTCCCGGCTCCGGCGCCCGCCCTGCGCGCGGTCCTCGGCGAGATGTCCTCGGAGGTGCTGGGCAGCCAACGGGTACTCCCCGCCCGCCTGTTGGAGTCCGGCTTCCGCTTCGCCTTCCCGACGATCGACGAGGCGGTACGGGCCGCGCTGCGCTAGCCTCCGCAACCCCGGGGCGCTGCGTCAGCCGCCGGAACCGGGGGCGGGCCGCGCCGCGACAGCCGCCACGAGCCGGAGTGCGTACGTCCCGTCACGCCCCTGGGGCCCTCCCCGCGCGCCCCGGCGTGCGCCCGAAATGGGGCGTGCGCGACCGTATGCGACCTCGTGCGACCGTGCCCGGTGCATGCGCGACTGCAACTGACCGGATCCCCTCCTACCCTCGTGCCGAACTCGGGTATTCCCGGGTCGAGTTGGGGCATCACGACCCCAGCAGCCGCAACCTGGGGAGGGGCACGTGCACGAGCCCGTGGAACAGGCGGACGTCGTAGTCGTGGGGGCCGGGGTGGCCGGACTCTCCGCCGCCCTGCAGCTGACCGAGGCCGGGGTGAGCACCGTGGTCGTGGAGGCGGGCCCCGCCGTCGGCGGCCGGATGAGCACAGAACGGATCGATGGATTCCGACTCGACCGGATCGGCCGGCTGCTCTCCACGGCCGATCCCGAACTGCGCCGCACCCCGGCCCTGGAGGCCCTGGCGCTGCGTACGTTCGCACCCGGCGTCCTGGTCCACAGCGGCGGCCGCGTCCACCGCACCTGGGAAGCCGGGAGCGCGCTGAGCGCCGCGCTCGGCGGGCGCCGGAGCGCGAGGGGCGCACGAAGCGCACGGGGCGCACTCAGTGCCGCGCGTGCGCTGGCCGGCACTCCGCGGGCCCTCGCCGGGGCCCCACGGGTGCCGCGCCCCGCACACCGCCCGCAGCGCGCCCGTCCCGCCCTCGGCGGTCCGCTCGACCACGCCCGGCTCGGCGCCGCCCTGAACCGGCTCGCCGCCACCCCCGTGGACCGCCTGCTCGCCCGGCCCGAACTGTCCACCGCCCAGGCGCTGTCGGCCCGCGGCCTGCCCGCCCGTACCGTCGACGGTTTTCTGCGCCCGCTGCTCGCCGCGCTGCTCTGCGACCCGGACCTGGACACGTCCAGCCGGTGCGCCGACCTCGCCCTGCGCGGCTTCGCCCGGGGCCGGCTCTGCGTGCCCGCGGGCGGGGCCGACACCCTGCCGGCCCTGCTCGCGGCCGCCCTGCCGCCGGGCACGGTGCACACCGGGGTGAAGGCCATCGACATCGCCACGACCTCCGTACGGACCGCCGATCACGGTGAACTGCCGTGCCGTTCCGTGCTGTTGGCGACCGGGGCGCGGCAGGCCGCCGAGTTGCTGCCCGGGCTGCGGCTGCCGGACTTCCACGCGGTGACCGTGCTGCACCACAGCGCGCCCGAGCCCCCGCTCGGCGAACCGGCGCTGCTCCTGGACGCCGACCGCTCGGGGCCGGTCGCGCACACGGCGGTGATGAGCGAGGTCGACCCGTCCCGCGCCCCCGCCGACCGGGCGCTGATCACGTCCGTCGTCCACGGCCCGCCCCCGGCCGAGCACGAGGTCCGCGCCCAGCTCGCCCGTCTCTACGGCACGTCCACGTCCGGCTGGGACCTGCTCGCCGTCCACCACGACCCGGAGGCCGTGCCCGCCATGCCGGTCCCGCACGACCCGCGCCGCCGCGTGCGCATCCTGGCCGGCCTGTACGTGTGCGGCGACCACCGGGACACCAGCACGGTCCAGGGCGCCCTGCACTCGGGGCAGCGGGCGGCGCGGGCGGTCCTGCGGGATCTGGGGGTGCCGGTGGGGACGGGGGCAGGCGGGGTGCGGGCCGCGGCCTGAGTTCTCCCACCCGCCCCTTCCCGAAGTCCTCAGCGGCCCCGCGTCCCCGTCGGGGCGGGCCTCAGCCGATCGCCGCCACCCGCTCCCGGTAGCCGCGCACGGGCATCGCGTCCCGGTACGGCTCCAGGCGGCGCTCGAAGTCGCGTACGTACTCCAGGGCGCGGGCCGAGCGCATCTCCGAGGCCTGCTGGGCCGCCTCCGCGCCGAGCACGCAGGCCTGGTCGAGCTCGCCGAGGCCGAGCCGGGCCGTGGCGAGGACGACGCGGCTGAACAGGCGCGAGCGGGCGAACGCGGGCGCGCGCAGATGCAGCGAGCGCTCGGCGTGCTGCGCGGCCGCCCGGTACTGCTGCAGGTCGCGGTGGCAGTGCCCGAACTCGTCGGCGAGCTGCGCCTCGTCGAAGAACCGCGCCCAGTGCGGGACTTCGTCACCGGGCCGGGCCGCCTCCAGGGCGCGCTCGGCCCGCGCGAGCGCGCCCGTGCAGGCGCGGACCTCGCCGAGCACGCCGTGCCCGCGCGCCTCCACCGCGTGCAGCAGCGCCTGCACCACGGGCGGCGCCGCCGCGCCCACCCCCTGCTGGGCGACCCGCGCGAGCTGCACCGCCTCCCGCCCGTGCCCGAGATAGACCGCCTGCCGGCTCATCGTCACCAGCACATAGCTGCCGTACGCCCGGTCCCCCGCCGCCTGTGAGAGCCGCAGCGCCTGGACGAAGTACCGCTGCGCGAGGCCGTGCGCCGCGATGTCGTACGACGTCCAGCCCGCGAGCCGGGTCAGGTCGGCGGCCGCGGAGAAGAGGCGGCGGCCGATCTGCTCGCCGTACACCCCGCGCAGCATCGGCTCGGCCTCGTGCTCCAGGTACCGCACCAGGGCCTGCCGGGCGTGGCCGCCGCCGTAGGCGTGGTCGAGGGCGCGGAAGAGCTCGCCGACGGAGCGCAGCGCGGCGATGTCCCCGCCGGTCACCTTCTGGCCGGGGCCGCGCTCGGTCTGCGTGCGCTGCCGGGGCACGGAGCTGCGGCCCTGGACGGGGACGCGGGCGTTGCTCGCCGGGTCGCCGCGGCCGACCCGTTCGTCGGCCCGGCCGATCAGCCAGTCCCGGCTGGGCACGACGAGCCCGGCCGGGGTGAAGGCGATCTTCTGCAGCTCGGCGTGGCTGCCGGAGTCCTTGCGCCACAGGCCGCTGACGATGTCGACGGCCTCCTCCGGCGAGCCCGCGAACTCCAGGCCCGCGTAGACCGGTGCGCAGGCGTCCAGGCCGAGGTCCTGCGCGGAGAGGCGGCGGCCGAGTCTGCGGGTGAAGACCTCGGCGATCAGCGCGGGCGTCGTGCCGCGGGGCTGCTGGCCGCGCAGCCAGCGGGTCACCGAGGTCTTGTCGTAGCGCAGGTCGAGTCCGTGCTCCAGGCCCAGTTGATCGACCCTGCGGGCGAGGCCGGCGTTGGAGAAGCCGGCCTCGGCGATCAGCGCGGCTAGTTGGCGGTTGGGCGTGCGCTGCGGGGGTCGATCCGTCATCGGCTCTGCGGTCTCCTGCCTTCCGGGCCGGTGTGCAGGCCCTCATGGAACGGCGCGAATGTAGCGGCCTCCGGGGGCCGCATCGCCGCCCTGGCCTCGCATTCATCCGATCGTGTGAGGATTGTGCGAAGGGATGACGGGTTTCGGCGGGGACGGGTGACTCGAACGGGTTGCGCGCCGGGTCGTACAGTGGCTCGGGGCGCGAAACGTGCACGGTGAAAGTTTTCAAGGAGGCGCTTGCCGTGAGTGAGCTGCGATTCGTCCGACTCGGCTTCGGCCCGGACAAGGTCGACTATGTGGAGGCCTGGGAGGAGCAGCGCCGGGTGCACGCCGCCCGCTTCGCCGACGAGGTGCCCGACACCTGCCTGCTCCTGGAGCATCCCTCCGTCTACACCGCGGGCCGCCGTACGGCCGACAGCGAGCGGCCGCTCGACGGCACGCCGGTCGTCGACGTGGACCGCGGCGGCAAGATCACCTGGCACGGCCCGGGCCAGCTCGTCGGCTACCCGATCCTGAAGCTGCCGCGACCGGTGGACGTCGTCGCGCACGTGCGCCGCCTGGAGGAGGCGCTGATCCGGGCCTGCGCCGAGTTCGGCGTGGAGACCAGCAGGGTCGAGGGGCGCAGCGGCGTGTGGGTGCTCGGCGACCCGGTGGAGCAGCGGCTCGGCGGGCTCTCCCTGGACTTCGACCCGCGACTGCAGGACGAGGAGTTCGACCCGCGCCTGAACGGCCCGGAGTACGCGCCGTCCAACGCCGGCCAGCGCCGGGAGGACCGCAAGCTCGCGGCGATCGGCATCCGCGTCGCCAAGGGCGTCACGATGCACGGCTTCGCGCTGAACGTGAACCCGGACAACACCGAGTTCGACAAGATCGTGCCGTGCGGCATCCGGGACGCGGGCGTCGCCTCGCTCGCGAACGAGCTGGGCCGGGACATCACGATCGACGAGGTCCTGCCGGTCGTCGAGAAGCATCTGCGAGAGGTGCTGGAGAACGCGGAGTTGAAGCCCCGCGAGATCGTCCGGGAACCGGAGGCGCAGCCGGCCGCCTGACCGAGGGAATGCGGGCCGCCGTCCACAGGTTGGCCGCTTTGAAGACCGTACGAACAACGGGCGTACCCTGGTGGGCGCCGAAGAATCGAAGCTGTAGGGAGCCGGTCGTGTCCGCAGTCGCACCCGACGGACGCAAGATGCTGCGCCTGGAGGTCCGCAACAGCCAGACCCCCATCGAGCGCAAGCCCGAGTGGATCAAGACCCGGGCGAAGATGGGCCCCGAGTACAAGGACCTGCACAACCTCGTCAAGAGCGAGGGCCTGCACACCGTGTGCCAGGAGGCGGGCTGTCCGAACATCTTTGAGTGCTGGGAGGACCGCGAGGCGACCTTCCTCATCGGCGGTGACCAGTGCACGCGGCGCTGTGACTTCTGCCAGATCGACACGGGCAAGCCGCAGGCCCTGGACCGTGACGAGCCGCGCCGCGTCGGCGAGTCCGTCGTCAAGATGGACCTGAACTACGCCACCATCACCGGCGTCGCCCGCGACGACCTGGAGGACGGCGGCGCCTGGCTGTACGCGGAGACCGTGCGCCAGATCCACGCGATGACGGCGGAGCGCGAGGGCGGCCACACCAAGGTCGAGCTGCTCATCCCCGACTTCAACGCCGAGCCGGACCAGCTGGCCGAGGTCTTCTCGTCCCGCCCCGAGGTGCTCGCGCACAACGTGGAGACCGTGCCGCGGATCTTCAAGCGGATCCGCCCCGGCTTCCGCTTCGAGCGCTCGCTCAAGGTCATCACGGAGGCCCGCGAGGCCGGTCTCGTCACGAAGTCCAACCTGATCCTCGGCATGGGCGAGACCCGTGAGGAGATCAGCGAGGCGCTGCAGCAGCTGCACGACGCGGGCTGCGAGCTCATCACGATCACGCAGTACCTCCGCCCGACCGTGCGCCACCACCCCGTGGAGCGCTGGGTCAAGCCGCAGGAGTTCGTGGAGCTGAAGGAGGAGGCCGAGGAGATCGGCTACTCCGGCGTGATGTCCGGGCCGCTGGTCCGCTCCTCGTACCGCGCGGGGCGGCTGTTCCAGATGGCCGTCGAGAAGCGTGGGGAGTACGTCGCCTCGCAGGCGGTGTGAACTCCCGCACAAGTGACTACCGGCCGGTAACGGCCTTGGTGACGCGGCCCGTTGAGGTCCCCGCAGGTAGGGGGCCGCATGCGGGCCGCGTCTCGCGTTCCGGGGCCCCTCGGGGGTCCCTCATCGCGGCTTCATGGGTGTTTGACCGGCCGGTCATGCGCTGGTAACACCAATCAGTGACGCTGGCACTACGCCACGTACCACCGCACATCCCCCCACTCCGCCCGGACTTCAGAGCCTTCAGAGAGGGACCCCTGCCATGCAGGCCGCGCCTCCCGTACGCGCCACCGCCATCCCTTCCGTCACCGACGCCCTGCGGGCCGTCGAGTCGCTGCTGCTGCGCGGCGGCCAGCGCACCGCGCGCCGCAACGCCTGGTCCTCGGTGCTCGAGGACCGGCGCCGTGCCAAGGACCGGGTCGAGGCCCAGCGGGTGCTGGAGGCGGTGAGCTCGGCCCGCACGTCGTAGCCCGTTCGAAGGGCACGTAAACTTCGAGACATGGCGAGGAAGGACGACGCAGCGAGCGCTGCGAACGCAGGGCGGCTCAAGCAGATCGCTCTTACTTACAAGATGACCCGGCGGGCCGACTCCAAGATCGGTCTCGTTCTAGCCGCAGTGGGACTTGTCACCTTCGGTGTCCTTCTCGGTATCGGCTTCCTGATCGGGCACCCGGTTTATCTGGGCATCCTCGGCGTCCTGCTCGCCTTCCTGGCGGTGGCGATCGTCTTCGGCCGCCGGGCCGAGCGGGCGGCGTTCGGGCAGATGGAGGGGCAGCCCGGTGCGGCGGCCGCGGTCCTGGACAACGTCGGCCGCGGCTGGACGACGACCCCGGCGGTGGCGATGAACCGCAGCCAGGACGTGGTGCACCGCGCGGTCGGCAAGGCCGGCATCGTCCTCATCGGCGAGGGCAACCCGAACCGGCTCAAGGGCCTGCTCGCGGCCGAGAAGAAGAAGATGGCCCGGATCGTCGTCGACGTACCGGTGCACGACTTCATCGTCGGCAACGACGAGGGCCAGGTCCCGCTGAAGAAGCTCCGTACGACGATGCTGAAGCTCCCCCGCGTGCTCGCCGGCCCCCAGGTCACGCAGACCAACGACCGCCTGAAGGCGATGGGCGACCTGATGAGCAACATGCCGCTCCCGAAGGGCCCGATGCCCAAGGGGATGCGGATGCCGAAGGGTGGGCCCAAGATGCGGTGACGCTCGCCGCTTGGTTACGGGTTTTTACGGCTGTACGTACGTCGATGGGGCGTCGGGATTGTTTCCCGGCGCCCCATCGGCGTATGCGGTGGTCGTTCGTGTGCCGTCGGCTCGGGCGCCCTCGATCGCCCTTCGGGCTCGTCCTCAAACGCCGGACGGGCTGGAATTACCGTCCAGCCGGGACGACAGGTGAACCGCCGGACGGGCTGGGATTACCGCCCGGCCGGGACCACAGGTGAACCGCCGGACGGGCTGGCATTACCGCCCAGCCGGGACCACAGGTGAACCGCCGGACGGGCTGGGATTACCGACCGGCCGGGACGACAGGTGAACCGCCGGACGGGCTGGGATTACCGTCCAGCCGGGACGGCAGGTGGGCCGCCGGACGGGGTGGAACGTGCGACGTGTCAGATGCGGATCTGGATCGCCTTGGCCAGGCGGTCGTGGAGGCCGCGGCCGTCTCTGTCCCAGATCAGGGCCGGGATCGCGAGGCACAGCAGGAGGCTGCGCAGCAGGACGCGGCCCAGGACCAGGCGGCCGCCGCCCTCGGCGACGACGCGGAGGCCGAAGAGGCGCTTGCCGGGGGTCGAGCCGACCGTGCCGACCGTGAGCACGCTCAGGACGAAGAAGATGCCCAGAGCCCAGTTGCCCATCGCCTGCTGGTTGCCCTGAGCGAAGAGGCCGTATGCGATGAGCATGCAGCCGGCCCAGTCGACGACGACCGCTCCGAAGCGGCGGCCGAGCGGGGCGATGGCGCCGGGGCCCTCCTCGGGGAGGCCCATCTGCTGGCCCCGGTAACCGAACTCGGCGCCCATGTCCTCGGCCGCCTGACGGGGGCCGGAGAGCCACGATCCGATTGCCTGTCTGTTGTCCACCCGTCCACGGTACTGCGCCCCCTTTCGCACCGGCCGGGCCGGGGTCGCGGAAGCGGGGCAGAGCAGGCGTCTCGCCCGTCGGTCGGTTAACTTCGACGAAACAAATGGGTCATGCTTGAGAAATCCCGCGTCCTTATGGTCAGGACCAGCGTGTGCCACCGCACTGGCCGCACTCAAGCGAGACATCCCCGGCTCCACCCCGGACCGGGAGTAGGAGGAGCCGGATGTTCCAGAACGCCGACGATGCCAAGAAGTTCATCAAGGACAACGACGTCAAGATGGTTGACGTCCGGTTCTGCGACCTCCCGGGCGTGATGCAGCACTTCACGATCCCGGCGACGGCGTTCGACCCGTCCGAGGAGCTGGCCTTCGACGGCTCGTCGATCCGCGGCTTCCAGGCCATCCACGAGTCGGACATGGCGCTGCGCGCCGACCTGTCGACGGCCCGCGTGGACCCGTTCCGCCGCGACAAGACGCTGAACATCAACTTCTTCATCCACGACCCGATCACGGGCGAGCAGTACAGCCGCGACCCGCGCAACATCGCGAAGAAGGCCGAGGCGTACCTCGCGTCGACCGGCATCGCCGACACCGCGTACTTCGGTCCCGAGGCCGAGTTCTACGTGTTCGACTCGGTCCGCTTCGAGACCTCCGCGAACCAGGGCTTCTACCACATCGACTCCGAGGCGGGCGCCTGGAACACCGGTGCGGAGGAGAACAACCGCGGCTACAAGGTCCGTTACAAGGGCGGCTACTTCCCGGCCCCGCCGGTCGACCACTTCGCCGACCTGCGCGCCGAGATCTCCCTGGCCCTCGAGGACGCCGGCCTGCAGGTCGAGCGCCAGCACCACGAGGTGGGCACCGCCGGCCAGGCCGAGATCAACTACAAGTTCAACACGCTGCTCGCCGCGGCCGACGACCTGATGCTCTTCAAGTACATCGTGAAGAACGTCGCCTGGCGGAACGGCAAGACCGCGACCTTCATGCCGAAGCCGATCTTCGGTGACAACGGCTCGGGCATGCACGTCCACCAGTCGCTGTGGCAGGGCGGCTCCCCGCTCTTCTACGACGAGCAGGGCTACGCCGGCCTCTCGGACACCGCCCGCTACTACATCGGCGGCATCCTCAAGCACGCCCCGTCGCTGCTCGCGTTCACCAACCCGACCGTGAACTCGTACCACCGCCTGGTCCCGGGCTTCGAGGCGCCGATCAACCTGGTGTACTCGCAGCGCAACCGCTCCGCGGCCATGCGCATCCCGATCACCGGCTCGAACCCGAAGGCCAAGCGCGTCGAGTTCCGTGCGCCCGACCCGTCCTCGAACCCGTACCTCGCGTTCTCGGCGCTGCTCCTCGCGGGCCTCGACGGCGTCAAGAACAAGATCGAGCCGGCCGAGCCGATCGACAAGGACCTGTACGAGCTGGCTCCCGAGGAGCACGCGAACGTCGCCCAGGTCCCGACCTCGCTCCCCGCGGTACTCGACGCCCTGGAGGAGGACAACGAGTACCTGCAGCAGGGCGGCGTCTTCACGTCCGACCTGATCGAGACGTGGATCGACTACAAGCGCACCAACGAGATCGCCCCGATCCAGCTGCGCCCGCACCCGCACGAGTTCGAGCTCTACTTCGACCTCTGAGCCGCGGGTACGCCCCACGCGTACGAAGGCCGCCGACCCCTGCGAGGGGGCCGGCGGCCTTCGCCGTTTCCGGCAGGGCGGCCGCGGTCAGGGTTGGGCCAGGACGTGTTCGACCAGCGTGATCAGGACGTCCTTGCCGGACTCGCGGTCGCGTACGTCGCAGAGCAGGACGGGGGTCGCGGGGGCCAGGTCGAGGGCGGCGGCGATGGTTTCGGGGGTGTGGGTGCGTACGCCGTCGAAGCAGTTGACCGCGACGATGAACGGGATGTTCCGGCTCTCGAAGTAGTCGACCGCCGGGAAGGAGTCCGCGAGGCGGCGGGTGTCGGCGAGGACGACCGCGCCGAGGCAGCCGGTGGCCAGCTCGTCCCAGACGAACCAGAAGCGGTCCTGGCCCGGGGTGCCGAAGAGGTAGAGCGCCAGGTCCTCGCGGAGGGTGATGCGGCCGAAGTCCATCGCGACGGTCGTCGTGGTCTTGGTCGCCACGCCGTGCAGGTCGTCGACCGGGCGGGAGGCCTCGGTGAGCTGCTCCTCCGTGTTCAGCGGGCGGATCTCGCTCACCGACTCCACCAGCGTGGTCTTCCCGACGCCGAAGCCCCCGGCGATCAGAAGCTTCAGCGCGGTGAACGCGGCGCGGTCAGAGTGCTCGTAGGCCATGGATCACTTCTCGCAGGAGGTGGGCGTCGGGGCGGGTGCTGGTCTGCGGGGCGGCGTCGGGCGTCGTGACGGTGATCAGGCCGGCCGCGGTCAGGTCGCCGAGCAGGACGCGTACGACGCCGAGGGGCAGGCCCGAGTCCGAGGCCAGGTCGGCGACCGGGCGCGGGCCCGAGGTGCACAGGGCGAGGAGGTCGCGCTGCTCGGGCGGGAGCGGGGCGCGCGGCGCGGTCGCCTCGGGGCGGGCGCGGACGATCGCCATCAGGTCGACCCGCTCGGCGCCGTTCTCCGTGCGGGCCCGGCCGGCGGTCATCGCGTACAGGCGGACCAGGGGGCCGGCGTCGTCGTCGTAGCGGTCGGTCCAGGCGTCGGGGCGGCCGGGGTGAGGGGCCCGGCCGGGCTGGTCGGCCGTCATGGGGTGTCGCCGTCCGTGCGGGTGGGGACGCCGAGGTGCTCGCGTACGCGGTCCACGAGGAGGGCCATCTCGTAGGCCACCAGGCCGATGTCGGCGTGGCCGTCGGTGAAGACGGCGAGGCAGGAGCCGTCGCCCGCGGCGACCACGAAGAGGAAGCCGCCCTGCAGCTCGACCATCGTCTGCACGACGCCGCCCGCGTCGAAGTGCCGGCCCGCGCCCTTGGCGAGGGAGTGGAAGCCGGAGGCGATCGCGGAGAAGCGCTCCGACTCGTCGCGGCCCATGCCGGTCGAAGCGCCCACGCACAGGCCGTCGTTGGAGAGCATCACCGCGTGCCGGACCTCGGGGACGCGGCCGACCAGGTCGTCGAGGAGCCAGTCGACGCCGCCGCGGCCCTCACCGCCGGGTCCGTCGGCGCCGCCCAGGTTGGTGACGGTGTACGTCGGGGTCATCGGGGTCCTTGTCCTTCGTCGTGGGTCGGGGTGCGCGGGGCGCTGCCTGTGGTACGCGGGGTGCTCGGCGGGCTCGGGGGGTTCGGCGGGTTCGGCGGGCTCGGCGTGCCTTCGGCCGGGGCCGGGTGCGGGGCGGCCTCGCGGGCGGCGCGGGCGCGGTGCCGGCCGGAGCGGAGGGAGGCCATCGTGGCCCGTGCGGCCTCCGGGGAACGGCGGCCGGGCTGCTCGGCCCGCGACGCCGGTGCGTCGCCGTCGGGGCCGTCGGGGCCGGGTGCGCGCAGCTCGGGCGCCAGGTTGGCCTGGCGCACGCGCCGCGGGAGGCCGTCGTCGTGCGGGGGTGCGGGCACGGGTGGTGTCGGTCGAGGTGGCTGCCGCTGCTCTCGGCGGGAGGGCAGCGGGGCGCTCAGCTCGCGGGCGGGCTCGGGGGTGGGCTCCGGTCGGCGTTCCGAGGGCTGCGGCTGTCGGTCCGGGTGGGGCTGGACTCGGGGGTCCGGCTGGGGCTGCGCTTCCGCATGGGCCGGGGCTGCGGATGTGCGTGATGCCGGGGGCTGCTGGTCCAGCACCCGCTGGTGCTGTACGCGGCGGGAGGGCAGCGGGGCGCTCGGCTCGCGGGCGGGTTCGGGGGTGGGCTCCGGTCGGCGTTCCGGGGGCTGCGGCTGTCGGTCCGGGTGGGCCGGGGGTGCGGTCGGGTGGGCCGGGGCTGCGGGCGGGAGGGCCCGGGCGGTGGTTGGGCGGGGCTGGAGGGGTCGTACGGTCGACTGCTGGTCGCGGAGCGGGCGTTCGGTGTGCTCCGGGAGGGCGCGCAGGCCCGGGTGCGGGGCCTCCAGGATCTCCTTCGGCACGAAGACGGTGGCCGTGATGCCGCCGTAGACGGAGCGGCGCAGGGTGACGTCGACGTGCTGGCGCTCGGCGAGGCGGTTGACGACGAACAGGCCGAGCTGGCGGGAGTCGAGGAGGTCGACGTCCGCGGCGTGGATCTTCTCGTTGGCCGCGGCGAGGGCCTCGTCGCCCATGCCGAGCCCGCGGTCCTCGATCTCCAGGACCGCACCGGCGCCGACCTCCTCGCCGCGTACGACGACCGGGGTGTGCGGCGGCGAGAACTGGGCGGCGTTCTCGGTGAGTTCGGCGACGAGGTGGACGAGGTCGGCCACGGCGGAACCGGCGAGGTGCAGGTCCGGCAGGTCGTGCAGCTGGACGCGGTCGATGTCGGCGGTCTCGGCGATGCCCGCGCGTACGGCGTCGATCAGCGGGACCGGGTTGCGCCAGGCGCGGCCGGGGGCGGAGCCGGAGAGGATCAGCAGGGACTCGGCGTGCCGGCGCATGCGGGTCGTGAGGTGGTCGAGGCGGAAGAGGTCCTCCAGGTCGGTGGGGTTCTCGGTGCGGCGCTCCATCGTGTCGAGGAGTTCCAGCTGGCGGTGGAGGAGCACCTGGCTGCGCCGGGCGAGGCTCACGTACACGCCGGAGACTCCGGTGAGGACGGCGGCGCGGCCCGCGACGGCGCGCAGGGCGGCGCGCTGCACGGTGGTGAGGGCCGCGCCGACCTGGCCGATCTCGTCGCGTACGGGGGTGGGGTCGAGCGGGGCCTCGGTGTCGAGGTCGATGTCCTCGCCGTTGTGGATGCGGCGCATCGCGGTGGGCAGCCGGGTCGCGGCGAGTTCGAGCGCGCGGTTGCGGAGGCCGGTGAGGTCGGCGACCAGGCCGCGGCCGATGCGTACGGAGAGGATCAGGGCGAGCACCACGCCGAGCAGGCCGAGGATCACGGCGAGGCCCGAACTGCCGAGCGTGGCGAGGGAGTACGGCTCGGCGGACGCGGCCGGGTCGGCGCTCGCGCGTTCGGCGCGGTCGAGCCCGGCGAGGGTGTCGACGGCCGCGGTCTCCCAGGTGTCGGCGGGTACGGCGTCGGCGGCCTTGGCGGGGCCCGCGGCGAGCACCTTGTCCTGGGCGGTGCGCAGGTCGGCGGCCGGGGCGGAGTCGAGGACCTCGCGGTAGGCGTGGGCGTCGCTCGGGGCGAGGTCGGCGGCGGCGCTGCCGGTGAGGCTGCGCTGGAGTGCGACGTCGCCGACGAAGGTGCGGTACTGCTCGGCGGTCATGGTGCCGTCGGCCTGCGCGGCCCCGTACACCGCGTCCTGGCGGCTCAACGCCTCGCGGGCGCGGGCGAGTTCGAGGACGGCGCGGGTGCCGGGGGCGGAGCCGGTGCGGTCGGCGCGGACGAGCGCGGAGCGGACGGCGAAGCCGTGGTCGACGGCGGTGCTGTAGCGGGCGAGCGCGGCGGCCGGGGTGTCGGCCTGCCGTCCGGCGACCGTGTCGGCGCTGTGCAGCAGCCGCTGGATGCGGTCGGGCAGGGCCGCGTTGATCGCGGCGACGTCGGTGCTGCTCGACCGCACGCCCGCGCGCAGGGCCGCGGCGGCCTTGTCCGTACGGGACTCGGCGGCGGTGTACGCGTCGTGGGCGGCGGGGCCGGGGGCCGCGAACTGGTGGAGGGCGGCGGCCCGTTCGTCCTGGACGGCGCGGGTGAAGTCCGAGACGGGCTGCACCAGCGCCGAGTTGACCTGCTTCAGCTGCTCGGCGGCCGACACCTGGGTGGCGGTGGTGACCGCGGCGTGGCCCCACAGCGCCATCAGGGAGACGACCGGCACGGTGAGCAGGGTGACGACCTTGGCCCTGATCGATCTGGGGCGCAGCCGTTCGGGCAGCGGTAGGCGTACGGACATGACGGGGTGGCTCCTCGGCGGCACTCGGCAGTGCGGGAGTTGAGCGGGCGAGGGGACGGCTCGGCCCTGGGGTTACGGGTTCGGGGTCGTACGGACCGCGCGGTGGGGTCGGCTCAGGTCGCCGGGAGTTCCACCTCGTGCAGCGGGCGGGCGGCGGCCGCGTTCTCGGCGCTCTCCCGCGCGGTCGGCGACAGTGCGACGAAGGCGCAGGTCAGGAAGAGGAACGAGCCGAGCACGACGGCCATCGGCAGGATGAACGCGGGTGCGCTGGCCCCGCCGAGCGGCTCGGTGCTCGCGGTCACGGAGACGGACACGGCGGCCATGCCGGTGTAGTGCATGCTGCTCACCGCGAGCCCCATGACGAGCGCGGCGACGGCCGCGGCGACCGGTCCGCGTACGGCCAGCGCGGCCCACAGGGCGGCGGACGCGGCGACGACGGCGATGACCACGGAGGCCGCGACCAGCGTCGGGTCGTACGCGATGCTGCCGTTGAGCTCCACCGCGGACATGCCGATGTAGTGCATCGCCGCGACGCCGAGGCCGGTACCCAGACCGCCGAGGAGGACGGCACGGGCGCGGGACCCGCCGTACCCGGCGATGAAGACGCCCGCGCCGACGACAGCGATGGCCACGGCGAGGCTCAGCAGGGTGAGCGGGATGTCGTAGCGGATCGCGGTGCCCTCGACCTTGTAGCCGAGCATCGCGATGAAGTGCATCGTCCAGATGCCGGCGCCGATCGCGGCGGACGCGGTGATGAGCCAGTTCCTTCTGGCCCTGCCCCCCGCCGCCAGGGCGCGCACGGTGCAGCGCAGTCCGAGCGCTGCGCCCACCACGGCCATGACGTACGACAGGACTGGAGTGATCCAGCCACCGTCCATGTGCTGCATGTGACCCACGGATTTCCTCTCGCACTGTGCGGTCGGCCCCCCGGTCGGACGGGACGCTAACACGCAGTGGATCTCCGTTCGGGGGCCGCGAGAACCGGGGAAATTCGGGGGTTACCGGGGGTTCGACTGCGAGTTCAAGGGGCTTGCGGCGCACGGCGGACGACCGGGCGTGCGCGGCCGGTGCGACTCTTGTCACGCCGCACCTCAGGGCCCTTCGGACATTCGGGGCCGGGCACGATAAGGACCTTTCGGACACTCGTGGGGAGGTTGTGGAGGCGCTCCGTAGGTTTTCGGCCAGGCGCCTTCACGCGTGCTTCGCCGCCTACGGCATCCGGGCACGTTCCCTTCACGCGTGGCGGGCGCATTCCTGGCGGGCACGCGTGGCGGGCGCCTCCTTCGGGGTCACGCGTGGCGGGCGAATTCCTCCGCGATGTCCTTCGTCGTCGCGCCCTCCGTCGTCAGCAGCAGTCGGAGCAGCACCCGGGCCTTGTACGGGTCGAGGAGGCCGGCGTTGATGAGGCCGCGGCGTTGCAGGTCGGTCTCCGAGCCCCGGGCGCCGTAGGTGTGCCGCAGCACGGATCCGCCGCCGGTGCGCGAGGCGAGGACGACCGGCATGCGTTCGGCCAGTCCGCCCAGTACGGGCGCGAGTTCGCCGGGCACATGGCCGACGCCGAAGCCCGCGACGACCAGGCCCCGCACACCGTCTCCGTCGCCGAGGCGGGTGAGCGCGTGCCCGTCGTCGTCGAGGGTGACGGTGTGCAGCGCGACGCGGGCGGGTGCGCCCGGGCCGGGGGTGAGCGGGGTGCAGCGGGGCGGGCGGGTGAGGACGCGGGGCACGCCTTCGATGACGTGGCCGAGGGGGCCGGTGTCGGGGGACGTGAACGCGGCCGTGCTGGTGGCGTGTGCCTTGCGGACCGAACGGGCCGCGTGGATCTCGTCGTTGAGCACGACCAGCGCGCCCAGGTCGCGGGCCTCGTCGGCGGCGGCGACGCGGGCGGCGGCAAGGAGGTTGGCCGGTCCGTCGGGCCCGGCGAGGGTCGGGTTGCGCATGGCACCGGTGAGGACGAACGGCTCGGGGTGGGGCCACACCAGGTCGACGAGGAAGGCGCTCTCCTCCAGGGTGTCGGTGCCCTGGGTGACGACGACCCCGCGCGCGCCCGCGCGTACCGCCCGCGAGGCCTGCTCGACCAGGTCGAGGAGTTGACGGAAGGTGAGGTCGGCGCTGGGCACGGCCCGGGTGTCGTGGACGTCGAGCGGGATGTCGAGCCCGGGGACGGCCGCGGTGAGGTCGGCGCCGGTGAGCCGGGCGACGACGGTGCCGCCCGGCTGGTCGGCCCCGGGTCCGCTCTGCTCCGTTCCGGCGCCCGCCATCGCGATGGTCCCGCCGAGGGTGAACAGGGCTACGGTCACGGGGAGTTCCCTTCGCGAGTGTGCGCGCACCGGCGCTTTCGAGGGGCCGAGGCTACCGCCGGGGCGGGCCCGGGAAGTGGGGCGGAGGTCGGATCGGGCAGGCCGGGCAGGTCAGTCAGGCCGGGCAGGCCGGGCGGGCGGGGCGGGCGGGGCGGCCTCAGCCGGTCGTCACCGTCCGCTCCGCGGAGAACGCGCCCCAGTTTCCGTCGGGCAGCTTGGCGCGCAGCTTCACGCGGTACGTCTTTCCCGCCTCGCGGGTGATGAAGAAGCTGTGCTCGGCCCGGCCTTCGGGGGCCTTCGCTCCCCACATCAGCGTGGTGGCCGGTCTGCCGTTGAGGTGGATCTGGTACTCGCTGACGTCTCCCCCGGTGTCGGGCGGGTTCCACGACAGGTCGAGGTGGTGGGCGCCGTCGTCGGCATGGGTGCCGACGCGGAACCCGGTGGGCGCGGTGTCCGCCGAGGCGTCGTCCGTGCCGTCGGACGCCCCGGCCGTGGTGAGGCCGACGGCTTCGCCCGCGCGGGAGCTGTTGTCGGCGGCGTCCCTGGCCTTGACGGTGAAGGTGTAGTCGGTGCCGGGCCGAAGTCCCGTGACCAGGGCGGCGGTCGAGTCCCCGTCGACGCTGTGGATCCTCGAACCGCGCTGGTAGATGTCGTACGCGGTGACCTCCTCGTTGTCGGTGGCGGCGCGCCAGGAGAGGGTGGCCGCGCGGGGGCCGGAGGCGCGGGCGCGCAGCCGGGTGGGGGCGGTGGGCGGTTCGTCGTCGGTGGCGGTGTGCTTGCGGGTGGTGACCTGCACGGGCCGGCTCAGCGGCGAGGCGGCGCCGCCCTCGGCCTTGGCGCGGACGGTGAACTCGTAGGTGGATTCGGGTTTCAGGCCGGTGATGTCGACCATGAGGCGGTCGGCGGACACGGTCTTGACGCGGGTCTTGCCGCGGTAGATCTCGTACGCCGTGATGTCGCCCGTGGCGGCCTTGTTCCACATCACGTGGACCGAGGTCGCGCTGGACGCCTGGGCGGTGAGGCCGCGCGGCGCGACCGGCTCCGGCTCGGCCGCCCTGGTGTCGCCCGCGCAGCCGGTCAACGGCAGGCAGAGGGCGGCGGCCAGGGCGGCGGGGGCGATGAGGTGGGTGCGTCGCACGGTGCGGCCTTCCGCTCGACGGCGCGCGGTGCGCACCGTACCGACGGCATTGGTCTGGACATGTTCGCCACAGGGCCGCGCTCACTTCAAGAGGGCGTACGCGAGCGGGAGTTGACCGTTCGCGTCACGCGTGGAAGAGGGAGGCGGGGCGGCGACGCGCACGCACCGCGCCCCGCACTCCCCGTCACCGGCCTGGCGTCAGCGGCTGTACCGCATCAGCGCGCGGACCATGTGGCAGGTGATGTCCGAAGGCGGGCGCACCCCGACGAGCTCGGCCGTGGCGCGTATCTTGCGGTTGTTCGCCTGCTCCGCGCGGAGCGTGCCCGAGTCGAGCAGGGCGATGGCGAGGCGCATGGCCTTCAGACGGCGGTTGTGCATGATGTACCACTCCCGGGGGCGGCCCGCGGGGAGCGGCTCCTTCAGCAGCGGCTTGTACGGAAGGTCGATCGGCAACGGCTTCTGGACGGCGGACAGGACAGCGGCCATGAACATCCTCCTGGGGTGGTCGGGGGTGCGCACACCGCTTCCACGGCAGTGCGCGACCCTTCTCGAACACTGCTTCTATTCTATGGCCCACCACTGACAATCGCCCCTGGCCACAAGGGCGTTGAGGCCTCGACTCGACCCCTCGTAGCGGAGTGCTGGCTTACGCTTGCGGCATGGAGATCTGGATCAACCCGGCCTGCTCGAAGTGCCGCAGCGCGCAGCAGCTGCTCGACGAGGCAGGCGCGACGTACACGGTGCGCCGCTATCTGGAGGACGTGCCGAGCGAGGACGAGATCCGCGCCGTCCTGGACCGGCTCGGACTCGAACCGTGGGACATCACCCGCACCCAGGAGGCGGCCGCCAAGGAGCTGAACCTCAAGGACCGCGAGGAGTGGCCGCGCGAGCCCGCCGCCCGCGACCGCTGGATCGCCGCGCTCGCCGCGCACCCGAAGCTGATCCAGCGCCCGATCATCACGGCGGACGACGGCACGGCGGTCGTGGCCCGCACGGAAGAGGCGGTCCGGGACGCGCTCGGCCGCTGAGCGGGCCGTGCCCGGCGGGGCTCCGGCCGACCGCCGGCGCAGCGCGCGTTCTGCATCGGCCGGTGGTCAGCGCAGGGCGCGTTCCGCCTCCGCCAGGATCTCCGTCACGCGCAGCCCGAACCGCACGTCGCAGGCGTGCGGTTCGCCGGTTCGCGCCGAGGTGAGCAGCGCGTCGACGGCCCGGGCGTACGCGTCGAGCGGCCCATCGCCCCACACCTCGGGCAGGGTCGCGACGCCGGACCTGCCGCGCAGCTCGACCGTCACGCCGCCCGCCTTCTCCGGCGCCGTCAGGCTGAGCGTGGCCACGGAGGAGGCGCCCGAGTCGTGCCGGAGCAGCAGATGCGTGGTGTCCTCCGGGCCGCGCGCCGCCGTCACCTCCGTCACGTCGCCGAGCGCGGGCACGAGCAGCGACAGGGCGTGCGGCCCCACGTCCCACAGCGCGCCCTTCTCCTGCCGCCACGGCGAGGCGGCGTACGGGGTCTTCGTGTCCGGCGCGTAGATGCTGCCGAGCCACTCGGCGCGGCCGGTGAACCAGCCGTCCACGGTGGCCTGTTCGGCGAGCCAGGGGGCGCTGGCCGCCGAGAAGCGCAGCGTGAAGAAGACGACGGAGGTGACACCGGAGTCCGAGACGGCGTCGGCCAGCACACGCGCGGTGTCGGTTTTCGTCGCGACGGGCTTGTCGAGCAGCAGGTGCCGGCCGGCGCCTGCCGCCCGTACCGCGATGTCCGCCTGCACGTCCGGCGGCAGGGCGAAGGCGACCGCGTCGACGTCGGCGATCAGGTCGTCCGCCCGCGTGTACGCGCGCGTGCCGAGCTCCGTCGCGAGCGCGCCCGCCGCCTCGGGCCTGCGCCCCCACACTCCCGCCAGCTCGACCCCGGGGTGCGCGGCGAGCGCCGGGCCGTGCACACGCGCGGCCCACGGTCCGGTGCCGAACAGGCCTACGCGCAGCGGCGCCTCGGGGGTCTCGTCGGCGTGGCTCTCAGGGGTGATCGGTGCTGTCGCCATGGGGCACAGTCAACCGCGTATACAGCGCACCTGACCACCGAAGCCGGGGAGCGGGCCGCGTTACACGGGGTTCACAGACGGGCAACGGCCGGGAAATCGCGGGTTGCGAGGCTGCGGTACAGCGCGACAGCACCGCCGCGACCCGCCCGCACCGCACGCACAGCCCGCAAAGGATGGCGCCCCGTGACCTTCAAGGCCGAATACATCTGGATCGACGGCACCCAGCCGACGGCGAAGCTGCGCTCCAAGACCAAGATCATGCCCGGTTCGCCGGCCGGTCTCGCCGAGCTGCCGATCTGGGGCTTCGACGGCTCCAGCACCAACCAGGCCGAGGGCCACGCCTCCGACCGCGTGCTCAAGCCGGTCTTCACCTGCCCGGACCCGATCCGCGGCGGCGACGACGTACTCGTCCTGTGCGAGGTCCTCAACACGGACATGACCCCGCACGTCTCCAACACCCGCGCCGCGCTGCGCGAGGTCGCCGAGAAGTTCGCCGGCCAGGAGTCGATCTTCGGCATCGAGCAGGAGTACACGTTCTTCGAGGGCGACCGTCCGCTCGGCTTCCCCGTCGGCGGCTTCCCGGCCCCGCAGGGCGGCTACTACTGCGGTGTCGGCGCGGACGAGATCCACGGCCGTGACGTCGTCGAGGCGCACCTGGACAACTGCCTCAAGGCGGGCCTCGGCATCTCCGGCATCAACGCCGAGGTCATGCCCGGCCAGTGGGAGTTCCAGGTCGGCCCGCTGTCCCCGCTGGAGGTCTCCGACCAGCTGTGGGTGGCGCGTTGGCTGCTCTACCGCACCGCCGAGGACTTCAACGTGTCCGCGACCCTCGACCCGAAGCCGGTCAAGGGCGACTGGAACGGCGCCGGCGCGCACACCAACTTCTCCACGAAGGCGATGCGCGAGGGCTACGACGCGATCATCACCGCCTGCGAGGCGCTCGGCGAGGGCTCGAAGCCCCTCGACCACGTCAAGAACTACGGCGCCGGCATCGACGACCGTCTGACCGGCCTGCACGAGACCGCCCCGTGGGACAAGTACAGCTACGGCGTCTCCGACCGCGGCGCCTCCGTCCGCATCCCGTGGCAGGTCGAGCAGGACGGCAAGGGCTACATCGAGGACCGCCGCCCGAACGCGAACGTCGACCCGTACGTGGTGACCCGGCTGATCGTGGACACCTGCTGCTCGGCGCTGGAGAAGGCCGGCCAGGTCTGAGCCGTACGCGACTGTTGCGGTTTTCGGGAGCGCCCACCGGGGTTCGGTGGGCGCTCCTGTCGTGTGTTCCTGTGGGCGTTTTCACTGTCTGCCTCGGTGGCTGTTTTCGCCGTCTGCCTCGGTGGGCGTTTTCGGCATCCGGCGCGGTGGGCGTTTTCGCCGTCTGCCCCTGTGGCCGTTTTCGCCGTCTGCCTCGGTGGGCGTTTTCGCCGTCTGCTTCAATGGGACACATGGCCAGCTTCCAGAACTCCGCGCCGGGTCGCCACGACCTCGAGCCGTTCTGGCCGTCCCGTCAGCACCACGACTTCGACCGGGTCTGTTGCCGCGCGCTGAACGCGCCGGCCCGCTAACGCCGTTCACTTCTTCTGAGTGCGGCTTTTGGTCGGCGCGCCACTGAGCACGTTTTCCCCGAACGCCTCTCGCGCGAATCGAGCTGACCTCTCATGACGAGTCCCCAGAGCGCCTCTTCCGTTCCCTCCTCCCCGTCCGCCCCTGCTCCCGCCCCGCTCCGGCGCCACCATCTGCGCGCCATCGGCCGCGACGAGATGGTCGACGTGGCCGAGTTCCTGCCGCCCGGCGCCACATGGCTGCCCGCGCCGCAGCACGCCGTTCCCAGCCTTCCCGGGCACCCCCCGATGGTCGGCTACCTGGTCCTGGTCCCGGCCGACCAGCAGGCCGCGCCGGGACGGCCCGAAGCGCCGGCCTCTCCGGCCCAACCGGTCCAGTCGGCTCAGCCGGTCCAGTCGGCTCAGCCGGTCCAGTCGCCTCCGCCGGCTGCGTCGGCTCCGCTGGTGCGGGTCGACGCCGTGCAGCGCACCGCCGCGGTCGACGGCCGCGAACTCGACCTCACCTACCTGGAGTTCGAGCTCCTCGCCCACCTGGTCGCCCACCCGCACCGGGTCCACTCCCGCGACCAGCTGGTCACCACGGTGTGGGGGTACGGGCACGTCGGCGACGGCCGGACCGTCGACGCCCACATCGCCCGCCTCCGCCGCAAGCTGGGCGCCGAGCACCGCCAGGTCATCCAGACGGTCCGCCGGGTGGGGTACAAGTACGCGCCGCCGACCGGCCGTTGACGTAGCGGAACGGGCCGGGGGGCTGCATCCCGTACGTCATACCCGAGTCGTACGGGAGGCAGCCTCTGGACGCGTCAGCCGCGCGGTGACGCCGACCGGGCCCGGGCCACCCGCCCGAGCGTCACGTCGAGCGCGAGGAACGCGAGCAGGCTGAGCCCGAGCAGCGGCACGAACCAGCCGACCAGAACCGTCACAGCGGCGAGCGGCACGAGCAGCGGCAGCGGCACCTTGCGCCAGGCCCCGCGCGGCAGCGGCCGGCCGAAGCGGAGGGCGCGGTCCTTCGTCGGCCGGCGCAGCCACCACATGCGGTAGCCCCACACGATCAGCAGGACGGTGACGGCCGTCAGGGCCGCGAGCGCCAGCTGGTTGGGCAGGCCGAGGAACACGCCCATGTGCGCGTCGATGCCGAACCGGGTGAGCTTGGCGAGCAACGGGTAGTCGGCGAACGCGACTTCGTCCATGACCCGCCCGTCGGCCGGGTCGACGGCCACCGAGTCGAGGTGGACGGGGAATTCGGTGTCGGTCTCCTTGACCACGTAGCCCTGCCCGTCGACCGGCAGGATCACCGAGACCTGGCCGTCGACGCCCTCGCCGCGGGCGATCTCCAGCGCCCGGTCGACGCCGATGTCCGCGCCGCCGCCGTGGCCGCCCCCGTGGCCGCTGCCGTGCCCGGAGCCGTGGCCCTCGTGGCCGCCGCCGGCCGACGTGCCTCCGGCGAGCGTCGCGTCGACGACGGGCGTGGCTCCGCCGAGCTGGGCCTTGAAGGCGTCGATGTTGACGCCGGTGTACTTCGACCAGGTCAGACCGGTGGCGGAGAGCGCCAGGAGCCCGACCGCCGCCCACAGGCCGGCGGCGCCGTGCCAGGACAGCGTGCGGGGCCGCCCCTTCGCCTGCCCCTTCGCGGGCACGAGGAGGTCGCGACGGCGCGCCCTGCGGCGCCCGAACCACAGGGCGACCCCGCCGAGCACCACGACCCACAGCCAGCTCGCCGCCAACTCGCTGTAGTGGCGGCCGAGTTCGCCGAGGTGCAGATGGCGGTGCAGTTCGGACAGCCAGGTCCGCAGCGGGAGCGCGCCCGAGCTGCCGTAGCTGACGAGCTCTCCGCGCACCTCGGCGTCGTAGGGGTTCACGAAGACCGCGAGGGAGCGGTCGTCCGGCACGTCCGGGGTGGACAGCAGCACGCGCGTGGTGCGGTCTTTCTCGGGCGCGGGCCACACGGCGGTGACGGTGCCCTCGGGGTGCGCCGCGCGGGCGGCGGCGACCTGCTCGCTGATCGGCAGCGCCTTGTCCCCTACGGGAACCTCCAGTTCGTGCGCGTACACGATCTTCTCCGCCTGGAAGGAGAGCGAGTAGAGAAACCCGCTCAGGGCGGCGACGAGGAGGAACGGGGCGATGAGCACCCCGGCGTAGAAGTGCAGCCGCAGCAGCAGCGGCCTCAGCGCGGACCAGGAGGAGGTCCGGTCAGGCTGCTCCTCTAGTAGGTGCTGATCCTGTTGGTGATCAGACAGCTGGTCGGGTTTTGTCTGGTTTTCGATGGCCATGGCGTCCTTCGGTACGCGTACGACGGCAGGGGGAAGCGCACCCGTGGCGCCGTCGCGAAAAGCGTGACCAGAAGTTCAGGACGCCAGGGGCGTGAGTCGGAGCTCGCAGAAGGAGCGCCGGGCGGGTGGCCCGCGCCGGGTGACGGCGTACGCGAGAACGACCGCACGCGCGCGTGCGGCCGGGCGGGGCCGGGGCCGTCGGGTGAGGCGGGGCGGGACGGGCAGCCGTACCGCCGTGAGCAGCAGCCGCAGTGGGGCGAAGGCCGACGATTCGACGGCGGCGAGAAGTTGGAAGAACGCCGCCTCGCCGCGCGCCAGCCACAGGGCGCAGACCAGCGCGGCGAGCCCGTGCACGGCCAGCATCCCGAGGGAGCTGTGGTCGGCTCCTCCGCCGTGCATGCCGGCACCCGTGGACGCGCCGCTCCCGTCACCCATGGACGCGCCGCTCCCGTGGCTCGGGTGAGCCGGGGAATGCGCCTGGGAGCCGGCGAACGTCAGGTGCAGGGCGGTCTGCATCGCGAGGAGTCCCGTCGCGATGGACGGAACGCCGCGACGCCGGTGGCCGACACCCCAGGCGACGACGCCGGTGACGACGAACGCCACCAAGAGGGCGCCGAACGGGATTTCACGGCCGGACATGGAGGAATGCCCCACGGCGCCCAGCGAGACGCCCACCGCCGCGAAAATCGCGGCCCGAAAGGCGCGCAGCGGCGACCGGGCATCCGTCATGGGCGCTCATCGTGCCATCCCGGCAGACGGCTGAGTACAGGGCCTGCGCGACTTGCACAGGTCGCGCTGCACGGGTCGCACTGCACAGGTCGCACTGCGCGGGTGGTCGCCGCACAGGCCGCCGTCGCACAGGTCGCGTGCGGCTGAGCTCACCCGCTGCCAGGAACGACGCCGCGTGCGCGCCGTAATACACCGAACACGGCCGTCGCGGGGCGGGGTTCTGCTGACAGCAGCGCGAATCTTCTGTCAGCAGAGCGCCATTCCCTCGCGGCCGGTCGGGCGGCAAGCTCGGAGGCATGAAACTTCTGATCCTCGGCGGTACGGAATTCGTGGGCCGGGCCGTCGCCGAGTCGGCGCTCGCCCGCGGCTGGGACGTGACGGTGCTGCACCGCGGCCGGCACGCCCCGCCCTCGGGCGTCCGCGCCCTGCACGGCGACCGCACGGCGCCCGACGGTCTCGCGGCGCTGGCGGACGGCGAGTGGGACGCGGTGGTCGACACCTGGTCGGCTGCCCCGCGCGTCGTCCGGGACAGCGCGCGCCTGCTCGCCGACCGGGCGGGGAGATACGTGTACGTGTCGAGCGGCTCGGTCTACGAATGGGCGCCCCCGGCGGGCTTCGACGAGAGCGCGACGCTCACCCACGGCGCGGCCGACGCGGAACAGACGGCGTACGCGCAGGACAAGCGCGGCGGCGAGCTGGCCGTCCTGGAGTCCTTCGGCGAGGACCGCTCGCTGTTCGCGCGGGCGGGCCTGATCATCGGGCCGTACGAGAACGTGGGGCGGCTGCCGTGGTGGCTCGGCCGGATCGCTCGCGGCGGCCCCGTCCTCGCGCCGGGTCCGCGTGAGCTGCCGCTGCAGTTCATCGACGTACGCGACCTCGCCGAGTGGATCCTCGACGCGGCGCGCGCGGGGCTCAGCGGGCCGTACAACCTGATCGCGCCGCCCGGGCACACCACGACCGGGGCGCTCCTCGAGGCCTGCGTCCAGGTCACGGGGAGCGACGCCGAGCTGCGCTGGACGGCGCCGGAGACGATCGTCGAGGCGGGCGTCGAGCCGTGGACCCAGCTGCCGATCTGGGTGCCGCCCCACACCGAGCTGCACCAGGCGCTGCACAACGGCGACGTGTCGAAGGCCCTCGGCGCCGGCCTCCGCTGCCGTCCGGCGGAGGAGACCGTGCGGGACACCTGGGAGTGGCTGCAGTCCATAGGCGGGGTCGCGCCCCAGCGCCCCGACCGACCGCAGCTCGGACTGGCCCCGGAGGTGGAGGAGAAGCTGCTGGGCCTGGCATAGGGGCGCCCTGCCCCGGCCCCCCGGCCCCCCGGCCCTCCGGCCCCCGAGCCCCCGGCGCCCGGCGAACCGGGGGCCCGGGCCCCAGTGGTCAACTCCGCTGATTCCGGGCCGCGTTGAACGGGGCGGGCCAGTGTTGCGTACGTCAACGCATGGGACGCACATCACGCAAACGATCGACGCTGGCCGGCCGGGCGATCGCCGCCGCCGCGGCCCTGATACTCGGCGGCGGCGGGCTGGCCGTGCTGAACGTCCAGGCCTCGGCGGGCGAGGGCGACTCCCCCGACGGCCGCGACACCCGCGCCGTACAACCCGCCGCCATGACCACCATCGACTGCCCCGACGTGGGCGACGAACTGAGGGAGGTACCCCAAGCCGCACGCCAGGAGGTCGACGCCGAACTGGCCGAACTCGACCGCCAGATCACCGACACATACACACAGCTCGCCCAGGCCCAGGAGAACGGTGAGGATCCCGCCCAACTCCTCGGACCACTCGAACGACAACGCCGCGACTCCATCGGCACGATCACCTCCACCATCGAGGAGAACGGCGCGAGCACCCCCGAAAACCTCGACAGCCTCGCCCCGTGCACCCTCCGAGCACCCGACACAGCGCAAGACGGACAACAGGAGGAGCAACAACAGGAGCAACAACAGGAGCAGCCACCAGGACAAGAACAAGGGCAGGAGCAGGAGCAGGAACAGGAACAGAACCAAGGACAGAGCGGCGGGCAGGCCGGGAACGGGCCCGTCGACGGGGACTTCGTGGACATCAGGAGCGTCGACCCCGACGTCGACCTCCCCCAGCGACAAGGCGCATCCCGCGGCACGTTCACCACGGACTGCGGCACGAACCAGAACGGCAAACGCAACCCCGACAACGTCATCGTGGCGCCCGGCGTGAGCAACGGCGCACACCACATGCACGACTACGTCGGCAACCAGGCGAACGACGCGTTCGCCGACGACCAGGACCTCGCGGACGGCGCCACCAGCTGCCGCGACCAAGGCGACCGCTCCACCTACTACTGGCCCGTACTGCGCGTACAGAACGGGCAGGACGAACAAGACGCGGAAGCCGACGGCGGCGGCAACGACCAGAACGTCGGGCAGATCCAGACGCCCACCCAAGTAGAGCTGACCTTCACCGGCAGCCCCGTCGACCAAGTCACCGCCATGCCACGGTTCCTGCGCATCATCACCGGCGACGCCAAAGCGTTCACCAACGGAGACGCCAACGCCAACGCGTCCTGGAGCTGCACCGGCTTCGAAGACCGCCAACTGACCGACAAATACCCGCTCTGCCCCGACGGCAGCGACGTCGTCCGGACCTTCCGCTTCCAGAGCTGCTGGGACGGCCGCAACACCGACAGCGCCAACCACCGCACGCACGTGGCCTTCACCGACGAAGAAGGCCGCTGCCCCCAAGGCTTCCGAGCCATACCGCAGTTGGTGCAACGCATCGTGTACGACATCGAGCCGCAGCGGAACTTCGCCGTCGACTCGTTCCCCGAACAACTCCACAAACCGATCACCGACCACGGCGACTTCATCAACGTCTTCGACGAACAACTCATGGACCGGATGGTGCGCTGCATCAACGACGGCGACCGCTGCGACTGACCCCGACCATCCGTCAGCGCAGCCCCACCCGCCGCCGCCCCCCGTACCGCTGCGCGGTCAGCTCCCATGGTGGCCCGTGCCGTGACCCTCCCTCCCCCCACCACCGCTGTTCCCCGAGTGGTGCGAGGACGTCACCACGGTCCCGCCGAGCCGGCCGCGCAGCCCCACGAGCACCCGCTGCTCCCCCACCGCCAGCCACCGTCGGCCCACCAGAAAAGACCCGCCGTAGTCGTCCGCCGCATCCAGCCACTCACGCTGCCCCCGATCCGTACGGAACACGGCAAGCACATAACGGCCCTCGGCGGTACGGCAGTTGGCCTGCCGGAGATCACGGCTCGCCGACCGCACGACCGGCTCACAGCCCGCCGCCGCGGCAAGGCGATCCAGGCCCGCCGTACCGGACACCGACACCGGCCGCCCACCCCTCGGCTCACCCGCACCACCGTCAGCGCCCGCACCGCACCCCGCAACGCCCAGCACCCCCACGACCACCCACAGGACCCGCCTCATGCCTACCTCCCGACCCGTCCGCCGACGCGAACGCGCCAGCTCCGTGAGCACCGTTGAGCACCGTCATCCGCACGGTTAGCGTGCGCCGCAGCAGACGACAGAGGGGGGCACCACATGACCGCACCGTCCCGCCGCAGAGTCATCGGGACGGCCGGAGCCGTCGGCCTCGGCAGCGTCCTCGGCGCGACCGTCCCGGCCCACGCCGTCCCGGCCGCCGCCTCCGCCCGCGCCACGGGCGAGCCCACGCAGGGCCCCGCCCTCGATACGGATCCCGTGCGCGCCGCGCTCAACAGGCTGCTGCCCGAGCACGCCGAACAGATCGCGGTCGCCCGACTCGACGCCCCCGGCGAGCGGTTCAAGGTCAGCGGCGCCACCGGCCGGATCACCGTCGCCGGCACCGGGCCGCTGGCGGTGCTCACCGGCGTGCACTGGTATCTGAAATATGTGGGCGGAGCCCACATATCCTGGTCGGGCAGCCGCCTCGACCTGCCGAAACACCTCCCCGGCCCGGACCGCCCCCTGGAACGCGCCGCGACCGTCCCGCACCGCTTCGTCTTCAACGACACCCACGACGGCTACACCGCCCCGTACGCGGACTGGCCGCGCTGGGAGCGGATGATCGACGTGCTCGCGCTGCACGGCTGCAACGAAGTGCTCGTCACCGCAGGCCAGGAGGGCGTGTACCACCGGCTGCTGCAGGACTTCGGGTACTCCGACGCCGAGGCCCGCGCCTGGCTGCCCGCGCCCTCGCACCAGCCGTGGTGGCTACTGCAGAACATGAGCGCGTACGGCGGACCCGTCAGCCCCGAACTCATCGGCAAACGCGTCGAGTTGGGGCGGAAGATCGCCGACCGGATGCGTGAGCTCGGCATGAAACCGGTCCTGCCCGGCTACTTCGGCACCGTCCCGGACGGCTTCGCCGCACGCAACCCGGGCGCGCGCACGATCCCGCAGGGCGACTGGAACGGCCTGCGCAGGCCCGAGTGGCTCGACCCGCGCACCGAGGTGTTCGACCGGGTGGCGGCGGCCTTCTACCGGCACCAGGCCGAACTCTTCGGCGAGATCGACCTGTTCAAGATGGACCTGCTGCACGAGGGCGGACATCCGGGCGACGTGCCGGTGCCCGACGCGGCGCGCGCCGTGGAGCGGGCCCTGCGCGCCGCGCGCCCCCGGGCGATCTGGACGATCCTCGGCTGGCAGGCCAACCCGCGCCGCGACCTGATCGACGCGCTCGACAAGGAACAGCTGCTGATCGTGGACGGCCTGTCCGACCTGGAGACCGTCACCGACCGGGAGCGGGACTGGGGCGGAGCGCCGTACGCGTTCGGCACCATCCCCAACTTCGGCGGCCGCACCACCATCGGCGCGAAGACCCACATGTGGACGGAGCGGTTCACGGTCTGGCGGGACAAGCCGGGCTCGACGCTCGCGGGCACGGCGTACATGCCGGAGGCCGCCGAGCGCGACCCGGCCGCCCTGGAACTCTTCAGCGAACTCGCCTGGCGCGAGGAGGCCATCGACCGGACCGAGTGGTTCCGGGCGTACGCGGATCTGCGGTACGGAGGCCGGGACGAGCGGGCGCGGGCGGCGACGGCGGCGCTGCGCGAGAGCGCGTACCGGATCACCAGCCGGGACGGCAGGCCGCACGACTCGATCTTCGCGGCCCGCCCGAGCCTGACCGCCAACTCGGGCACGTACTACGCGACGCACACGCCCGCGTTCTCGCCCGGCACGTTCGACCGGGCGTTCGCGGCGCTGCTCGGGGTGGACGCGTCGCTGCGCGGCTCGGACGCGTACCGCCACGACCTCACGGATCTCGCGCGGCAGGCGCTCGCCAACCGGTCCTGGCAGTTGCTGCCGCAGCTGCGGGCGGCGTACGGCAGGAAGGACCTGGAGACGTTCCGGGTGCTCGCGCGGCTGTGGCTGCGGCTGATGCGGCTGAGTGAGGACGTCACCGGCTCGCACCGCGCGTTCCTGCTCGGGCCGTGGCTGGACGATGCGAAGCGGATGGCGTCGAACAGCACCGAGGAGGCCCGACTGGAGCACACCGCGCGGGTGTTGATCACCACATGGGCGGACCGCGGCACCGCCGACGGCGGACGCCTCGCCAACTACGCGAACCGTGACTGGCACGGCCTGATCGGCGACTTCCACCTGCCGCAGTGGACGGCCTACCTGGACGAGCTGGAGGACGCGCTCGCGGCGGGCCGGGAACCGCGGACGTTCGACTGGTACGCGATCGAGGAGCCGTGGACGCGGGAGCGGAAGGAGTATCCGCTCCGGCCGCCGAACGACGCGTACCGCACGGCCAAGCAGGCGCACGATGTGCTGGCACGCGCCCCCTATCAGGGCCGAATCGTGCTCAGCGCCGAACCGTCGGCGTTCCCGCCCGGCGGGCACGCGCGCGTGGAGGCGGTTTTCACCAACGTCAACGGCCTGCGCGCCACGGGGCGCGTCGACTTCGAGCTGACCGGACTGCGGGCGGAGCCCGAGGGAAGCACCTCGCTCCCCTCCGTTCCGGCGGCCGGCGAGGGCGAGGTCGCCTGGCGCGCCACGGCCCCGGACGAGCCGCTGACGAGGCCGCTGAGACCGCTGCCGTACGAACTGTCCGTGCGGTACGGGCCGTTGGGCGAGGACCGGGTGACGACGGTGGTCGACGGCAGCCTGTACGTGGCGGGGCCGCTGGACGAGGGGTGGCGGACGTACACCAGCAACGGGGCGGTGTTCGGGCAGGCCGGCGAGCGGTTCGCGGTGAACGGCGGCGGCCAGGACCTGTGGAAGGGGACCAGCGAGTTCGGCACGGCGTACCGCGCGGGCGCCCTGCGGGACGGGGTCGCGGCGACGGTGCGGGTGGACGCGCAGGATGCGACGGGCCCGTGGGCGCGCGCAGGGCTCATCGCCCGCAACTCCCTTGCCGCGCCCGGCTCCCCGGGCTTCGTGAACCTCGCCGTGACGCCCGCGAACGGTGTGGTCCTGTCGTACGACACGAACGGGGACGGCACCCTCGACACGTACAAGCGGATCACCGGCATCGCGGCTCCGGTGCTGCTGCGGCTGAGCCGGGCCGGGGGTGTCTTCCGGGGCGAGTGCTCGACGGACGGCGGGGCGAGCTGGCGGACGGTCGGGGAGGTGCCGGTCGCGGGCGCGGGGCAGGCGCAGGACGTGGGCTTCTTCATGTCGGCGACGCACGGCGGAAGCGGGGAGCGCGGGACGGTGGAGTTCAGCGGGTTCACGCTGGGGTGAGGCGGCCGGGACCGGCGGGCATCAACTCGCCTGCGGCGATGGCCCGTTCGGGTGACCATCCGACGATTCGCTCGTTCTGCTGAACGTGAGTTCCTCGGACGCCGCCACCCGAACCGTGCCCTCCGCCGGTCCCGCTCCCGTCGTGGACGTGGAGCAGGCCGAGGCCGCGCTCGTCGAGCACTATCCGCGGCTCGTACGGCTCGGCTACCTCGTGCTGCCGCCGTCACTGGGACGCAACCGGCGGGTGCTGACCGCGCACTGGCTCACCCAGCGCGCCCTCCCCCGCGGCCGCACCACCGTCGAACGCGCCGCGATCCCCGCACAGCGCACGGCGAGCGGCCGGACGGCGAACGGGCTGCCGCCGAACGACAACCGGCACAACACCCCGCGCGGCAGCGGCAACGAGGGAGACCGCCCCGGCGACCGCACTGGGCACCGCCCCGGCGACCGCCGCCCCGACCGGCCCAGCGCCCACCACCCCGGCGACCGCCCCGGCAGCGACGCCGGATACGCCTACGTACGCCTGCGCGTCCTCCGCAGCGCGCTGGAGGCCGGGCTTCCGCTGCGTCGGCGGGCCTGGCCGAAGCGCGCCCAACTGCCGCCGCTGCTCCCGCAGGTGTGGGGCCTGCGACTGTTCCCGCGCTCCGGCGGCGCCGACGAACTCGCCCTCGACCAGCAGCTCTCCGCGCTCGGCGGCCCGGCCCGCGCCGCGTACGTGCTGCGCGGCCTGGAGCAGTTACCGGACGCCGAAGTGCGCAGGCTCCTGGAGGGCGCCGGGGTCGCCGACCCGCACGCGGCACTCGCGGAGGCCGACGGCGTGACCGCCCCGTACGCGCTGCTCGACTCCTCCGAGTTCGACCCGTGCTCCCTGCAGGCCAGGCCGCCGGACCTGGTGCGGCGCCGACAGCACGGCCGGGCCGCGCTCGCCGCCGCCGCGGCGGCCCTGGTGTGCGGAACGCTGCTCGCGCTGCCCGGCGACGGCCTCGCACCCGACGAGCCCGCCCCACCCGCGTACGCCCGAGGCGCCCTGGGCCCCGGCGGCGCGCACACCGCCCAAGCGGCCCTGGATCCACGGAAGTTGACGCGGGCGGACGAGGACGCGTGGCGGAGCTCGGCACGCACCGACTACACCGTGTGGCCCGCGCGCGGCTCCCTCACCGGCGACCGCGAACTGCTCGGCCGTGCGCTCGCCGTGTGGGCGAGCCCCGGCCCGTCCGTGCAGGTCTCGGCCACGCCCGGCACACCGCAGGGCGCCCCGCCCGGCCCGGCGCAACTCCTGTACGCGGGCGAGGTCGGCCGGGCGCGCGTGGTGGTGCTGCACGACGGCCTGCGCCTGGTGCGGTACGCCGAGCCGCGGTCCGGGCCCGACGGCGGCGCGGCCCTGGACTTCGCGCGGGTCGACGGCGCGGGTCAGGCCACGTCGGGGGCGGTGGTCGTGGGCCGGGGCAAGGGTGAGGTGCGGTATCTGACGGCGCCGTGGGTGCGTACCGTCGGCGTGCGGGACCTGCGCCGACCGGAGGCGCCGGCACGGGAGTTGGCGCTGTCGGCGGACGGGGTGACGGCCTCGGTGCCCGCCGTGCCGCGGCCCGGCGCGTGCGGCGAGGTCGCGGCCCTGGAGCTGCGCGAGGCGGGCGGCACTCCGGGCACCCGGCTCGTGACCGACCTCGGCGAGCTCACCCCCGCCCTCCTCACCTCCGGCCGCCCAATCGCCCCGCGCGACGTGAACGGCCCGTCGGCGCGGGCGGGTTGGGCGCGTACCGCCTGCCTGCTGGGCGCGGTGCGGTCGAACGGGGTGCGGTCGGTGAACTCGTGGGCGTACGCGACGCAGCGGCTGCCCGAGGGCAACGGGACGGCCACGTGGGTGTGCACGCGGGCCGACACGTGGCGGGGCACGGGCGGCAGGGTGCTCGCCCAGTTCCAGGCGCCCGGCAAGGAGAGCGGGGCGATCGCGGCACGCGCGCAGGACTCGCCGGCGTGCGGGGCGCGTGAACCGCGGGTGCTCGCCGGGGTGCTGTGGAAGTCCCGCGCGGGCAACTGGCACGTGCTGGCGGCGGGCAGCAAGGACGTGGCGTCGATCGGCGTCACGGGCGGTGCGCGTGGCACGGCGACCGGCAATGTCCTCGCGGCGCCCGCGCACAAGGGGGCCCACTCCCGGCTGACGGGCCGGCTCGCGAACGGTACGGAGGTGCGGGCGCTGCGCTGACACCCCCTGCCACGCAGGCCCACGGGGCCCCGCGTCCCTCCCCGTTCCCCACAGCCCCACCGCGCCGAAAGCCCATCAGGACAGCACCGAAAAAGCTCTGCACAGGGGGTACACCCCGACCGTACCCGTCAGTACATTGACGCCATGTCTAATACGCCGCAGGCCCGGCCGGACCGGGCGCCGCAGCCCATCGCTTCCGAGTGGACGGCCCTGAAGGCCCGGAAGGTCTCCTTCGCCTGGGACGAGACGCCACTGCACTGGCTGCCCGGCGACCCGTTCACGACGCACACCATCAACGTCCTGCACCTGCTGCTGCCCGCGGGCGAGCGCTGGTTCGTGCACGTCTACAAGCAGATCCTCCCGTACATCGAGGACGAGCAGCTGCGGGCCGACGTGATCGGGTTCATCGGGCAGGAGGCGATGCACTCCCAGGCCCACGACGAGGTGCTTCCGCATCTGCGGGAGCAGGGCCTGGACCCGACCCCGTACACGGCGCAGATCGACTGGTTCTTCGAGAAGCTGCTCGGTGACCGGACGCTGCCGCCGGGCAAGCCGCGCAAGTGGTGGCTGATGGAGCGGGTCGCGCTGATCGCGGCGATCGAGCACTACACCGCGTTCCTCGGCGACTGGGTCCTGAACGCCGACGAGCTGGACCGGCGGGGCGCCGACCCGACCATGCTGGACCTGCTGCGCTGGCACGGCGCCGAGGAGGTCGAGCACCGCTCGGTGGCGTTCGACCTGTTCATGCATGTCGACGGCTCGTACGCGCGCCGGGTGCGGACCTGGGCGACCGCGTTCACGGCGCTGGTGTTCCTGTGGCAGCGCGGGGCGCGGTTCTTCATGGAGAACGACCCGACGCTCGTGGACGGCAAGGCGTCCTTCAAGGAGTTCTTCGCGAAGGGCCGGCAGGGCGTGCTGCCGACCGCGGGAGCGATGGCGCGTTCCATCCCCCGGTACCTGAACCGCGCGTACCACCCCTCGCACGAGGGCTCCACCGAGCAGGCCGTCGCCTACCTGGCGTCGTCCCCGGCCGCCCTCGCCGCCGAGGCCCGCGAGAAGGGCGTCACCGCGACCCGCGAGAAGGGCGCCGCCTGAGATGCGTGCAGTGCCGAAGAACCGGAAAGGCGCCGTCTGACATGCCCAAGCTCCGCACCGTCGCCGCCGTCGCGGGCGCAGCCCTGCTCGTACGACGGGCCGTGCGCCGCCGGATGAGCACGGCCCCGCTGTGGCCGATGCCCGCCCTGGAGACCCCGATATCGGGCCGCCCGCGCGGCCGAGCCCACCGCCTCCGGGTCGCCGCGCGCACCGAGGTCGCCGACGGCGTGGTCCGGCTGCGCCTCGTACCGCGCGACCCGGCCGCGGGCCCGCTGCCCGCCTGGGCGCCGGGAGCCCACCTGGACCTGGTGCTGCCCTCGGGCACGGTCCGGCAGTACTCGCTGTGCGGCGATCCCGAGGACCGGTCCGCGTACACCGTGGCGACCCGGCTGATCGAGGACGGCCGCGGCGGCTCGCGGGAGGTGCACGAGAAGCTGGCCGAGGGCACGGAGGTCGAGGTGCGCGGCCCGCGGAACCGGTTCCCGCTCGAACCCGCGCACGCGTACGTGTTCGTGGCCGGCGGCATCGGCATCACCCCGATCCTGCCGATGCTGCGCGCCGCCGAACTGTCCGGCGCGCAGTGGCAGTTGGTGTACGCGGGCCGCTCGCGCGCGTCGATGCCGTTCCTCGACGAGGTGGCGCGGCTCGGCCGCAGCAGCCACGGCCGGGTGACGGTGCTCGCCGAGGACGAGGACGGCCGGCCGGACGCCGCCGCGCTGTTCGACGGGGCTCCGCAGGCCGCCGCCGTGTACTGCTGCGGTCCCGAGGGCCTGATGGACGCGGTGGCCGCCGCCCTGCCGCACGGCAGCACCCTGCACCTGGAACGGTTCACGCCCGCCACGGCGACCGAGGGCAACACCGCCTTCGAGGTCGAACTCCGGCGCAGCGGCGGCACGGTGGAGGTCCCGGCCGACGAGTCGGTGCTCGCCGCGGTCCGCAAGAAGCTGCCGAGCGTCGCGTACTCCTGCGAGCAGGGCTTCTGCGGGACCTGCCGACTCCGGGTCGTGGCGGGCGAGGTGGACCACCGGGACGAGCTGCTCGACGACGAGGAACGGCGCGACTCGATGCTGATCTGCGTCTCCCGCGCCCGCGGCGACAAGCTGGTCCTCGACCTGTGAGCGCCGCCGACCCCTGGCGGTGAACGCACCCCCGGCCGTTAGGGTGTTCGTATGACGACCGGGGTGCGCCGCAGGATGGGAGTCGAGGAGCGGCGACAGCAGTTGATCGCCGTCGCGCTCGAACTGTTCAGCCACCGCTCCCCCGACGAGGTGTCGATCGACGAGATAGCGGGCGCGGCGGGCATCTCCCGCCCGCTCGTGTACCACTACTTCCCGGGCAAGCGCAGCCTGTACGAAGCGGCGCTGCGCAAGGCCGCCGTCGATCTCGCCGCGCGGTTCGAGGAACCCCGCGAAGGCCCCCTCGGCGCCCGCCTGTTGCGGGTGATGGGCCGCTTCTTCGACTTCGTCGACCAGCACGGGCCCGGCTTCGCGGCGCTGATGCGGGGCGGCCCGGCGGTCGGCTCGTCCGCCACCAACGCCCTGATCAACTCGGTCCGGCAGGCCGCGTACGAGCAGATCCTCGCGCACCTCGGCATCGACGAGCCGTCCGCCCGGCTCCAACTCGTCGTCCGCTCCTGGGTGTCGCTCGCCGAGTCGACGGCGCTGCTCTGGCTCGACGGCCGCCGGGTGCCGCGCGCCGAGCTCGAACTCCAACTCGTCCACGACTTCGCCGCGCTGGCCGCGGTGAGTGCGGCGTACGACGAGGGCATGGCGGGCGTGCTGCGCGGCATGCTGGCCGAGGAACCGGCGGACGGGCCGTTCGGGGATCTCGTCAGCCGGCTCGTGGGGTTGAAGTTGGCGCCGGTGCACGGCAGTTGAGGGTGGCCTCCGCTCGCCCGCCGCAACCCGTCTGCCCTGTTCCGTTTCGTCGCCGGGTGCGGATCGTCGTGGGTTGCTCGCGCAGTTCCCCGCGCCCCTACGGGCGCCTCCCCTCACCGGATCCCGATAGGCATCCGTACATCCGCCCGGTACAGTCGCGCCCATGACCGCGAGGCTTGCCGACATCGCAGCCCAGGCGGGGGTCAGCGAGGCCACGGTCAGCAGGGTGCTGAACGGGAAGCCGGGCGTAGCCGCGACCACCCGCCAGTCCGTGCTTGCCGCGCTCGACGTGCTCGGGTACGAGCGGCCGGTCCGGCTGCGCAGCCGCAGCGCGGGGCTCGTCGGCCTGATCACGCCGGAGCTGGAGAACCCGATCTTCCCGGCCCTCGCGCAGGTCATCGGCCAGGCCCTGACCCGGCAGGGGTACACGCCGGTGCTCGCCACCCAGACCCCCGGCGGCTCCACCGAGGACGAGCTGACGGAGATGCTCGTGGACCGCGGCGTCTCCGGCATCATCTTCGTCTCCGGGCTGCACGCGGACACCAGCGCCGACATGGACCGGTACGAGCAGCTGCGCGCGCAGGGCGTGCCGTTCGTGCTCGTCGACGGCTTCTCGGAGAAGGTGCGGGCCCCGTTCATCTCGCCCGACGACCGGGCCGCGATGCGCCTGGCCGTCACGCATCTCGTGTCCCTCGGCCACACCGACATCGGCCTGGCCCTCGGCCCGAAGCGTTTCGTGCCGGTCCAGCGCAAGATCGAGGGCTTCGTGCGCGCCGTACGGGAACAGCTCGGCGTGAGCGAGGAGACCGTGCACGAGCGGCTCGTGCAGCATTCGCTGTTCACCCTTGAGGGCGGGCAGGCCGCGGCCTCGGCGCTGATCGACCGGGGCTGCACGGCCGTGGTGTGCGCGAGCGACATGATGGCCCTCGGCGCCATCCGCGCCGCCCGGCAGCGGGGCCTCGAAGTGCCGGACGACATCTCGGTGGTCGGCTTCGACGACTCCCCGCTGATCGCGTTCACCGACCCGCCGCTGACCACGGTCCGCAAGCCGGTCCCGGCGATGGGCCAGGCCGCGGTCAACACCCTGCTCGAAGAGATCGGCGGCACGCCGGCCCCGCGCAGCGAATTCGTGTTCATGCCGGAACTCGTCGTACGCGGTTCAACGGCTTCTGCGCGCAAGGCTTCTGCCCCTAAGGGTTGAACCTGAGATTCCTCGTCCGAAGGTATTTCTCCGGGGGGACGGAAGCAGATGCCGAAGTAGTCCCTGAGGCGTAGAAAATGCACTGCGGACCCACCCGAGGGATGATCGTGCAAAGGTGAATTTCTGGCAGACTTTCTGTCCATGGGTGAGACGAATGTGAGCACACGGGAAGGCCGGACGGCGGCCGGAACCTCACCCCTCGTCGCGGAGGTCCAGACCCGTCCGGAAGGGACCTTCGTGCGCCGCCTGCGCACCCCCCGGCGCCCCCGTCTCTGGTACGAGCTGGCCCTGATCGCGGTGAGTTACTGGCTGTACTCACTGGTCCGCAATGCCGTACCGGAACAGCAGGCCGCGGCGATGCGGAACGCCGACTGGATCTGGCAGGCGGAACACGCGATCGGCCTTGCATTCGAGCGCACGGTCAACCACGCCGTGAACTCGGTGACATGGCTGGTCGTCGGCATGAACTACTACTACGCGACACTGCACTTCATTGTGACGATCGCCGTTCTGGTGTGGCTGTACCGCCGCCACCCCGGACGGTACGCGGCCATGCGCACGGTGTTGTTCGCGACCACCGGACTCGCCCTGATCGGTTTCTACTTCTTCCCGCTCGCCCCGCCGCGGCTGTTCGACGGCGGCGGCTTCGTCGACACGGTCCTGGTGCACGAGACATGGGGGTCGATGGCGTCCGGCGACCTCAAGCACATGACGAACCAGTACGCGGCGATGCCGTCCATGCACATCGGGTGGTCGCTGTGGTGCGGGCTCGCGCTGTTCACGCTGTCGCGGGTGCCGTGGGTGCGGGTGCTCGCGGTGCTGTACCCGCTGGCGACGCTCGTGGTCATCATCGCCACGGCCAACCACTTCTGGCTCGACGCGGTCGGCGGGCTCCTCTGCCTCCTCGTCGGCCTCGCGGCGGCGTACGCCTGGTACGGCACGGCGCCGTACCGCTTGCCGCGGTCTGCCCCCGAGCGCCCCAAAGGGGCGCGGGGAACTGCGCGAGCAACCACGACGGCGGGAGAGCCGGAGTCGGTCAAAAGCCCCTCCGGCGTCGGAGGCCCCTCCGGCGTCGGAGGCCCCTCCGGCGATTGAGGAGAAGCAGGGGCCCGGGGGCGCCTACCCCGCCGCCCCGTAGAACAGCTCCTCCACCACCTGCCGCGCCCGGCGCGTGATGCGGCGGTAGTCGTCGATCATCTCGCCGACCGTGCCCGGCTCGTAGCCGAGGTAGCGCCCGACCGCCGCCAGCTCGCGGCCGTCCGACGGGAACGTGTCCCCGGCCCGCCCCCGCACCAGCATCACCGCGTTCCGCACCCGCGTCGCGAGGACCCACGCCTCGTCGAGGACCTCCGCGTCCTGCGTGGAGATCAGCTCCGCGGCGCGGGCGGCGGCGAGTGCCTCACGGGTGCGGGTGGTGCGCAGGCCCGGCTCGGCCCAGCCCTGCTGGAGCTGGATGAGCTGCACCGTCCACTCGACGTCGGAGAGCCCGCCGCGCCCCAGCTTGGCGTGCAGCGTCGGGTCGGCGCCGCGGGGCAGCCGCTCGGCCTCCATACGGGCCTTGAGGCGGCGGATCTCGCGTACCGCGTCGTCCCCGAGGCCCTCCGCCGGGTAGCGCAGCGGGTCGACGAGCTCGATGAAGCGGCGCCCCAGGTCCGCGTCGCCCGCGACGGGCTCGGCGCGCAGCAGCGCATGGCTCTCCCAGACGTGCGACCAGCGCTGGTAGTACGCGGCGTACGACTTGAGGGTGCGGACCAGCGGGCCGTTCTTGCCCTCGGGCCGCAGGTCCGTGTCGATGAGCAGCGGCGGGTCGGACGTGGGCAGCTGCAGGAGCCGGCGCATCTCGGCGACGACCTGGTTGGCGGCCTGCGCGGCCTCCTGGTCGTCGACGCCCTCGCGCGGCTCGTGCACGAACAGCACGTCGGCGTCCGAGCCGTAGCCCAGCTCGTGCCCGCCGAAGCGGCCCATGCCGATGACGGCGAACCGGGTGGGCAGCTCGTCGCCCCAGCCGGCCCGGACGACGGCGCGCAGCGTCCCGGCGAGCGTGGCGGCGGTGAGGTCGGAGACCGCGTTCCCGACGCGGTCCACCAAGGCCCCGGGGTCGGCTTCGGCGGGGCTCTCCTCCGTCCCGTACGAGCCGATCAAGTCACCCGCCGCCGTACGGAACAGCTCGCGCCGCCGCACCCCGCGGGCCGCCGCCACGGCCTGCTCGGCGCCGTCGGCCCGGCGCACCGCGGCGAGGATCTCCTGCTCCAGGTGGTCCCGGCCGCGCGGTTCGAGTCCGCGCACGTCGCCGAGGAGAGCGACCGCCTCCGGGGCGCGGAGCAGCAGGTCGGGGGCGAGGCGGCCGGCGGACAGGACGCGGGCGAGGTTCTCGGCGGCGGCGCCCTCGTCGCGCAGCAGCCGCAGGTACCAGGGGGTCTTGCCGAGCGCGTCGGACACCTTGCGGAAGCCGAGGAGGCCCGCGTCCGGGTCGGCGGAGTCGGCGAACCAGCCGAGGAGCACGGGCAGCAGGGTGCGCTGGATGGCGGCCTTGCGGGTGACTCCGGAGGCGAGGGCCTCCAGGTGGCGCAGGGCGGCGGCCGGGTCGGCGTACCCGAGGGCGACGAGGCGTTCGCGGGCGGCGTCGGCGCGCAGCCGGGTCTCGCCGGGGGCGAGCTGGGCGACGGCGTCGAGGAGCGGCCGGTAGAACAGCTTCTCGTGCAGCCGGCGGACGACGGCCGCGTGCCGCCGCCAGGCCCGGTTCAGCTCGGTGACGGGCTCGGTGCGCAGGCCGAGTGAGCGGCCGAGGCGCCGCAGGTCGCTCTCGTCCTCGGGCACGAGGTGGGTGCGGCGCAGCCGGTACAGCTGGATGCGGTGCTCCATGGCGCGCAGGAAGCGGTACGCGGCGTCCAGTTGCGCGGCGTCGGCCCGGCCCACGTACCCGCCTTCCGCGAGGGCCGCGAGGGCGTCGAGGGTGGTGCCGCTGCGCAGCGAGGCGTCGGCCCTGCCGTGCACCAACTGCAGGAGCTGGACGGCGAATTCGACGTCCCTGAGCCCGCCGGGGCCGAGCTTCAGCTCGCGCTCGATCTCGGCGGCGGGGATGTTGTCCACCACCCGGCGGCGCATCTTCTGCACGTCGGGCACGAAGTTCTCCCGCTCGGCGGCCTGCCAGACCAGCGGGGCGAGCGTCTGCACGTACGCCTCGCCGAGCTCGGGGTCGCCGGCGACGGGGCGGGCCTTGAGGAGGGCCTGGAACTCCCAGGTCTTGGCCCAGCGTTGGTAGTACGCGAGGTGGGAGGAGAGGGTGCGGACGAGCGGGCCGTTGCGCCCCTCGGGCCGCAGGTTGGCGTCGACGGGCCAGATGGCGCCCTCGACGGTGGTCTCGGAGCAGATCCGCATCAGGTGCGAGGCGAGCCGGGTCGCGGCCTGCAGGGCCTTGGACTCGTCGGCGCCGTCGGCCGGTTCGGCGACGAAGATGACGTCCACGTCGGAGACGTAGTTCAGCTCGTGCCCGCCGCACTTGCCCATCGCGATCACGGCGAGCGAGCAGAGCGCGGCGTCCTCGGGGGCCGCGCCGCGGGCGAGGGCGAGGGCGGCGCGCAGCGTGGCGGTGGCGAGGTCGGCGAGCTCGGCGGCGGTCTGGGCGACGTCGGTGGTGCCGCACACGTCGCGGGCGGCGATGGAGAGCAGGCAGCGCCGGTAGGCGACGCGCAGCGTCACGGGGTCGACGGCGTCGGCGAGGCCCTGCTCGAACTCCTCGACGCCGGGGTGCAGATCGCTCGCCTCGTACGTGACGAGGGCCTGCCAGTCGCGGGGGTGGCGGGCCAGGTGGTCGCCGAGGGCCTCGGAGGCGCCGAGCACGCCGAGCAGCCGGTCCCGCAGCGGCTTCGCGGAGAGCAGGGTGTCGAGCAGCAGCTGCCGTTCGTCCTCGGCCTGGGCCTCCACGAGCCGGACGAGGCCGAGCAGCGCCAGGTCGGGGTCGGCGGTGGCGCCGAGGGCGTCGAGGAGGACGGGGTCGGCGCGTACGGGGGCGAGCTCGGGGCTGTCGAGGAGCCGCTCGGCCGTGGAGGCGTCGGTGAAGCCGTGCCGCAGCAGCCGTGTGAACGTGCTGCTTCTCCGCCCCGGCGTGGTCATGTTCGGCCTCCCGCTGTGATCACGTCGTACGGGAGTGAGCGTAGTCGCAGTCGCGGGGACCGGAACCTTCGATGAGTTCCGGGGACGGCCGGAGTCCGCCCTGTGAGAGACCACGCCGGTGGAAGGGTTCGTCATGCCTCAGCAGTCGCCGCGTACCGATCTGGATCCCCGCTACAGCTCCGCCGACGCACAGGCCGTGCCCTGGTCGCAGGCCCGGGAGCGGATCGAGCGGGCGGAGGTGTTCTGGCTGTCGACGGTGCGCCCGGACGGCCGCCCGCATGTGACGCCGCTGATCGCGGTCTGGCAGGAGGGCGCGCTGCACTTCACGACCGGCGAGCAGGAGCGCAAGGCGCGGAACCTCGCCGAGAACCGTGAGGTGGTCCTGACCACCGGGTCGGGCGCGCTGGACGCGGGCTACGACGTCGTGGTGGAGGGCACGGCGGAGCGCGTCACCGACGAGCCGCGGCTGCGGGCGCTCGCGGCGGCGTGGGCGGAGAAGTACGGCGAGGTGTGGAGCTGCGAGGTGACGGAGGGCGGCTTCCGGGGCGCGAACGGCCTGGACCTGGTGTACTCGGTGGTGCCCCGCACGGCCTTCGGCTTCGGCAAGGGCGAGCTGTTCAGCCAGACGCGGTGGCGGTTCTGACCAGCTGCGACGGCGGTTCTGACCAGCCAGGGAGAGACACCATGGAGTACACCCTCGAAGTCATCACGCTTCCCGTCTCCGACGTGGACCGGGCGAAGGAGTTCTACCGCGACAAGGTCGGCTTCCATGTGGACCTCGACGACGAGGTCATGCCGGGCGTACGGATCGTGCAGCTGACGCCGCCCGGGTCGGGCTGTTCGGTGGCGCTCTGCAACAACCTGGAGGGCCTGAACGTGAAGCCGGTACCCGCCCCGGGCTCGTACCAGGGCCTGCAGCTGTGCGTCCCCGACATCCAGCAGGCCCACAAGGAGCTGACGGACCGCGGCCTGGACGTCAGCGACCCGGTGGTCTACGCGGACCAGGACGGCGCCACGTTCATGTACTTCAAGGACCCGGACGGCAACGGCTGGGGCGTCCAGGAGTACCGGGTGCGGGCGGAGAAGCCGCTGCGGTCGGCGATCTGAGCACGGCGGGCGGCGGGGGTGCGGGACGCGGGTCCCGCACCCTGGCCGACCGCCTCGACTGCCTTACAGCACCGGCAGGTTCTTCCGCAGCTCGAAGGCCGTGACCTCGCTGCGGTACTCCTCCCACTCCTGCTTCTTGTTGCGCAGGAAGAAGTCGTAGACGTGCTCGCCGAGGGTCTCGGCGACCAGTTCCGAGCGTTCCATCAGGGCGATGGCCTCGCCGAGGTTCTGCGGGAGCGGTTCGATGCCGAGGGCGCGGCGTTCGGCGTCGCGCAGGGCCCACACGTCGTCGTCGGCGCCGGGCGGCAGCTCGTACCCCTCCTCGATGCCCTTGAGGCCGGCGGCGAGCAGCACCGCGTACGCCAGGTACGGGTTGGCGCCGGAGTCGAGGGAGCGGACCTCGACGCGGGCCGAGCCGGTCTTGCCCGGCTTGTACATGGGCACGCGGATGAGGGCCGAGCGGTTGTTGTGGCCCCAGCAGATGTACGAGGGGGCCTCGCCGCCCGCGCCGGCGGTGCGCTCGGAGCCGCCCCAGATGCGCTTGTACGAGTTGACCCACTGGTTGGTGACCGCGGAGATCTCGGCGGCGTGGCGGAGCAGACCGGCGATGAAGGAGCGGCCCACCTTGGACAGTTGGTACTCGGCGCCGGACTCGTAGAACGCGTTGCGGTCGCCCTCGAAGAGGGAGAGGTGCGTGTGCATGCCGCTGCCCGGGTGCTCGGAGAACGGCTTCGGCATGAACGTGGCCTGCACGCCCTGTTCGAGCGCGACCTGCTTCATGACCAGGCGGAACGTCATGATGTTGTCGGCCGTGGACAGCGCGTCCGCGTACCGCAGGTCGATCTCCTGCTGGCCGGGGGCGCCCTCGTGGTGGCTGAACTCGACCGAGATGCCCATGGATTCGAGCATCGTGATGGCCTGGCGGCGGAAGTCCATGCCGACGTTCTGCGGGGTGTGGTCGAAGTAGCCGGAGGAGTCGGCGGGGGTGGGCCGGGAGCCGTCCACCGGCTTGTCCTTGAGCAGGAAGAACTCGATCTCGGGGTGGGTGTAGAAGGTGAAGCCGAGGTCCGAGGTCTTGGCGAGGGCCCGCTTCAGGACGTACCGCGGATCGGCGAAGGACGGGGAGCCGTCGGGCATGAGGATGTCGCAGAACATCCGGGCCGTGCCGGGGGCCTCGGCGCGCCAGGGCAGGATCTGGAACGTCGACGGGTCGGGCTTGGCGATCATGTCCGACTCGTAGACCCGGGCGAAGCCCTCGATCGCGGAGCCGTCGAAGCCGATGCCCTCGTCGAAGGCCTGCTCCAGCTCGGCCGGGGCCACCGCGACGGACTTGAGGAAGCCCAGGACGTCCGTGAACCACAGGCGTACGAAGCGGATGTCGCGCTCCTCGAGGGTGCGGAGCACGAATTCCTGCTGCTTGTCCATAGCTACATCCTTGCAGTTCAGACGGTCTGTGCACCACCGCCCCGGCACGGTAGGAGCTTCATTGTCGAGGCCAGGGGTTTCCGCCAGATTACGGGCCCCTTGTGGCGTACGACATCCCGGTGGCCACTACGATCGGCGGGCCGCCGTACCCGTCTTCCGTACCTTTCCGCAGAAGGACAACTCATGGGTTCCAGCAAGACATCCGGGCAGGGAAGCCCGAACGACCGCAAGGCCCGAATAGAGGCGATGCGCCGCGCCGAACGGGCGCGGGAGCGCCGCAACCGGACCATCGCGATCGTCGCGAGCACCGCCGTCGTCGCGGGGCTGGTGGGGTTCGGCTCGTATCTGTTCATCAGCGAACGGAACGAGAAGCAGCGGGAAGAGGCCCGGGTCGCCGCCGAGCAGAAGCGGCAGGAGAAGCTCCGCAAGGAGGCCCAGGGGAAGGACATCGAGGGCGAGCAGGCCTGGGACGCGAAGAAGCTGGGCCGCAACCACGTCACGAAGCCCGTGAGCTACCCGATGACGCCTCCGGTCGGCGGTGACCACGACCAGGTCTGGATGAACTGCAACGGCGACGTGTACGCGAAGCCGATCCCGGACAAGCACGCCGTGCACTCCCTCGAACATGGCGCCGTCTGGGTGACGTACAACGACCGGGCGAAGCCCGCCGACCTGAAGGCGCTGGAGGCGAAGGTCTCGGCGACCCCGTACTCGCTGATGAGCCCCGTGAACGAGCAGAAGGGCGCGCTGATGCTGAGCGCCTGGGGCAAGCAGCTCACCGTGGACAGCGCGAAGGACCCGCGCGTCGACACGTTCTTCGCCAAGTACGTGCAGGGCAAGCAGACCCCGGAGCCGGGCGCGGCCTGCCAGGGCGGGATCGCGCAGTGAGGCGTGCGGGGTGGGCGGCCGTGTGCGGGGCGGTGCTGCTCGCCGCGGCGGCCGGCGGGGTGACGGCCGCGCTGGCCGACGGCCCGGCCGACGACCCCGCCGTTCCGGCGTCCGCAACGTCGGCCTCCGTTCCGGGGGCGGACTCGGCGGACGCCGGGTTCGCGCGCGACATGGCGGTCCACCACCAGCAGGCCGTGGAGATGTCCTTCGTCGTACGCGACCGCACGGACGACGAGGAGGTCCGCAGGCTCGCGTACGACATCGCGAACACGCAGGCCAACCAGCGGGGCATGATGCTCGGCTGGCTGGACATGTGGGGGCTGCCGAAGGTGTCGTCGGGGGCGCCGATGGCGTGGATGGGCACGGCCGAGGGCGGGCACGGGTCCGAGTCCGGCCACTCGGGGCACTCGGGGCACGGCTCGGGCTCCGGCAAGGGCGGCCCGTTGATGCCCGGCATGGCCACGAAGGCGGATCTGGCGCGTCTGGAGAAGGCCTCGGGCGAGCGGGCCGAGGTGCTGTTCCTGCAGCTGATGACCGCGCACCACAAGGGCGGCGTGCACATGGCCGAGGGCTGCGTCGACCGCTGCCGCCCGGGCGTGCAGCGGGACCTGGCGCAGGGCATGGTGACGGCGCAGGAGTCCGAACTGAGCCTGATGGCGGACCTGTTGAAGGCGCGGGGCGCGAAGCCGGAGTGACCCCGCCGGGGTCGCGCCCTCTGCTCCTCTACTCCCCCAGGACCGCCGCCGCCACCTCGTGCGGGCGGTCGAGCATCGCCAGGTGGCCCGCCTCCGGGGCGACGCGGAACTCCGCGCCGAGGCGGGCGGCCAGGCGCCGCTGCCGCCGCAGCCACCCGGCGTCGGCGCCCGCGGCGAGCACCAGCACCGGCAGGCCGTCCCGCAGCGCCGACTCCCCCCGCAGCAGCGCCAGTTGAGCCGCGGCCTCCCCGTACGTCGCGTGCTCGGCGAGGATCGCCCGCAGCGCGCGGCTAGTCCCGTAGGTGCGGCGCACCAGCTCGTGCGGCGCCGGGTCGCCGCCGCCCGTACGGGCCAGGAACACCGACGCGCGACGCAGCGCCGGGCCGAGGGCGTACGGGACCCCGGCCGCGCCGAGCAGCGTCCCGGAGCCGCGCGCGAGCGCGAACCGCAGCGCGGTCGCACGGGGCCGGGGCCGGGCCCGTTCCTCCACGCTGGAGTCGACGAGGACGAGCCGCGCCACCCGCTCCGGCCACAGCCGTGCCGCGGCCTCGCAGTGGAACCCGGCGAGCGAGTGCCCGACGAGGGTCGCCGGGCCCGGCAGCCCGCAGGCGTCGAGGACCCGCACGATCCGCCCTGCCTCGCCGGTCAGCGTCGGCGCGGACCGGGCCGGGCCGCTGAGGCCGAGGCCGGGCCGGTCGAACCGCACGACGGTCCGGTACGGGGTGAGCAGCGCGGCCACGGCGTCCCAGTCGTACCAGGCCATGCCGAGCCCGCCCGACAGGACGCAGACGGGCCCGGCGCCCTCGACGAGGACGTGGTGCGGCACGCCGTCGATCCGCACGAACCGCGGGGCCGCGCCGCTCACCGGCCAGGCCGTATCGCTCACCGGCCCGTTCCCGTGCACGCCGCTCACCGGCCCGTTCCCGTGCACGCCGCTCACCGGCCCGCCTCCGCCCGTGCCGCGCCCCGAGGGCCGCGTACCCGCAGCAGTTCCCGTACGAGCAGGGCCAGCCAGGCCGCGATCAGCAGGACCTGGGCGCGCTGGGCGAGGCCGAGGAGCCAGGTGCCGTGGCCGGACTGGAAGGCGGCGACGGCGCTCAACGTCCAGACGGTGACCGCGAGTTCGAGCGCGACGAGCCACGGGCCGAAGCGCGCGAGCGCCGAGCGTCGGCGGTGCGGGTCGCGGCGGGCGGCCGCGGTCAGGACGACCAGGCCGATCAGGGCGCCGGTCACGGCGAGGGAGCTGCTGATGGCGTGGGCCGTGTGGGTCGCGGGCACCAGGCCGTCCGTCTCGCGCGCCGCGCACTCGGGGTCGGCGGTCGGCGTGCAGCTGAGCGGCAGCCGCGAGTCGACGGCGGTGGCCGCGCCGAACAGCAGCAGCCCGGCCCAGCCGACCCGGAACCACAGCGTGTGCGGGCCGAGCCGGGCGAGCGCCCAGGCCGCGCCCGCGCACACGAGGAGTCCGGCGGTGAGGTCGGTGGCCCGGAAGAGGCCGCCCAACTCCTGGCTTTCGGCGGCGAGTTCGCTGACGTACGTCCGTATCGGATCGAGCCCGGTGGCGAGTACGGCCTCCAGGACCCAGGCGGTGTAGGCGACGGCGCCGAGGCCGAGCAGGGCGGCGGCGATACGCGCGTCCCGCGACGGACTGATCCGGTCTTGAGTGGACATAGTGGGACGCAGACTACGGGCGCCGCACCGTGCATCCCCGGAGCCCGCCCGCCGACGCATCCCATTCCGCAAGACGTCGGACACGCCCGTACAACCATGGCCGGGGTCCGCGAGTCCATCCTGCGCGGGGTTCACTCATGGGCCCCGTTTCACCGCTCCTTCACTAGGACTCCACATGACCGCGCCCAACAACAACCCCGGCCAGCCCTCGCCCTTCGGCCCGCCGCCCGGCGGCCAGCCGATGGCTCCGCCGTTCCCGACCCCTCCCCAGCCGCAGAACGGCCTCGGCACCACGGCCCTCGTGCTCGGCATCATCGGCGCGGTGCTGTTCTTCACCGTGTGGGGCGGCATCATCCTCGGCGTGCTCGCCCTGATATTCGGCCTGATCGGTCACGCGCGGGCACGCAAGGGCCTGGCCACGAACAAGGGCGTCGCGCTCGCCGGCACGATCCTCGGCGGCCTCGCGGTCGTCGTGTCGATCGTGTGGCTCGTGGTCGTCGTGATGGCCGTGCAGAAGGTGTCCGACGAGATCCAGAAGGAGGTCGACAAGGCCGCCACCGCCGACCCCGGCGCGGGCGCCGACGACCCGGCCGGCGGCGACGACACCGAGGAGCCCGCCGCGTCCGACGAGCCGCTGAAGTTCGGCGCGACCCACACGTACGACGACGGCGTGAAGGTCACCGTGTCCAAGCCGAAGCCGTACAGCCCCGACGAGTTCGCGGCCGGGCACAAGGACGGCAACGTGGCGGTGCAGTTCACGATCACCATCGTCAACGGCGGCAAGAAGACCATGGACGTCACCACCGCCCTGCCGACGCTGCGGGACGCCAAGGGCGCGGACGTCGAGATGGTCTTCGACGGCAGCAACGGCACCAAGCCGTTCAACGGCAAGCTCCTCGCGGGCAAGCAGGCCCAGGGGAACTTCGCGTTCTCCGTGCCCGCGGACGCCACCAAGGAGGTCCAGCTGGAGGTCGGCCCGGAGGTCATCAAGTACGACGACATCATCTGGACGGGCCCCGCGAAGTAGCACCACCGGGGAGCCCCGCACGTGGGGCTCCCCACACCAGGCCGCCACGACATCGCGTCGCTTTGACGATTACACTGGGCGGCGTGCCTCAACTACGCCTCGCCTTGAATCAGATCGACTCGACCGTCGGCGACCTCGCCCAGAACGCCGACTCGATCGTGCACTGGACCCGGCACTCCGCCGAACAGGGCGCCCACCTGGTGGCGTTCCCGGAGATGGCCCTCACCGGCTACCCCGTCGAGGACCTGGCCCTGCGCCCGTCCTTCGTCGAGGCGTCCCGGCAGGCGCTGCGCGCGCTCGCCGCCCGCCTGGCCGACGAGGGGTACGGCGAACTCCCGGTGATCGTCGGCTACCTGGACCGGTCCGGGACCGCCCAGCCCAAGTACGGCCAGCCCGCGGGCGCCCCGCAGAACGCCGCGGCCGTGCTGCACCGCGGCGAGGTGGCGCTGACCTTCGCCAAGCACCACCTGCCGAACTACGGCGTCTTCGACGAGTTCCGGTACTTCGTGCCCGGCGACACCATGCCGGTGATCCGCGTGCACGGCGTCGACGTCGCGCTCGCCATCTGCGAGGACCTCTGGCAGGACGGCGGCCGCGTCCCGGCCACCCGCTCGGCGGGCGCGGGCCTGCTCGTCTCCATCAACGCCTCGCCGTACGAGCAGAACAAGGACGACACCCGCCTGGAGCTGGTGCGCAAGCGCGCCCAGGAGGCCGGCTGCACCACGGCGTACCTCGCGATGATCGGCGGGCAGGACGAGCTGGTCTTCGACGGCGACTCGATCGTGGTCGACGCGAGCGGCGAAGTCGTCGCGCGCGCCCCGCAGTTCGCCGAGGGCAGCGTGCTGCTCGACCTGGACCTGCCGGCCGCCGGCCCGGCCCCGTCCGGGGTGGTCGACGACGGCCTGCGCATCGACCACGTCGTGCTCTCCGAGGACCCCCTGCCGGCGTACGAGCCGGAGCTCGCGGGCGGGTACGCGGAGCGGCTCGAGGACGACGAGGAGATCTACTCGGCGCTCGTCGTCGGCCTGCGCGCGTACGCGGCGAAGAACGGCTTCCGGTCCGTGCTCATCGGCCTGTCCGGCGGCATCGACTCGGCGCTCACCGCCGCCATCGCCTGCGACGCGCTCGGCGCGCAGAACGTGTACGGCATCTCGATGCCCTCGAAGTACTCCTCGGACCACTCCAAGGGCGACGCGGCCGAGCTGGCGCGGCGCACCGGGCTCAACTTCCGCACCGTGCCGATCGAGCCGATGTTCGACGCGTACATGGGCTCGCTCGGCCTGACCGGGCTCGCCGAGGAGAACCTGCAGTCGCGGCTGCGCGGCACGATGCTGATGGCGGTCTCCAACCAGGAGGGCCACATCGTGCTCGCGCCGGGCAACAAGTCCGAGCTGGCGGTGGGGTATTCGACGCTGTACGGCGACTCGGTGGGGGCGTACGGCCCGATCAAGGACGTCTACAAGACGGCGATCTTCCGGCTCGCCGAGTGGCGCAACCGGGCGGCGGTCGAGCGCGGGCAGACCCCGCCGATCCCGGAGAACTCCATCACCAAGCCCCCGAGCGCCGAGCTCCGCCCGGACCAGGTCGACACGGACTCGCTGCCGGACTACCCGGTGCTCGACGGGATCCTGGCCCTGTACGTGGACCGGGACAAGGGCGCGGAGGAGATCATCGCGGCGGGGTACGAGCCGGAGGTGGTCGGGAAGGTGCTGCGCCTGGTCGACGGGGCGGAGTACAAGCGGCGGCAGTACCCGCCGGGTACGAAGATCTCGGCGAAGGGGTTCGGCAAGGACCGGCGGCTCCCGATCACGAACCGCTGGCGGGAACTGACCTGACCCCCAGGTCGTCGTCCGACTGTGGCGCCGCTGCAGCTGATCGCGCAGTTCCCCGCGCCCCTGTCCAGGGGCGCGGGGAACTGCGCGAGCGACCACGACGGCGGGAAAGCCGAACGAACACCGCCGGAGGCTCTCGGGAAGGGGCGGGGTGGGGAGGAAACCTCCCTCAGCCCACCCGCTCCTGCTCCGGCACCGTCGCCCCACCCCCCGCGACGACCCGGGACGGGCTCGTACCCCGGTCGAGGAGACCGGCGACCACGGCGATGGACAGGCCGACCACCGCAAGCCCCGCCCCCACCAGCGTCGGCGACATCCAGCCCCAGCCCGCCGCGATCGCCGCGCCGCCGGCCCACGCCCCGCCCGCGTTGGCGAGGTTGAACGCCGAGTGGTTGGAGGCCGACGCCAGCGTCGGCGCGTGCGCGGCCTTGCGCATGACCAGCATCTGCAGCGGCGTGGTCGTCATGAACCCCACCGCACCGAGCACGACGACCGTGACGAGCGCCGCCCACCGCACGTGCACCGTGTAGTCGAAGGCGAGCAGCACCACGGCGAGGGCGCCGAGGGACCCGTACAGCGTGGGCCGCAGCGCGCGGTCCGTGAGCGGCCCGGCGACCAGCGCGCCGAGCGTCATGCCGATGCCGAACAGCGCGAGCACCAGCGTCACCGAGGACTCCGACATCCGCATGACCTCGGTGGTCATCGACGCCAGGTACGAGTAGACGGCGAACACCCCGGCGAAGCCGAACACCGCGGTGAGCAGGCCGAGCAGGACCTGCCGGTCGCCGAGCGCCCGCAGCTCCCGCCGCAGGTTCTGCCCCTCGTCGAGCGGCACGTACGGCACGAGCCGGGCGAGCGCGGCCATGGCGAGCAGCCCGATCGCGGCGACGACCAGGAACGTCGCGCGCCAGCCGAGGTGCTGGCCGAGCAGCGTCGCGGCGGGCACGCCGACGATGTTGGCGACGGTCAGGCCGAGGAACATCGTCGCGACCGCCCGCGCCTCGCGCCCCTCCCGTACGAGCCGTGCGGCGACCACCGCGCCGACGCCGAAGAACGCGCCGTGCGGCAGCCCGGCGAGGACCCGGCCGGCGGCGAGCAGGCCGAAGGTGGGGGCGAGGGCGGAGGCGAGGTTGCCGATCGTGAAGACCGCCATGAGCAGCACCAGCATCTTCTTCCGCGGCACGCGCGAGCCGAAGGCGGTGAGCAGCGGGGCACCGACGACGACGCCGATCGCGTACGCGGAGACGAGATATCCGGCGGTGGGGACCGAAGTGCCCAGGTCGGCCGCGACGTTGGGCAGCAGGCCCATCATCACGAACTCGGTGGTGCCGATCCCGAAGGCGGAGACGGCGAGCGCTAGCAGCGCCACAGGCATGGGAGACCCTTCACAACTGGCAGGAGGTACGTTCACGCACTCACGTTCACGTACTCGTTCACGCACCTAAGTTCACGCACTTAAGTTCTCGTACGGAACAAAGTCTCCCAGCCGTTGTATTCCGCGGGATGAGGGCCCCGTTAACGCCGGATGACAGTCCTCACAGCGTGACCCGCGCCGCCAGCGGCAGGTGGTCGCTGCCCGTGTCCGGGAGGGTCCAGGACGCCTCGGGTTCCACGTCGCGCACCATGATCTGGTCGATCCGCGCCATCGGGAACGCCGCCGGCCAGCTGAAGCCGAAGCCGTCGCCCGCAGCGCCCTGCGTGGAGCGCAGCTGCGAGGTGACCGGGGACAGGGCGCGGTCGTTCATCGTGCCGTTGAGGTCGCCGAGCAGCACGACCTTCTCGACCGGCTCGTCCCGGATGGCGACGCCGAGCGCCTCCGCGCTGTTGTCCCGCTGTCCGGCCGTGAACCCGGCGTCGGCCTTGACCCGCACGGAGGGCAGGTGCGCGACGTACACGGCGACGTCGCCCTTCGGGGTCGTCACGGTGGCGCGCAGCGCGCGGGTCCAGCCCATCTTGATGTCGACGGGCCGGCTGTCGCTCATCGGCAGCTTGCTCCACAGGCCGACGGTGCCTTCCACAGAGTGGTAGCGGTACGTCTCCCCCATCGCCTTCCGGTACGCGGGCAGCGCCTCCTGGGTCAGCTCCTCCAGGGCCACCACGTCCGCCCCGGACTCGGCGAGCTTGCGGGCGGTGCCCTCCGGGTCGGCGTTCTCGGCGTTGACGTTGTGCGTGACGACGGTCAGGTCGCCGCCCGAGCCGGACTTGTCGGTGACGAGCCCGCCGAAGAGGTTCACCCACACCGCGGCGGGCAGCACGACCGCGACCAGGGCGGTGGCCGACTTCCGCGCGAGCGCGAGCAGGAGCAGCAGCGGCACGCCGAGGCCGAGCCACGGCAGGAACGTCTCGATGAGGCTGCCGAGGTTGCCGACCGCGTTGGGGATGTGCGCGTGCAGCAGCATCACCAGGGCGAGCAGCACCGCGAGGAAGCCGAGGATGAGGCCGCGCCGCCAGATCCCGCGGTCCCCGCGCCAGCCCCCGCCCAGGCGGCGCAGCCGGGACCCGGAACGCCCGCTCCCCGAGCTTCGGTTCCCCGTCTCCGCCCTGTACGCCTGCGCCATACCGTCGCCTCACTGCCTGCCGTGCACACCGTCCGCCCCCAGACCCTAGGGGATGAGGTGCAGCCCTCTACCCGCCGCCGTCACGACGGCCGTACGTGGTCGAGGACGACAGGGGGCCGTGCGGAGTTCCGCGTCGGCGCAGCTCAACGGCGTCTGTGACAAAACGCGCACGTTCGGGACCACCAGCCCCGGCCGCACTCCCCTGGCGCGGGTGCCGTCGGGGGTGCCACCATGGCTGTGGTCCGGGGACGCCGTCAGGGCGCCTCGAGATGACATTGAAGGAGCCGTCGTCATGACGCAGATTCCGGCTGCCCACACGCCTGCCGCCGCGCAGACGCCCGAGCGCAGCAAGACGTCCGGAGCATCGCTGTACGGGGGCGTGACCAGCCGCCGTGTCACCGTCCGCGACCTCGCCGCCGCCAAGGAGCGCGGCGAGAAGTGGCCGATGCTCACCGCGTACGACGCCATGACCGCGTCCGTCTTCGACGAGGCGGGCATCCCCGTCCTGCTCGTCGGCGACTCGGCGGGCAACTGCCACCTCGGGTACGAGACCACGGTGCCCGTCACGCTCGACGAGATGGCCGTCCTCAGCGCCGCCGTCGTCCGCGGTACGAAGCGCGCCCTGATCGTCGGCGACCTGCCGTTCGGCTCGTACCAGGAGGGCCCGGTGCAGGCGCTGCGCTCGGCGACCCGGCTCGTGAAGGAGGCCGGGGTGGGCGCGGTGAAGCTGGAGGGCGGCGAACGGTCGCTCGCCCAGACCGAGTTGCTGGTCTCCTCGGGCATCCCGGTCATGTCCCACCTGGGCCTCACCCCGCAGTCCGTGAACACCATGGGCTACCGGGTGCAGGGCCGCGGCGACGAGGACGCCCACCGCCTGCTCCGCGACGCGAAGGCCGCGCAGGACGCGGGCGCGTTCGGCGTCGTCCTGGAGCTCGTCCCGGAGGAGCTCGCCGCCGAGGTGACGCGCTCCCTGCACATCCCGACCATCGGCATCGGCGCGGGCGCGGGCTGCGACGCGCAGGTCCTCGTGTGGACGGACATGATGGGCCTCACCTCGGGCAAGATGCCGCGCTTCGTGAAGCAGTACGCTGCGCTGCGCTCGGTGATGGGGGACGCGGCCCGCGCCTTCTCGGACGACGTCCGGGCCGGAGAGTTCCCGGCCCCGGAACACGCGTTCCACTAGCACCGGTCGTCGTTCGTCTGACCCGCCGTCGTGGCGCTGTGCCCACCCGTTCCGCCCTGCGGAACGCCTGCCCACAGCGAGGTGGGGGAATCCGCGCCCCGACAGGGGCGCGGGGAACTGCGCGACCGGCCACGACGGCGGGGAAGCCGAACAACGACCCATGGGGTCCGGGGCGGAGCCCCGTGTCGGTGCCCTGTCGGGGGCGTAAACACCCTGTCGGTGGGCTGTCGGTGATCTGTCGGCAGCCCCCGGCACGGTGGTGCCATGACGCGATCCGACAAGAACCCAAGCGACGGCCGCAACGCCGTAGAGGTGCGGGGACTGGTCAAGCACTACGGCGAGACCAAGGCACTGGACGGCGTGGACCTGGACGTCCGCGAAGGCACCGTCCTCGGCGTGCTCGGCCCGAACGGCGCGGGCAAGACGACCCTCGTCCGCTGCCTCTCCACCCTCATCACCCCCGACTCCGGCTCGGCGACGGTCGCCGGGTACGACGTGCTGCGCCAGCCCCGCCAGCTGCGCCGCAAGATCGGCCTGACCGGCCAGTACGCCTCGGTCGACGAGAAGCTGTCCGGCTTCGAGAACCTGTACATGATCGGCCGGCTCCTCGACCTGTCCCGCTCCGAGGCCAAGCGCCGGGCCGCCGAACTCCTGGAGCGGTTCTCCCTCACGGAGGCCGCGAAGCGCCCGGCCGCCACGTACTCCGGGGGCATGCGGCGCCGCCTCGACCTCGCCGCGTCGATGATCGGGCAGCCCGCCGTCCTGTACCTGGACGAGCCGACCACCGGCCTCGACCCGCGCACCCGCAACGAGGTGTGGGACGAGGTGAAGCGGATGGTCGGCGAGGGCGTGACCGTGCTGCTCACCACCCAGTACATGGAGGAGGCCGAGCAGCTGGCGTCCGAGCTGACCGTGATCGACCGCGGCAAGATCATCGCGGGCGGCCGGGTCGCCGAGCTGAAGGCGAAGATCGGCGGCCGCACCCTCCGCGTACGCCCCGCCGACCCGGCCGAGCTGCGCGCCCTCGCCGCCGACCTGGACGCCTCCGGCCTGACCGGGCTCGCCACGGCCACCGTGGACGCCGAGAACGGCACGGTCCTGGTCCCCGTGCAGAGCGACGAGCAGCTCACCGCGATCGTCGGCGCGCTCGCCGAGCGGGGCTACGCGCTCGCCGACATCGCCACCGAACTGCCCAGCCTGGACGAGGTGTTCCTGTCCATCACCGGCCAGAAGGCCAGTGCCCCGCAGGACGCCGACCCGATCCGAGAGGAGGTCGCCGCATGACCACCGCGACCACCGCGCCCGTCGACGCCGCGCCCGTGCCGCAGCCCGGCCCGGCCGACGACCGCATCGGGCTGCGCGCGCACGCCCGGCACACCGGCGCGCTGATCCGCCGCAACCTGCTGTGGATCAGGAACAACCCGGAGTCGATGTTCGACGCCCTGCTGATGCCGGTCGTCTTCACACTGCTCTTCGTGTACGTCTTCGGCGGCTCCATCGGCCAGGCCCTCGGCGGCGGCCAGGACGCGTACGTGCAGTACGTGATCCCCGGCATGCTCGCGATGATGAGCATGGGCATCGCACAGGCCGTCGGCACCGGCTTCAACGAGGACTTCCAGAAGGGCATCATGGACCGCTTCCGGTCCCTGCCCATCGGCCGCGGCTCGGTGCTCGTCGCGAAGATCTTCGTGGAGCTCCTGCGGATGCTGGTCGCCACGACCGTGCTGCTGATCGTGGGCGTCCTCGTCGGCTTCGACATCGTGAGCTGGAGCGGCCTGTTCGCGGCCGTCGGCCTCGGCGCCCTGTTCGGCTTCGGCGTGATGTGGATCTTCCTGACGCTCGGCGTGACCATGAAGAGCGCCCAGTCCGTGCAGGCCATGGGGTTCCTCGTGATGATGCCGCTGCAGTTCGGCTCGTCGATCTTCGCGCCGACCGCGTCGATGCCGGGCTGGCTGGAGGCGTTCACGCGCTACAACCCGATGTCGGGCCTCGCGGACGCGGCCCGCGGCCTGATGGTGGGCGGCCCGATCGCCCACGGCCTGTGGGTGACGCTCGCCTGGTCGATCGGCCTCACGGTGATCATGGCCCCGATCGCCGTCCACAAGTTCAACAACAAGAGCTGATCCCGCCCGCCGGCCCGACCACCGCCCCTCAACGAGGCGCTTCGCGCCGCCCCATTTGTCGCCCTCGGATCAGATCAGGGCGGCGGCCTCCTCCAGGGAGAGTCCGCCGCCCTCCGCGTACCCGCGCGCGTACGCCTCGTCGCCCAGGATCTCCCGTACGGCCCGCTCGGCGGCGTCGCGTTGGGCGCGCTCCTGGCGGGCGGGGCGGTGGCCCGGCGGCAGCAGGGCGTCGGCGGCGCCGAGCATCCGGGCCCCGCGGTACGCCGCTTCGCGGTCCCCGCCGCCGGTCGACGCCCAGGCGCAGAGGCCGAGTTGGATGGACGGCATGTGCGGGGCGATCATCACGGCCACCGGGTCCTGGGACCAGCGGAACGCGGCGGCGCCGTGCTCGTACGCCTGCTCGTAGCGGCCGTCGAGGATGTCGAGCCAGCCGTAGATGCCGTGCAGGACGCCCTTGAACATCACGGCGGGCCCGGAGAAGTACTGCTCCCACAGCAGGTCGAGCTGTTCGCGCGCCGCGTCCCTGCGGCCGGTGTCGCCGAGGCGGCCCGCGAGGTGGATACGGGCCGCGGGCACGGCCTCGGAGAAGGTGTCGCCGGCCTCGCGGAGGATCTCCCACAGGATCTCCTCGCCCCGCTCCGCCTGCCCCGTCTCCAGCATGATCCCGGCGAGCCGCACCCGCAGCACCGCCACCTGGGTGGCCGCGCCGATGGCCTCCGCGTGGGCGACGGCGGCCGCGAAGTCCCGTTCCGCGTGGGCGAGTTCGCCGCGCCGCTCCCAGGCCTCGCCGCGCGCCGACAGTGCCTCGGCGGCGCCCCAGGAGTCGCCGAGCTCGGTGAACAGGGCGAGCGCCTCGGTCGCGTCGCGGTCGGCGTCCCCGCCCCAGGCGCTGCGGTTGGCCAGGACGTTGGCGCGCAGCTGCAGCGTCGACGCGAGCTCCCAGCGGAAGCCGTGCGTACGGCAGGTCTGCACGTTCTGGTCGAGGAGCTGCCGCAGGTCGTCGGGCCTGCCGGTGAGGAGCACCGCGAACACCCAGAACGCGCCGGGGCTCCAGCAGGTCTGCGGCAGGCCCGGCCGGTACGCGGCGACGATGCCCTGCAGGCGCTGCTCGTGCTCGGGGCGGTTCCAGCCGTCGGCCCGGTGGTCCATCGACGCGATCTGCATCAGGCGGGCCCCGCGCCGCGCCTCCTGGAGCTGGTCGGGCGCCATCGGCGGCGGCTTCGCCGTGCACCGTTCGGTGAGCGGCGGCGCGGGCTGCACGGGTTCGGCGAACGGGTCGGGGCCGAGCGCGGACACGGCGGCCGACCAGTGCCGGGACTCGCTGCGCAGGTCACGCATCTGCCAGTACCAGCACAGCGAGAGCACCAGGCTGAGGCCCTCCTGCTCGTCGCCCGCGTCCATGGCCCGGCGCAGCGCGGTGCGCAGGTTCTCGTACTCGCGCTCGATGCGGGCGATGGCCTGCTTCTGCCCGGCTCCGCGCAGTTCGGGGTCGGCTCGGCGGGCGAGTTCGCGGTAGTGGACGAGGTGTGCCCGCTCGGCGGCGGGGCGGTCGCCGGCGGCGTCGAGGTGGGCGCCCGCGTATTCGGCGACGGTTTCGAGGAGCCGGTAGCGCATCGCCCCCGAGTCGGAAGGGGCCGCCACGACGAGGGACTTGTCGACGAGGGAGCCGATGAGGTCGGCGACGTCGCGGCGGTCCACGTGCAGGTCGAGCGTGCAGGCGGGCTCGCCGCCGGCCGGTTCGGAGCCGGTGGGCGCGCCCCCGCACACCTCCTCGGCGGCGTCGAGTTCGCAGCCGCCCGCGAACACCGAGAGTCGCTGGAGGACGGCCCGCTCGCGCGCGTCGAGCAGCTCCCAGGACCAGTCGACGACGGCGCGCAGGGTCTGCTGCCGGGGCAGCACCGTACGGCTGCCGGAGGTGAGCAGCCGGAACCGGTCGTCGAGCCGGTCGGCGATCTGCCGCGGCGTGAGCGAGCGGAGCCGGGCGGCGGCGAGCTCCACGGCGAGCGGCAGGCCGTCGAGGCGCCGGCAGATCTCGGCGCAGGCCTCCGGGTCGTCCTCGACGCGGAACCCGGGCCGGGCGGCGGCGCCCCGGTCGGCGAGCAGCCGCAACGCGACGGGCTCGGGCAGCGGCTCGACGGGCCGCACCAACTCGCCCGGCACGCCGAGGGGTTCGCGGCTGGTGGCGAGCACGGTGAGGCCGGGGCAGTGGGCGAGCAGATGCTCGACGGTGCGGGCGGCGGACTCCACGACGTGCTCGCAGTTGTCGAGCAGCAACAGCATGCGGCGCGGCGCGCAGTGCTCGGCGAGCCGCACGAGGGGGTCCCCGCCGCCCTGGTCGGCGGCGCGCAGCTCCTCGGCGCCCATGCCGTACAGGACGGTACGGCGACCGCCGAGCGCGTTCAGCACGGCCTCGGGCACGGCGTCCGGATCGGCCGCCGCGTCGACCGGCGCGAGCTCCGCCAGCCACACCCCGTCGGCCACGGCGAGCCCCTCGGCCGCCTCCTGCGAGAGCCGCGTCTTCCCGGCACCCCCGGGCCCGAGCAACGTCACAAGCCGAGCCCGCCCGAGGTCCCCCCGAATCACCTCGATGTCCCCTTCCCGCCCGACAAAACTCGTCAGCCGCGTACGAAGGTTGCCGGGGGCGGGGTCGGCGGAGGTACGGCCGACGGGGGCGGGGGCGTGGGGGTCGACGGAGGTACGGCCGAC